>NZ_JBIUAP010000004.1:0-292910 GCF_044547525.1 Promicromonospora sp. NPDC052451
TCCTTTTTATCTTTCGCTTTTGCGGGGGTCCCCGGGGGGGGGGGGGGGCCCGGGCGGGGGGGGGGGGGGGCCGCCCCCCCCCCCCCCGCGGGGCGGGGGGGGGGCCCCCCCCCCCCCCCCCCCCCGACCTGAGGTGTTTCACCCTAAGGCGTGGGCGCCCCAGGTAGTTCGGGAGGGAACCTTACCCCCGCCGACCTGTCACCCCTTACTCGCCACCGCCGAGGCTGATGACGTTGTAGACCTCGTCCTGCACCGGGGAGATCGGGTAGCCCTCGACCCCGGGGGCCACGACGAGCGACGGCACCGGGCTGGCCAGCGGGACACCGGGCAGGGCGTCCATGATCACCTCGTTGGCGTTCTTGTAGGCGTCCTCCTGCTCCTCGAGCGGAGCGTTGCGGGCGTCCTTGATCGCGTCGAAGACGTCCTGGTCGTCGAAGCCCCACTCCAGCGACTTCGCCCCGAAGAACGTGCCGATGAAGTTGTAGGTGTCGTTGTAGTCACCCGTCCAGCCCAGCAGGTGCAGACCGTGGTTCTCGCCACCCTGGATGGTGTCGATGTACGTCGGGCTCCACGGCTCCGGCGTGGCCGTCACCGTGATGCCGACCTCCTCGAGGTCCGCGGAGACGGCCTCGTAGATCGCGGCGGGGTCCGGCATGTACGGACGCGAGACCTCGGTCGGGTAGTTGAACTCGAGCTCGAGGTTCTCCTGGCCGGCCTCGGCGAGCAGCTCCTTGGCCTTCTCCGGGTCGTAGTCGTAGGTCGTGACGTCGTCGCTGTAGCCCGTCACGATCTCCGGCACGAACTGCGTGGCGGGCGTGGTGCCCTCCGGCAGCGCGGCCTGGACCAGGGCGTCCTTGTCGATCGCGTGGGCGATCGCCTGACGCACGCGGATGTCGTCCAGCGGCTTGGCGGCCTGGTTCATGCCCAGGTACAGGATGTTGAACGCGTCGCGGTCGAGGATGGTGTAGCCGGCCTCCTTGAGCGCGTCGACGTCGGCGGGCGCGACCAGGTCGTAGCCGTCGATGTCACCGGCCTCGAGGGCCTGGCGCCGGGCAGTGCCGTCGGAGATCACCGTGAAGACGATGGTCTTGACGTCGCCGACCTCGCCCCAGTAGTTCTCGTTGGCGGCCAGCGTGACGCTCTCGCCGCTCTTCCACTCCTGGAACGTGTACGGGCCCGTGCCGGTCGGGTGCTCCCGGCCGTACTCGGTGAGCTGCGGCGCGTCGGCCGTGCCCTGGACGTCGTCGGCCCCGAACTCCTCCAGCGCCGTGGGCGACTGCATGGAGAACGACGGCAGCGACAGCGCCGGGATCAGCTCGGGGATCGGCGTGTTCAGCGTGACGACGGCGGTCGCGGCGTCGGACGCCTCGCACGAGTCGTACAGGCTGTCCTCGCCCGTGCCGCCGAAGACGGCCTTGTAGTAGTACGAGAGGTTCTCGTGGGCGGCCAGGCCGGTCCAGTCGTGCCAGCGGTCGAAGTTGGCGCACACGGCCTCGGCGTCGAAGTCCGTGTCATCGTGGAACGTCACGCCCTCCTTGAGGTGGAACGTGTACGTCAGGCCGTCCTCGCTGATGTCCCAGCTCTCGGCGAGCAGCGGGGCGGGGTCGGCGGTACCCGGCTCGACGCCGACCAGACCCTCGAAGATCTGACGGGCGACCCGGAACGTCTCGCCGTCGCTGGCGAACGCGGGGTCGAGCGAGCTCGGCTCCGCCGATCCGGCGAAGACGAACGTGCCGTCACTGCCCCCGCCCTCGCCGCCGTCGGCGTCCCGCTCGCTCGCGACACAACCGCTCAGAGCCACTGCGAGCGCAGTCACCAGGGTGACGCCGCCCGCAAGGCGCGTAGCGCGTCGACGCATGGCACTCTCCTTCCTCGAGCGCACCGGCCGGACCCGGGTTCGGGCACGACGGCGCGCAGACGTTTGCGCCTGACCTTAGGAGCCCTTTCGTTGCTTCCGTATTTCTCCCCAGGACTCGCAATCCAATCGTGACCCTTTTGTTACCGCGGTGTATGTGCTAGTTGGCCGCCGGTTCAGGAAGGCGTGCGCGGCCGTCGCGGCCGGGGATGATGGTGCCGTGAGCGACGACGAACCCGTGTCCTTCGGCTACCGCGACGTGCCCGACGACGGCGGCGCGGCCCGGAGCTGGTGGGACGCCAACGCCGGCGAGTACCTGGACGAGCACCGCGACTTCCTCGGCGACGCCGGGTTCCGCTGGGGGCCAGAGGGCCTGACGGAGGCGGAGGCCGGCCTGCTCGGCGACGTGGCCGGGCGGGACGTGCTGGAGGTCGGGGCGGGTGCGGCGCACTGCTCGCGCTGGCTGGTCTCGCGGGGCGCCCGGGCGGTCGCCACCGACTACTCGGCAGGCATGCTGGCCGGTGCCGCGGCGCTGGACACCGCCACCGGCGTCACCGTCCCGCGGCTCCAGGCGGACGCGCGGGCGCTGCCGTTCGCGGACGGGTCGTTCGACGTGGTGTTCACGTCGTTCGGCGCCCTGCCCTTCGTGCCCGATGCGGAGCGCGTGCACCGCGAGGCCGCGCGCGTGCTCCGTCCGGGCGGCCGGTGGGTGTTCTCCGTGACCCACCCGCTGCGGTGGGCGTTCCCCGACGACCCGACTCGGCGCGGCCTCACGGCGACCCGCTCCTACTTCGACCGCCGCCCCTACGTCGAGACCGACGCCGCGGACCGCGTCGTGTACGCGGAGTACCACCGCACGATCGGTGACCACGTGCGCGACGTGGCCGCCGCGGGCCTGGTCCTGACCGACCTGGTCGAGCCGGAGTGGCCCGACTGGAACACCCAGGTGTGGGGCGGCTGGGGCCCTGAACGCGGCCGCTACCTCCCGGGCACGGCGATCTTCAGCACCCGCACCCCGGCGTAGAACGCCGGCGACGTAGAACCCTGGCGAGATGGAACCGCTGTGGTTCCGTCTCGCCAGGGTTCTACGTCGCGGGTGCGGTCAGTGGCCGGCCTCGTGCCAGGTGGCGCCCGTGCCCACCGAGACGTCCAGGGGCACGGTGAGCTCGAACGCCGCGCCCATCTCGGTGCGCAGCAGGTCCTCGGCCGCGGCCCGCTCCCCCGGCGCCACCTCGAGCACGAGCTCGTCGTGCACCTGGAGCAGCAGCCGCGACGTCAGCCCGCGGGCGTCCAGCTCACGCTGCACGCGCAGCATGGCGAGCTTGATGATGTCGGCCGCGCTGCCCTGGATGGGGGCGTTCAGCGCCATGCGCTCGGCCATCTGGCGGCGCTGCCGGTTGTCGCTCGTCAGGTCGGGCAGGTACCGGCGCCGGCCCAGGATGGTGGCCGTGTACCCGGTGGCCCGCGCCTCCTCGACGACGCCCGCCAGGTAGTCGCGCACACCGCCGAACCGCTCGAAGTAGTCGTCCATCAGGGTCTGCGCCTCGCTCGTGGCGATGTTCAGCTGCTGCGACAGGCCGAACGCGCTCAGACCGTAGGCCAGGCCGTAGGACATGGCCTTGATCTTGGAGCGCATGTCCGCCGTGACGTCCGCGGGCGCCACCTCGAACACCCGCGAACCCACGTAGCGGTGCAGGTCCTCACCCGAGTTGAATGCCGCGATCAGGCCTTCGTCGCCCGACAGGTGCGCCATGATCCGCATCTCGATCTGGCTGTAGTCGGCGGTGAGCAGCGACTCGTACCCCTCGCCCACGCGGAACGCCCGCCGGATCTGCCGGCCCGCCTCCGTGCGGATGGGGATGTTCTGCAGGTTGGGGTCGGTCGAGCTCAGCCGGCCGGTCGCGGCGATGGTCTGCTGGAACGTGGTGTGGATGCGGCCGTCGGACGCCACCGACTTCAGCAGCCCCTCCACCGTGACCCGCAGGCGCGACACGTCACGGTGGGCGAGCAGGTGCGCCAGGAACGGGTGCTCGGTCTTGACGAACAGGTCCTGCAGGCTCGCGGCGTCCGTGGTGTAGCCGGTCTTGATCTTCTTCGTCTTCGGCATGCCGAGCTGGTCGAACAGGACCTCCTGGAGCTGCTTGGGGCTGCCCAGGTTCACCTCCCGCCCGATCACGTCGTACGCCTGCGCCGCCGCGTCCGCCACACCCTGGGCGAACTGCTTCTCCAGGCCGGTCAGGTAGTCGGTGTCGGCGGCGATGCCGATGCGTTCCATCCGCGCCAGCACGCCCGACAGCGGCAGCTCCACGTCGGTCAGCAGGCCGGTCGCGTCCCGGTCGGCCAGCTCGCCGGACAGTGCCTCCGCCAGCTCGGCCACGCCGTGGGCGCGCACCGCCTCGGCCTGCCCCTCCGTGTCGCCCTCGAGCGAGAGGTCCAGCGCACCCTGCGCGCCCTCGGGCTCCGCGACCTTCAGCTCGCGCCCGATGTGCCGCACCGCGAGGTCGCCCAGGTCGTAGCCGCGCTGGTCCGGGTAGCAGAGGTATGCCGCGAGCTCGGTGTCGAACGTGACGCCCGCGAGCTCCATGCCCCGGGCCGCGAGCATGTGGGAGGCCGCCTTGGCCCCGTGCAGGATCTTGGCCGCCCCCGGGTCCGCGAACCAGGCCGCGAGCGCCTTCTCGTCCTCGGGTCCCACCTGGGTGAGGTCGACGTAGACCGCCTCGCCACCGGGCTCCGCGACGGCCACGGCCCAGGCGTCCCCGCCGCCGGGGACGGCCTTGCCCGCCACCTCCACGCCCACGGCGCCGCCGCGGGCGGCGAGCCAGTCGCCGAGCGCCCCGGGTGCGACGTCGGCCAGGTCGATCTCGACGGCGACGCCCGCGGGCGTCTCCTCGGCGGTGCCGCCCGCCGGGTCCACGGCGAGCAGCCGGTCGCGGAGCTGCCCGAACTGGAGCGTGTCCGACACGAGGTGCACGGCCTCGCGGTCGAAGCCCGCCAAGGCGAGGTCGCCGACGCCGAGCGGCAGCTCGACATCGGTCAGCAGCGCGTTCAGCTCACGGTTCACCCGCACCTGGTCCAGGTGCGCGCGCAGGCTCTCCCCTGCTTTGCCCTTGACCTCGTCGGCCGCGTCGAGCAGGGCGGCGAGACCGCCGTGCGCGGTGATCCACTTGGCCGCGGTCTTGGGCCCGACGCCGGGCACCCCCGGCAGGTTGTCGCTGGTCTCGCCGACGAGCGCGGCGAGGTCCGGGTAGCGCTCGGGCGGCACGCCGTACTTGGCCTCGACCGCCTCGGGGTCCATGCGGGCCAGCTCGGACACGCCCTTCTTCGGGTACAGGACCGTGACGTGGCCGTTGACGAGCTGCAGGGCGTCGCGGTCGCCCGAGCAGATCAGCACCTCCATGTCCGCCGCGCGGGCCTGGGTGGCCAGGGTCGCCAGGATGTCGTCCGCCTCGATGCCCTCGAGCTGCACGAAGGGGACGCGCAGCGCGTCGAGCACCTCCTTGATGAGCGGCACCTGGCCCTTGAACGCGTCCGGCGTGGCGTCGCGCGTGCCCTTGTACTCGGGGAACCGTTCCGTACGGAACGTCACGCGGCCCGCGTCGAACGCGACGGCCAGGTGCGTCGGCTGCTCGTCGCGCAGCAGGTTCGTCAGCATCGACGTGAACCCGTAGACGGCGTTGGTGATCTGTCCCGAGCTCGTCGCGAGCGTGTCCGGCAGTGCGTAGAACGCCCGGTAGGCCATGGAATGGCCGTCGATCAGCAGGAGGCGAGGGCGGCCCGGCGCGGGCGTTCCAGGAGTGCGGCTTGGCGCTGTGGAGGTCACGCCTGACAACATAGCCCGCATGACTGACACGAGCGCTTCCGCGACGCCGTCCGAGCCCGGCACCGGCACCGAGATCGACTGGAAGGCGATGTACGCCACCGGCACCGCGGGCACGCTGTTCGAGCGCATGGAGATGGAGCTGCTGGAGCTCGCGCCGGACCGGGCGGTGGGGCGCATCCCGGTGAAGGGCAACACGCAGCCCGCGGGCCTGCTGCACGGCGGCGCGTCGGTGGTGCTCGCGGAGACCCTCGGCTCGCTGGCGGCGCAGGCGCACGCGGGGCCGGGCCGGAACGCGGTGGGCATCGAGGTCAGCGCCACCCACCACCGGGGGGCGCGGGACGGCTACGTCACGGGTACGGCGACGGCGCTCCACCTGGGCCGCACGACGGCGTCCTACGAGATCGTGATCACCGACGACGCGGGCAAGCGGATCTGCACCTCGCGCCTGACGTGCATGATCCTCGGCTGAGCCGGGCCCGAGGGCTCAGCACGCGGCAGGGGCCTCAGCCCGCGCGCGCGGGACGGCGGCCCGACGGCGCACCGCCCCCGACCCGGCGCATGTCGATGGGGCCGGACTCCGTCACGGACCGGGTGCGGCGCCGGCGGGCGATGAGGTCCTCGATACCCCCGCGACCGAACCGCCGGGCGGCGTGCGCGGCGTCCCGGGGCGTGGCGTCGGCCGCGAGGCGGCGCTGCAGGGCGGCGACGGACGCGACGCGGTGGCCTGCCGCGGGGGCGAACCCGAGCCGGGCCAGGAAGCGCTGCACCGCCCGGTTGCCGGGGACGGGTGCCGAGTAGACGTCGACGCACTCGTGCTCGGCCGCGACGTCGGCGGCCGCCCGCAGGAGCGCGTGCCCGACGCCGTGCCGCCGCGCCCGCGGCGCGACGAACAGCATGTCGAGGTAGAGGCTCGGGCGACGCGCGAACAGGTAGGCACCCACGACCCGGCCGAGCACGACGCCGACGACCCGGCCGTCGAGGTCCGCCACCAGCACGTGCCCGCCCGCCGCGAGCAGCACGCTGAGGTGCTCCAGCAGGCGGTCGGTGTCCTGGGCCCCGAGCTGGGCGCCCTCGGGCGAGTCGTCCCGGGCGTCGGCGGCCAGCGCGGCGACGGCGCGCAGGTCGTCCTCGCGCGCGGAACGGATCTCGAGCACGTCTCTCTCCTCCCGGCGGTCTGCGGGGCCGGGCCTCACGGCCGGCCCCGCGCAGACACTAGTCCTCGGTCGGGTGGCGGAAAACATGCGAACCCCGATTTCACCCGCTCTAGGCGTCCGGGCCGACGGCGCACCCGCACGGACGACTCAGGCCCCGACCTGCTCGATGACGGCGTCGGCGACCTCGCGCATGGTGAGGCGGCGGTCCATCGAGGTCTTCTGGATCCAGCGGAACGACTCCGGCTCCGACAGGCCCATCTTGGTCATGAGCAGGCCCTTGGCCCGGTCCACGCGCTTGCGGGTCTCGAAACGCTCGGTCAGGTCCGCGACCTCGGCCTCGAGCGCGCCGATCTGCGAGTAGCGCGAGATCGCGATCTCGACGGCGGGCAGCAGGTCGGCCGGGGTGAACGGCTTGACCACGTACGCCATGGCGCCGGCGTCACGGGCGCGCTCCACGAGCTCGGTCTGCGAGAACGCCGTGAGCAGCACCACGGGGGCGGCGTGGGCCTTGCCGATGCGCTCGGCGGCGGAGATGCCGTCCAGCTCGGGCATCTTGACGTCCATCACCACGACGTCGGGCTTGAGCTCGATGGCGAGGTTCACGGCGGTCTCGCCGTCGCCGGCCTCCCCCACCACGTCGAACCCGGCCTCGCGCAGGGTCTCCACCACGTCCATGCGGATGAGCGCCTCGTCCTCCGCCACGACGGCACGGCGCGAGGGGGTGGCAGGAGCAGCCTCCGGCTCGGCGTCGATCATCGGGGGCAGATCCAGGGGAAGCTTCTCGGTGTTCTCGTCGGTCACGGGGAACATCCTACTTCCCGCACCTGGGCTTGGGGCCCGGTCCTGGGGTGTGGTTCGATAAGCGCCGAGCCGGGTTGGCGGAACAGGCAGACGCGGCGCTCTCAAAAAGCGCTGCCCGCGAGGGCGTGTGGGTTCGAGTCCCACACCCGGCACTCCCGCAGTCACGGCGTCCGAGGCCGCCGGCGGCGGCCTCGGCCCCGGCGCCGGCACCGCTCGGACCGCTCAGACCTCCACCGCGAGCTCCGGCACCGGATTCCGCTCGTAGCGCACCACCTCCAGGCCGAACTCGGCGAGGATCTCCGGGAGCAGGCGCACCACGTCGCGGTCCTTCTCCTGGTTCTCCGGGGGCAGCTGCGACCACGGCACGCCGATCATCGGGTGCACCTTGGCGGCGTCGTCCCGCACGGGCCCGGTACGCCAGCCCTGGGCGACCCGGACCGACTCCCACAGCTCGTGCTCGGCCTCGGCCAGGCGGTCCAGCTCCTCCCCCTCGAACACCACCTCGGGGGCGCCGTCGCGCGGGGCGATGGTCGCGCCCATGCGCGCCAGGCGCGCCGGCAGACCGACCACCCACCCCCGGTTGGAGGCCCGCAGGTCCTCCGGCAGGTCCTCCCAGCGCACCATGGCGGGCACCTCGCCCCAGCCGACGCCGCGCTCGCGCTGGTTGCGCAGGTACACGTGGTGCACCGACCGCGCGATCCGCTCGTACATGTCCGCGTGGGCGCGCGCCTCCTCGCGCTCGACGTCGGCGAGCAGGTCGCGCATGGTCACGGTGCGCAGCCGGCCGTCCAGGTCGTCGAGCACGCGCGAGGCCTCCGTGCCGAACGCGCGCGTGAGCCCCGCGAGGCCGTCCAGCAGGAGCACGAGGGAGCCGGGTCCGCCGTGCCACAGGTTCGTCACGGTGAGGGCGACACGCAGCGACGTGCCCTCGTCGGCGTCGCACACGTAGACCAGGTCGGGCCGCCCGTGGCTGCCGCGGCCGAGCCCGGGCGCGGCGCGCAGCTCGATCTTCTCGGCCACGGGCGACCAGCGGGCCCGCAGCGACTCGACCACCGCCACGGCGTCGTCGGCCATGAGGTCGACCGCCAGGCGCACGCCGTCGCCCGCCAGCTCCCACTCGCGGGCCAGGCCCACCACCAAGGCCTTGGCGAACTCGCCCGAGCCGACCACCGCGACCCGGGTCAGCGGGTCGGGCCCGCCGGGCGCGTCCAGGAGGTGACGTACCTCGCGCGCGGCGAGCGCCTGGGCGGCGATGACGTCGAGCGTGAAGAAGTCCACGCCCGGCTCGGCGCAGCTCAGGTGCCGCGCCTGGAGCGCGACGCCGAGATCCGGGTCGCTGACGTGGGCGTACAGCCGGGCAGGGCCGCTGCCGGCCCGGCGGACGGCCTCCTCCGCCTCGGCCACGGTGAGCACGTTGGCGGTCGCGTCGGTGCTGTCGTCGCCGCACGCGTACAGGACGGTCGCGCCCGGCAGCCCGGCGTCGAGCAGGCCCGAGGCGTCGGCGGCGCGCAGCACGCGGTGCCCGGCCGCCTCGAGCGCGGCGGTCACGGTGTCCGCGGCATCGGTCTGCCCGACGACGACGGCATGTCCCCGCGCGCGCCGGTCCCGCATCCGGCGCAGCTCCCCGGTGAACAGGACGCGGGCCGCCTCGAACAGGGCGTACACCGCGGTGCCGGGGGCGAGGAAGCGGGCGACCTGAAGCTGCCAGGAGAGCTCACCGCCACCGCTGGCGGGGTCGGCGCCCATGACGAAGAGCTGCAGACCCTGGTAGACGACGTCGTACCACGTGCGGCCGGGCTGGTGGTCGGTGTCGAGCGCGAGGCCCCACGAGCCGAGTCCGAGGGAGACGAGCACCAGGGCGGCGAAGCCGACGCGGGTCCAGGGAAAGGTGCGCTTCACGTTCGGAACAATAGCGACATCTCACACCCGGTCGCCGAGGTAGAACCCTGGCGAGACAGACCGGTGGCCGGACGCTGGTCTGCGTCCGGCCACCGTTCGGCGGGTGGCGCCGGTCAGACCAGGGTGCGGCCTTCCGTGTGCGAGCCGATGCGGTGCACCAGGATCGAGTTGGTCGTGCCCGGGACGCCGACCGGCGCGCCCGAGACCACCACGACCGTGTCGCCCTTCTCGGCCAGGCCCTGCTCCTGCAGGGTCAGGTCCACCTGGGCCACCATGGCGTCCACCGTGTCGACCTTGGGCACCAGGTACTCGCTGGTGCCCCACGTCAGCGCGAGCGTGTTGGCCACGTGCTGCTCGGGCGTGAAGGCGAGCAGCGGGATGGACGAGCGCAGGCGGGACATGCGCCGGGCGGAGTCACCGGACTGCGTGAACGTCACGAGGTACTTCACCCCGAGCGTCTCGCCGATCTCGGCGGCGGCCCGCGTGATGGCGCCACCGCGGGTGTGCGGCGTCGAGCCGAGCGGCGCGATGCGCTCCCGGCCGGCCTCCTCCGTGGCCTCGATGATGCGGGCCATGGTCTGCACGGTGACGATCGGGTAGTCGCCGACCGACGTCTCGCCGGACAGCATGACCGCGTCGGCGCCGTCGAGCACCGCGTTGGCGCAGTCCGAGGCCTCGGCGCGGGTCGGCGTCGGCGACGTGGTCATCGACTCCAGCACCTGCGTGGCCACGATGACCGGCTTGGCGTTGCGGCGCGCCATCTCGACGATCCGCTTCTGCACCAGCGGCACCTGCTCCAGCGGCATCTCGACCGCCAGGTCACCGCGCGCCACCATGACGCCGTCGAACGCGGCGATGACCTCGGCGAGGTTCTCCACGGCCTGCGGCTTCTCGATCTTGGCGATGACGGGGACCGTGCGGCCCTCCTCCTCCATCACGCGGCGGACGTCCTCGTAGTCCTTGGCGGACCGCACGAACGACAGCGCGATGAAGTCGGCGCCGAGCTGCAGGGCCCAGCGCAGGTCGGACTCGTCCTTGTCGGACAGGGCCGGCACCGACACCGCGACGCCGGGCAGGTTGATGCCCTTGTTGTTCGAGACGGGCCCGGGGACCTCGACCTCGGTGATGACGCGCGGGCCCTCGACGGCGGTGACGCGCACGCGCACCTTGCCGTCGTCGATCAGCAGCGGGTCGCCCACCTGGGCGTCCTGGGCCAGGCCCTTGTGGGTGGTCGAGACGATCTCACGGTTGCCGAGGATGTCCTCGGTCGTGATGGTGAACGTGTCGCCCTTGTTCAAGAAATGCTTTTCGTCTCCCGCGAACCGGCCGAGCCGGATCTTGGGTCCCTGCAGGTCGACCAGGACGGCGACCGACTTCCCTGCGGCCTTCGCGGCCTCTCGCACGTGTCGGTAGACCGCCGCGTGCGCCTCCTGCTCGCCGTGGCTGCGGTTGATCCGCGCCACGTTCATGCCGGCGTCTACGAGTTCCCGGAGCTTCTCCGGGCTCTCCGTGGCGGGTCCGATGGTGCACACGATCTTGGCTCTGCGCATGTCTCCAGCCTAGGCATGGTGGGCGCCGCAGCGCCCTGTGGTGGTGTACAACTCCCGGAACGGTTCTCGGGTCACGACCGCAGAGCGAGCGTGCGCGGGCGCACCGGGGCGGGCAGCTCGGTGCTGCCCTGCAGGTAGGTGTCGACGGCTGCGGCCGCGGCGCGGCCCTCCGCGATCGCCCACACGATGAGGGACTGTCCCCGGCCCGCGTCGCCGGCCACGAACACACCCGGCAGGCTAGCGGCGTAGTCGTCGCCGCGCGCCACGAGGCCACGATCCGTGATCTCCGCGCCGGTCTGCTCCTCCAGGACGCCGGTCTCGGGACCGGTGAAGCCCATGGCCACGAGCACCAGGTCCGCTGGGATCTCGTGCTCTGTGCCGGGCGCCGGCACGCGGCGGCCGTCGGGGAGGTACTGCGTCTCGGCGACCTTGAGGGCGCGGACGTTGCCGTCGGCGTCCGGCAGGAACTCGACCGTCGAGGCCAGGTAGGTGCGCTCGCCGCCCTCCTCGTGCGAGGTCGAGACCTCGAACAGGATGGGGTCGGTCGGCCACGGCTGGTGCGCGGGACGCTCCAGCGGCGGCTTCTTGCCGATGGCCAGGGTGGTGACGCTCGCGGCGCCCTGACGGAGCGCGGTGCCGAGGCAGTCCGAGCCGGTGTCGCCGCCGCCGATGATGATCACGTGCTTGCCGGCCGCCGACGGGGCGCCCTCGGGCAGCACGTCCGGCGTGCCCGCGGCCACCGCGTGGTTCGCGGGGGTCAGGTAGTCCATGGCGAAGTGGATGCCGGCCAGGTCCCGCCCCGGCAGGGGCAGGTCACGGGGCACGGTGGCACCCGTGGCGACCACGACGGCGTCGAACCGGCGGCGCAGCGCGTCCCAGCTGATGTCCTCGCCGATGGTGACGCCCGGGCGGAAGCGGGTGCCCTCGGCCTCCATCTGGGCGAGGCGACGGTCGATGTGCGACTTCTCCAGCTTGAAGTCCGGGATGCCGTAGCGCAGCAGGCCCCCGATGGCGGGGTCGCGCTCGTAGACGACCACGGTGTGGCCGGCGCGCGTGAGCTGCTGCGCCGCGGCCAGCCCGGCCGGGCCGGAGCCGACGACGGCGACCGTCGACCCCGTGAGGCGCTCCGGCACGTGCGGGGTGACCAGGCCGCGGGCGAACGCCTCGTCGATGATCGAGACCTCGACGTTCTTGATGGTCACCGCGGGCTGGTTGATGCTCAGCACGCAGGACGACTCGCACGGCGCCGGGCACACGCGGCCCGTGAACTCCGGGAAGTTGTTGGTCGCGTGCAGCCGGTCGATCGCGTCGGCCCACTGTCCGCGCCAGACCAGGTCGTTCCAGTCCGGGATGAGGTTGCCCAGCGGGCAGCCCTGGTGGCAGAACGGCACGCCGCAGTCCATGCAGCGGCCCGCCTGCTCCTTGAGGAAGGGCTGGCCCTCCGCCCGGTGGGCGTGCGTGTCCTTCCAGTCCCGCAGGCGCACCTCGACGGGCCGGTTCGGCGGGAGCTCCCGCTCCCGGACCTTCAGAAATCCTCGGGGGTCAGCCACGTGCCACCTCCATGATCTGGTTCCACACGGACGGGTCCCACTGGGACGTGCCCGAGATGTCGGTGCCGGCGGCCTCCGCCTCGGCGAGGGCGAGGCGCACGCGCGCCCAGCCCGGGGGCAGCAGGCGGCTGAACCGCCCGCGTGCCGTCTCGGGGTCGGCCAGGAGCTCCGCCGCGACGGCCGAGCCGGTCTCGGCGTGGTGCCGCTCCAGCAGGCCGCGCACGGTCTCCCAGTCGGCGTCGTCCAGGACGGCGACGGCGAGCTCGCCCGCCTCCAGCGCCGCCTGGTTGACCCGGGAGACCCGCAGGTCCAGGAAGTACGCGGTGCCACCCGACATGCCGGCGCCGACGTTGCGGCCCGTGGGGCCGAGCACCAGCACGGTGCCGCCCGTCATGTACTCGCAGGCGTGGTCGCCCACGCCCTCCGCGACCAGGGTGGCGCCGGAGTTGCGCACACCGAACCGCTCCCCCACGCGCCCGCGCAGGTAGACCTCGCCGGACGTCGCGCCGTAGCCGATCACGTTGCCCGCGATGACGTCGGCGCCGCCGAGGACGGCCGCCTTGTCCGGGCGCACCGCGATGCGGCCGCCCGACAGGCCCTTGCCGACGTAGTCGTTGGCGTCACCGAACAGGCGCAGGGTGATGCCCCGGGGCAGGAACGCGCCCAGCGACTGGCCGGCCGACCCGGTCAGGACCACCTCGATCGTGTCGTCGGGCAGGCCCTCGCCGCGGTACCGCTTGGTCACCTCGTGGCCGAGCATGGTGCCGACCGTCCGGTTCACGTTGCGCACGGGCAGGTCGATCCGCACGCGCTCCCCGCGCTCCAGGGCCGGGGCCGCTGCCGCGACGAGCTGGTTGTCCAGCGCCCGCGCCAGGCCGTGGTCCTGCGCCGTGGTGTGGCGCAGGGACGAGCCCTCCTTGAGCTGCGGCCGCGCGAGCACGGGCGCCAGATCCAGGCCCTGGGCCTTCCAGTGGTCCACGGCCTTGCGGGTGTCGAGCACCTGCACCTGGCCCACGGCCTCCTGGAGGCTGCGGAAGCCCAGCGCCGCCAGGTGCTCGCGCACCTCCTGGGCGATGAACTCGAAGAAGTTCACGACGAACTCCGGCTTGCCGGTGAACCGGCTGCGCAGCTCGGGGTTCTGCGTGGCCACGCCCACGGGGCAGGTGTCCAGGTGACAGACGCGCATCATGACGCAGCCCGAGACCACCATGGGCGCGGTCGCGAAACCGAACTCCTCGGCGCCGAGCAGCGCCGCGACGATCACGTCGCGACCCGTCTTCATCTGGCCGTCGACCTGCACCACGATGCGGTCACGCAGGTCGTTGAGCACCAGCGTCTGCTGGGTCTCGGCCAGGCCGATCTCCCAGGGCGTGCCGGCGTGCTTGAGCGACGTGAGCGGCGAGGCGCCCGTACCGCCGTCGTGCCCCGAGATGAGCACGACGTCGGCGTGCGCCTTGGACACGCCCGTGGCCACGGTGCCCACGCCGAACTCGCTGACCAGCTTCACGTGCACGCGCGCGTCCGGGTTCGCGTTCTTCGCGTCGTGGATGAGCTGGGCCAGGTCCTCGATCGAGTAGATGTCGTGGTGCGGCGGCGGCGAGATGAGGCCGACGCCCGGCGTCGAGTGGCGGGTCTTGGCCACCCACGGGTACACCTTGGGCCCGGGCAGCTGACCGCCCTCGCCGGGCTTGGCGCCCTGGGCGAGCTTGATCTGGATGTCCGTGGCCTGGGTCAGGTACTCCGCGGTCACCCCGAACCGGCCCGACGCGATCTGCTTGACGCGCGAGCGGCGCTCGTCGTCGTACAGGCGCTCCGGGTCCTCGCCGCCCTCGCCCGTGTTGGACCGGCCGCCCAGGCGGTTCATCGCGATGGCGAGCGTCTCGTGCGCCTCGGCCGAGATGGAGCCGTAGGACATGGCGCCCGTGTTGAACAGCTTGACGATCTCGCTGACCGGCTGGACCTCGTCGATCGGCACGGGCTCGCGGTCCGGGCTGAAGCGCAGCAGGCCGCGCAGCGTCATCAGGCGGTTCGACTGCTCGTCCACGCGCCGCGTGTACTGCCGGAAGATGTCCATCCGGCCCGAGCGCGTGGCGTGCTGCAGGCGGAACACCGTCTCGGGGTCGAACAGGTGGTCCTCGCCGTCGCGCCGCCACTGGTACTCGCCGCCCGTGGTCAGGCGCTCGCCCGGCTTCTTGTTGCCGGACGGCGGGTACGCCTCGGCGTGCCGCGCCGCGACCTCGGCCGCGATGACGTCCAGGCCGATGCCGCCCAGGCGCGAGGTGGTGCCGGTGAAGTAGTCGTCGACCAGGTCCTGCGAGAGGCCGATCGCCTCGAAGATCTGCGCGCCCCGGTAGGACATGATCGTGGAGATACCCATCTTGGACATCACCTTGAGCACGCCCTTGCCGAGCGCCTTGATGAGGTTGGCCACGGCCTTCTCGGGCGTGACGTCCAGGTAGCCGCGGCGGGCCAGGTCCTCGACGGTCTCCATCGCGAGGTACGGGTTGACGGCGGCCGCCCCGTAGCCGATGAGCAGCGCGACGTGGTGCACCTCGCGCACGTCACCGGCCTCCACCACCAGCGAGACCCGGTTACGGGTGTGCTTGCGCACCAGGTGGTGGTGCACGGCGCTGGTCAGGAGCAGCGACGGGATCGGCGCCAGCTCGGAGGTGGCGTCACGGTCCGAGAGCACGAGGAAGCTCGCGCCCTCCTCCACGTACCGGTCGACGTCGGCGAAGATCTGCTCCAGGCGGGACAGCAGCGCGGCGCCGCCGCCCGACACGTCGTACAGGCCCGGGATGGTCTCGGCGTGGAACAGGCCCTCCAGCTCCCGGTCGCGCTCGACGTGCACCACCTTGGCGAGCTGGTCGTTGTCCAGCACGGGGAAGCCGAGCACGAGCTTGCGGGCGTGCTCCGGCAGGTCGGCCAGCAGGTTCGGCTCCGGGCCGATGGCGCTGCCGATGGCCGTGACCAGCTCCTCGCGGATCGCGTCCAGCGGCGGGTTGGTCACCTGCGCGAACATCTGCGTGAAGTAGTCGAACAGCAGGCGCGGGCGCTGCGACAGCACCGCGACCGGGGTGTCGGAGCCCATGGCACCGAGCGGTTCGCCGCCGGTGGTCGCCATCGGCGACAGGATGACCTTCAGCTCCTCCTCGGTGTACCCGAAGGCCCGCTGACGGCGGCGCACCGACGCCGGGCTGTGCGCCACGTGCTCACGCTCGGGCAGCTCGTCGAGGTGGACGGAGTGCTCGCGGATCCAGTCCCCGTAGGGGTGGCGGGCGGCGAGGCCGGACTTGACCTCCTCGTCCTCGACGATGCGGCCGGAGCCGGTGTCGACGAGGAACATCTTGCCGGGCTCCAGGCGGCCCTTGCGGACCACCGTGGCGGGGTCGATGTCGAGCACGCCGGCCTCGGAGGCCAGCACGACCAGACCGTCCTCGGTGACCCACCAGCGCCCGGGGCGCAGGCCGTTGCGGTCCAGCACGGCGCCGATCAGGGTGCCGTCGGTGAACGTGAGGGAGGCGGGGCCGTCCCACGGCTCGATGAGGTTCGCGTTGTACTGGTAGAAGGCCCGCAGCGCGGGGTCCATCCCGGTGTTGTTCTCCCAGGCCTCCGGCACCATCATCAGCACCGAGTGCGGCAGGGAGCGGCCCGACAGGTGCAGCAGCTCCAGCACCTCGTCGAAGCTGGCGGAGTCGCTCGCACCCGGCGAGCACACCGGCTGCAGCGGCTTCAGGTCGCCCAGCAGGTCGGACTCCATGGTGCCCTCGCGCGCCGCGACCCAGTTGCGGTTGCCGCGCACGGTGTTGATCTCGCCGTTGTGGGCCAGCAGCCGGAACGGCTGGGCCAGCGGCCACGACGGGAACGTGTTGGTGGAGAACCGCGAGTGGACCAGCGCGAGCTCGGTGGCGTACCGCGGGTCCGACAGGTCGGGGAAGAACGGCTCGAGCTGCGCCGTCGTCAGCATGCCCTTGTACGTCAGGGTGCGGGCGCTGAGGGACGCGAAGTACAGGCCCACCTCGTTCTCGGCGCGCTTGCGCAGGCGGTAGCAGCGGCGGTCCAGGTCGATGCCGGACAGGCTCCGCGAGGGGTCGGCCACCACGATCTGGCGGAACACGGGCATGGACGCGCGCGCCGTCGGGCCGACGATCCCGGCGTCCACCGGCACGTCGCGCCAGGCCAGCACGTCGAGCTTCTCCTCGGCGGCCAGCGCCTCCACGCGGCGCACCACGGCGTCACGCTCGGCGTCGTCGGTCGGCAGGAACGCCGTGCCGATGGCGTACATGCCGGCGGGCGGCAGGTCGACGCCCACCACGTCGCGGACGAACGCGTCCGGGATCTGGGTCAGGATCCCGGCGCCGTCGCCGCTGTCCTCCTCGGCGCCCACCGCACCGCGGTGGTCGAGGTTCAGCAGGGCGGTCAGCCCGGCGTCGACGATGTCACGCCCGGGCGTGCCACGCAGGGTCGCCACGAAGGCGACGCCGCACGCGTCGTGCTCGGCCGCCGGGTCGTACAGGCCGCCGTCCGTCCTCTGCGCGGGCAGCCCAACCTTCTGTGCAAGCAACGGCTTGGTCATGGGTCCTCACAGGCGCCCGGCACGCCGGGCGCAGTCTTGCGGTGGTCCGGGACGACGGCGGCCCGGTCGGTCAGGGGGCTCGTCGTCCGGTGGTCCCGGCGGCCGCGCCCCTCAGGTGCGCGCGGAGGCGTCCGCGTCGGACTCCTCCACTGCTGCTGTCTTGCCTTCCTCCGGCTCGGCCTCGGCCTCACCGGTCCCTGCAACTGCTGGGTCAGGTGCCGGCTCGGCACGCGGGCCGAGCGGCGGTTCGTCGTCCTGCGGCCGCAGCCGTACCGACTCTTCCCTGGTGGGGAACCTCCGAGCCAGCACGATCGAGACCACCAGGGCTGCCAGGCCCAGCAGGATCGAGGTCCAGACGTTGAGGCGGAGCCCCAGCACCACCTCCGCATCGTCGATGCGGAGCATCTCGATCCAGACCCGTCCGAGAGTGTAGAGCAGGACGTACGCCCAGAATACCCGCCCATGACCCAACTTGAACCGACGGTCGAGAAACAGCAGGGCTCCGGCCATCACGAGATTCCACAGGAGCTCGTACAGGAACGTCGGGTGGAACAGGGTGCCCTCCGGGTACGGCACGCCCGTGGCCGGGTTGGTCACCAGGTATCCGGTGTCGATGTGCAGACCCCAGGGCAGCTCGGTGGGCCGCCCGTACAGCTCCTGGTTGAACCAGTTGCCGAGCCGGCCCACGGCCTGCGCCACGAGCAGGCCGGGCGCCACGGCGTCGGCGAACGACGAGAACCGCACCCCCTGCCTGCGGCAGCCGAGCCACGCGCCGACGGCGCCGAGCGCGACGGCGCCCCAGATGCCCAGGCCGCCCTCCCAGACGTAGAGCGCCGCGACAGGGTCGCCCCCGCCGGAGAAGTTCTCGCCGAAGTACCGGTCGGGCGAGGACAGCACATGGTAGAGACGCCCGCCGACGATGCCGAACGGCACCGCCCAGAACGCGATCTCCAGCACGTCCTCGGGGTTGCCGCCGCGGGCCCTCCACCGCCGGGCCGTCAGCCACACCGCGAGCACGATGCCGGCGAGGATCGACAGCGCGTAGGCCCGCAGCGGGAAGATGCCCAGGTACCAGGTGTGCTCGGCGGGACTGGGTATCCCGGCGGCCACCTCGCTCGCTGCGGGCAGCACTGCGGACGCCTCGGCGGCCAGGTCGGCCACCAGGGCGGCCGGCAGTGCGGTCAGCAGCGTCACGGTACCTCTCCGGGGACGGCGGTCGCGCCGGCGGGTGCGGTGGCGCGAGCCGACCGTACCCCGGCGGCGAGGTCCTCCGTCACCTCGGCCAGATTCGTGAGACGGGCCGCCCATGCGGCGTCGTCCAGCGGGCCCTCGGCCAGCAGCGGCCGCACCAGGGCCGAGCCCACGATGACACCGTCCGCGAAGCGGCCCACCTCGGCGGCCTGTGCCCCGCTGGAGACGCCCAGGCCGACGCAGACGTTCGCCGCGCCCGCGGCACGCGTGTCCGCGACGAGCTGCTCCGCACGCGAGCCCACCTGGGCACGCTCGCCGGTCACCCCCATGAGCGAGGCGGCGTAGACGAAGCCGCGCGACGCGTCGACCGTCAGCCGCAGCCGCTCCGCGGTGGTGCTCGGGGCCACCAGGAACACGCGGTCCAGCCCGTGCGCCTCGCTGGCCGCCAGCCAGTCGGCGCCCTCGTCCGGGATCAGGTCCGGCGTGATCAGCCCGGCGCCACCCGCGGCCGCGAGATCGCGCGCGAACGCGTCCGCCCCGTACTTGAGCACCGGGTTCCAGTAGGTCATGACGAGCACGGGGACGTGCGGCGCGTAGTCGGTCAGCGCCCGCACCACCCGGAAGACGTCGCGGACCCGCGCACCGGCGTCGAGCGCGCCCTGCGCCGCGGCCTGGATCACCGGGCCGTCCAGGACGGGGTCGGTGTACGGGATGCCGAGCTCGATGACGTCCACGCCGTGGTCGATGATCGTCCTGAGGGCCTCGATCGACCGCTCCACGGTCGGGTAGCCCACGGGGAGGTAGCCCACCAGCGCGGGCCGGTCCTCCTGCGTGCGCAGCCGGTCGATCAGCTCGGCCGTCGGCGACGTCGTGCGCGGCGTACCCGCCGCCTCGGTCACGGTGCTCATCCCCGGCCCTCCTGTCGTTCCAGCTCCTCGGCCGCCGCGCCGCCCTCCAGCAGCCCGAACCACCTGGCCGCCGTGGCCACGTCCTTGTCGCCGCGCCCGGAGAGGTTCACCAGGACCAGCAGCGGCTCGCCGTCCGGCCCCGTGCGCCCCTCGTCCGCCGCGGCCCGGCCCACCCGCAGGGCGCCCGCCAGGGCGTGCGCCGACTCGATGGCCGGGATGATGCCCTCCGTGCGGCACAGCAGGCGGAACGCCTCCATGGCCTCGTCGTCGGTCACGGGCTCGTACGTGGCGCGACCCAGGTCGTGCAGCCAGGCGTGGGCCGGGCCGACGCTCGGGTAGTCCAGGCCGGCGGACACCGAGTGGCTGGGCAGGGTCTGCCCGTCGTCGTCCTGGAGCAGGTAGGAGCGGGCACCGTGCAGCACGCCCGGCGCGCCGCCGCTGAACCGGGCGGCGTGCAGGCCGGAGCCGATGCCCTCGCCGCCGGCCTCGAACCCGTACAGGTCCACGCCCTCGTCGTCGAGGAACGCGTTGAAGATGCCCAGCGCGTTGGACCCGCCGCCCACGCACGCCGCCACCACGTCGGGCAGGCGCCCGGCGCGCTCGAGGATCTGCTCGCGCGCCTCCTCGCCGATGATCCGGTGGAACTGGCGCACCATCTCCGGGAACGGGTGCGGGCCCGTGACGGTGCCCAGCAGGTAGTGCGTCGTCTCGACGTTGGCGACCCAGTCGCGCAGGGCCTCGTTGATCGCGTCCTTGAGCGTGCGCGACCCGAT
Source organism: Promicromonospora sp. NPDC052451 (assembly GCF_044547525.1). Taxonomy (NCBI): domain Bacteria; kingdom Bacillati; phylum Actinomycetota; class Actinomycetes; order Micrococcales; family Promicromonosporaceae; genus Promicromonospora; species Promicromonospora sp. NPDC052451. The sequence continues at coordinate 20,078 of NZ_JBIUAP010000004.1, forward strand.
CTTGACCGGCACCACCTCGGCGCCCAGCAGGCGCATGCGGGCCACGTTCAGGGCCTGGCGGCGCGTGTCCTCCTCGCCCATGTAGACCACGCACTCGAGGTCCATCAGGGCGGCCGCGGTGGCGGTGGCGACGCCGTGCTGGCCCGCCCCCGTCTCCGCGATGAGCCGCTTCTTGCCCATCCGCTTGACCAGCAGGGCCTGGCCCAGCACGTTGTTGATCTTGTGCGAGCCGGTGTGGTTGAGGTCCTCCCGCTTGAGGAACACCCGCGCGTTGCCCGCGTGCGCGGCGAACCGCGGCACCTCGGTCAACGGGCTCGGCCGGCCCGTGTACTCACGGTGCAGGCGCTGCAGCTCCGCCGCGAACGCCGGGTCGCCGGCCGCCTTGCGGAACTCGGTGTCCAGCTCGTCGAGCGCGGCGATGAGCGCCTCGGGCACGAACCGTCCGCCGTACTGCCCGAAGTACGGGCCGGAGACGTCAGCAAGCTTCACGTCGGTCACCTGGGTTCCTTTCGCAGCGGGGTCAGGACGGGCGGACGGACTTCAGCGACGGGTGCGAGCCCGCCGCGACCAGGTCGGCCACCGAGGCACGCGGGGCGCCGTCGGTCACGAGCGCCTCGCCCACCAGGACGGCGTCCGCCCCGGCACGCGCCATGTCCATCACGTCGTGCGGGCCGCGGATGCCGGACTCCGCGATCTTGACCACGTCGTCCGGGATGTACTCGGCGAGGCTGCTGAACAGGCCCCGGTCGAGCTCGAGGGTCTTGAGGTTGCGGTGGTTGACGCCGATCACGCGGGCCCCGGCGTCGACCGCCCGGCGGACCTCCTCGAGGCTGTGCGTCTCCACCAGGGCGGTCATGCCGAGGGAGTGCACCCGCTCGACGAGCGACTCCAGGACGGTCTGCTCCAGCGCCGCCACGATGAGCAGCACGAGGTCGGCGCCGTGCGCGCGCGCCTCCCACACCTGGTAGGGCGTGACCACGAAGTCCTTGCGCAGCACCGGGATGTCCACCCGGCCGCGCACCGCGTCCAGGTCGGCCAGCGAACCGTTGAACCGGCGCTGCTCCGTGAGCACCGAGATCACGGACGCGCCGCCGGTCTCGTACTCGACGGCGAGTGCCGCCGGGTCGGCGATCGGCGCCAGCGAGCCCTTGCTGGGGCTCGACCGCTTCACCTCGGCGATCACCGAGACGGCGTCCGCCTGCTTGAGCCGGCCGACGCACTCGAGGGCTCCGGGCACCGCGGCGGCGCGCTCCTTGAGCGCGTCGAGAGACACCCTCGCCTCACGCTCCGCGAGGTCCTCACGAACCCCCGCGACGATGTCCTCCAGGACCGACATGTGATGAGCCTCCCCGTGGCCTTGCTCTGTTCTCGTCATACGCCTCGAACGCTTGACTGATCTGCTTGCTCGGCTGCTCGCCGCCCGGCACGCCGGTGTGCGTGCCCGCCGCGGACGTCCGCCCCCACCGCCATCGTAGGCGGAGCCGGGGTGTGGTCCTGACCACTCCCGGACCGTGAGACGACGCCTCGTCAGATCCCGGTCGGATCCCGCTCTGGTCGCGCCGGGATCAGAGCCAGGGGGTCAGGTACGGCTGCAGCGCGGGGAGGTTGCGGGCCACGAAGAACGCGAGCGCGACGCCCAGGGTGACCCAGCCCGCGGTGCTCGACAGCCCCCGGACCGGCCGCCCGCGGGCAGCGGACACCAGCCAGGCCACCCAGAGGGCCACCACCACGGGGGCGGCGACGGTCCACAGGGCGTTGGCCGACCACGCGCCCGCGAGGTCGAGGTGCGCCAGGTCGTGCGTGGCCCGCAGGCCCCCGCACAGCGGGCAGGCCAGGCCGGTCAGCTCCAGCAGCGGGCAGAACCCGTAGGAACCGCGCACGTGCGGGTCGCGGACGGCCAGCAGGAGCGTGGCCGCCGCGACGGAGGCACCGGTCAGCAGCGGCGCCCGGAGCGCCCGCGGGAGGCCGCCGTTCCCGGCAGCCGCCGGGGCGGCGGGCTTCCCGGCCTGCTTCCCGGCCTGCTCAAGAATGGGTCCCACCCGCCAGGAAGCGGGCGACCACCAGCACGATGACGCCCGCCAGGATGGCCAGCGAGATCCAGCCGAGCACGACGCCGGTCAGCGCCATGCCCTCGTTGTCGGCCTCGCCGGCCCGCACGGCGCGCCGGCCCTGGTTGCCGAGGATGATGGCGGGCACGCCCGTGAGGGCGCCGAGCGCCAGCACGACCGACGCGATGCCCAGCACCAGCGACCACACCCCCAGGCTGTTGCGGGGGTGGGAGCGGGGCGCTGCGGCCATCGCGAGCTCGGTCATGGCGGACCTACCGCTGGACCTTCTTCTGACCGAGCCCCAGGTTGCGCAGCACCAGGCCGGCGATCAGCGAGACACCGATCACGACGAAGCCGAGCACGAACACGACGCCCCAGGAGGACGAGGTCTGCGCCACGATGACACCCCACGAGGAGATCAGCACGCCCAGCGTGATACCGACCATCGTCACCCACGCAGCGACCGTGTGGCCGTGGTTGTGCGGCGGGACCGCCGGCGGCAGGTAGGCGATCTCGGGCTTGTTCTCGGTCATCGCAGGTGGGTGCCTTTCGTGTCGTGCGGTACGCGCTCAGCCTAACCGCTCACCGGCAGGTGAGCGGCCCGGGGGTCAGCGCCCGGTCGGGTCGTCGCCGCGGGACAGGGCGTCCCAGGCGTCGTGGGGGTCGATCTCGCCGTCGGGCTCGCCGCCGGGCCCGGGGTGGGGCCCGGCGCCGGGCTCCGTCGTGCCGGCGCCGGCGGCGGGCTGGGTGCCCGGGGCGGCCTGGCCGCCCGCAGCGGGCGCGCCCGCGCGCTCGTGCCGCCCGGACGTCGCCGCCCAGCCGCGGGCCGCCACGCCGCCCCAGACGGCGACGACGACGGCCAGCACACCGGTGGCCACGGCGGCCCACGGCCACGCCGTCAGCACGACGGGCGACGTGAGATCCGTGACACCGCTGGAGGCGGACGCGGCAGCGGTGGCCGCCGGGGTCGGGTCGGCGACGACGGCGAGCGTGCTGACCACCACCAGGACGCCGGCCGCGGCAGCGACGACGAGGGCCACGTACCGGGCCACCCGCCCCGTGAGGGCGCACGCGATCCCAGCGGCGAGCAGCACGAGCGCCCCGGCGCCGACGCCGGGGGCCGCCGAGGTCCCCGCGGCGGCGACGGCCACCTCGGGCTCCAGCGCCGTGGCGACGGTGGTGGTCACCCAGGTGGGCGACCCCGTGCCGAAGGTGAGCGCGCCCAGGACGAGCAGCGCCAGGACGGTGCGGGTCCGGGTCACTCGGCACCTCCGGAGGTCCGCAGCGGCGCCAGCCGGGAGGCGAGCTGCACGGCGCGCACCGCCGCGGCGGCCTTGTTCCGCGACTCGGCGTACTCCAGGGCGGGCACCGAGTCGGCCACGATGCCGCCGCCCGCCTGGACGCTGGCGCGGCCGCCGGAGATGTACGCGGTGCGGATGGCGATGGCCATGTCCATGTTGCCGCCGAAGTCGAAGTAGCCGCACACGCCGCCGTAGATGCCGCGGGAGGCGGGCTCCAGCTCGTCGATCAGGGCGATGGCCCGGGGCTTGGGCGCACCCGACAGGGTGCCGGCCGGGAACGTCGCCCGCAGCGCGTCCAGGGCGCTGCGGCCGGCACGGAGCCGGCCCACGACGGTGGAGCAGATGTGCATGATGTGGCTGAACCGCCGCACCTTCATGAACTCGACCACCTCGACGCTGGTCGGCTCGCAGACCTTGACCAGGTCGTTGCGGGACAGGTCGACGAGCATGATGTGCTCGGCCCGCTCCTTGGGGTCGGCCAGGAGCTCCTCGCCGAGCTCGGCGTCCTCCTCCGGGTGCGCGCCGCGCGGCCGCGAACCGGCGATCGGGTAGGTGGTGACGTGGCCGTCGTCGACCTTGACCAGCGTCTCCGGGCTCGAGCCCACGACGGAGAACTCGGTGCCGTCCGGCTTGGCCAGGTGGAAGTAGTACATGTACGGGCTGGGGTTGATGGTCCGCAGCGCGCGGTACACGTCCAGCGGGTCGGCCGGGCAGTCCAGGTCGAGGCGCTGGGAGAGCACCACCTGGAACACCTCGCCGTCGCGGATCGCCTCCTTGCCGGCGAGCACCGCGTCCTCGAACTCCTGGCGGGTCGAGCGGAACTCCAGCTCCGGCTCCGGGACCTCGGCCACGACCGACGTGACACGCGGTCCGGCGGCGGCGAGCCGGGCCTCCATGGCGTCCAGCCGGGCCACGGCGTCCGCGTGGGCCTCGTCGACACGGTCGTCGGTGGCGTCGGCGTTGATCGCGTTGGCGACGAGCCAGACCGTGCCCTCGCGGTGGTCGACCACGGCCAGGTCGGTCGCGAGGCACAGGGCGAGCTCCGGCGCACCCACCTCGTCCGGCGCGGTGGCCGGCAGCGTGGGCTCCCAGTGCCGCACGACGTCCCACCCGAGCACGCCCGCCAGACCGCCGGTGAGCGGCGGCAGGTTGGCCACGCCGGGCGTGCGCAGCGCGTCGAGGGCGGCCTCCAGCACGTCGACGACGTCGCCCTGCGTCGGGATGCCGACCGGCACGTCACCGGTCCAGACGGCCCGTCCCCGGTCGCTGGTCAGCGTCGCGCGGGATGCGACGCCGACGAACGACCACCGCGCCCACACCCCGGACTCGGCGGACTCCAGGATGAAGCTGCCGGGCCGGCTCCCGGCGAGCGTGCGGTAGAGGCCGACGGGCGTCGCGTCGTCGGCCAGCAGCGGGCGGACCACCGGGATCACCCGGCGGTCGGCGGCCATCGCGCGGAACTCCGGCAGGCTCGGCCAGGTGCGGCCCCACGGCAGGTCGGCCGGCGCGGTCGCCGGGCTCGCCTCGTGGGTGGCTGGCTGGCTGTCGAGCTGGGTCACCGGGTCTCCTCGTCCTGCTGGTCGCGTTCGCCCACCACCGCGCCCAGGTCACCGCCGGCGTCGAAGCACGTGCGGGTGCCCGTGTGGCAGGCGGCTCCCACCTGGTCCACGCGGACCAGCAGGGCGTCGCCGTCGCAGTCGATGCTCGCGGCCTTGACGTACTGGGCGTGCCCGGACGTGTCCCCCTTGCGCCAGTACTCCTGGCGGCTGCGCGACCAGAACGTCACCCGGCCCTCGGTGAGGGTGCGGCGCAACGCCTCGTCGTCCATCCAGCCGACCATGAGCACCTCGCCCGTGTCGTGCTGCTGGACGACGGCGGCCACCAGGCCGGCGTCGTCCCGCTTGAGCCGGGCTGCGATCGTGGGATCTAGAACTTCGGGCACCAGAGAATCCTGCCACGTCCGCGACCCCCGCCCCCACCGGGCCCGAGATCTGGTCAGCGGGTCTGGGAGACCCAGCTCGCGTGCATGCGGGCGTAGATGCCGTCCGCCGCCGCCAGCTCCTCGTGCGGGCCCACCTCGGCGACGTGCCCCTGGTCCACCACGACCACGAGGTCGGACGCCTCGGCGGTCGAGAGCCGGTGCGCGATCGTGATGGTGGAACGGCCCGCCGTCAGCGAGTCCAGGGCCCGCGCGATCCGCACCTCGGTCGCCGGGTCCACCGCGGAGGTCGCCTCGTCGAGCACGAGCAGGTCCGGCTGCGCGAGGTAGGCGCGCGCGATCGCGACGAGCTGCCGCTCCCCCGCCGAGAGCGCCTCGCCGCGCTGGCCCACCGCGGTGTCCAGCCCGTCGGGCAGGTCGGCCACCCAGTCGAGGAGCCCGAGCTCGGCGAAGGCCCGCTCCACGGCGGCCCGCGGGTCGGCGTCCGGCGCGCGCAGCCCGTAGGCCGCGTTGTCGAGCACGGTGCCGTCGAACAGGAAGCCCTCCTGCGGCACCAGCACCACGCGCTCACGCAGGGAGGCGAACGAGAGGTCGCGCAGGTCGGTGCCGTCGAGCTCCACGGCACCCGAGGTCGGGTCCATGAGCCGCGTGACCAGCTTGGCGATGGTGGTCTTGCCGGAACCGGTCTGGCCCACCACGGCGACCTTGGTGCGCGGCGGCAGGTCCAGCGTCACGCCGTGCAGCACCTCGGGTCCGCCCGGGTAGGCGAACCGCACGTCCCGCAGCGTCACGTGGGCAGGCCCCCGCTCCTGCGCGACGGCGCCCGGCTTCTCGGCCACCTGCACCGGCGTCTCGATGACGGCGATCACGCGCCGCCAGCCGGCCACGGCGTTCTGCAGCTCGTTGAGGATCTCCGTGGCCATCTGCACCGGTCCCGTGAACAGCTGCACGAGGAACAGGAACGCGACGAGCTGGCCCGCCGTCAGCCCGCCGCCCACGCCGAGCAGCGTGCCCACGACCACCACGATCGCCAGCACCAGGTTGGAGATCAGCACGCCCGAGGAGAACGTGGCCGCGACCAGCACCTGCGACCGGGCCTGGGCGCTGCGGGTGGCCTCGACGGCGTCGCCGATGCGGCGGCCCGTGCGCTCGGCGGCGCCGTACGCGCGCACCGTCTCTGCACCCACCACCGACTCCGAGACGGCGCCGAGCATCGCGCCGACGCGCTCGCGCACCAGCGTGTAGGCACGGTTCACGTACTTCTGCCCGTACCGGATCACGAGGAACATCGGCACGAAGGCGACCCACACCACTGCGGTCAGGATCGGCGAGTAGACCAGCATCAGAGCGGTCGCCACGATCACCTGCAGCACGTTGACGAGCAGCATGATGCCGCCCCACTGCACGAACAGCGACACCGTGTCCACGTCGTTGGTCACGCGCGAGACCAGCGCGCCGCGGCGCTCGGTGTTCTGCGTGAGGGTCGACAGGTCGTGCACGTGCCGGAACGCCGTGGTGCGCAACGTCGCGAGCCCGGCCTCGGCCGAGCGGAACAGGCGCACGTTCACCAGCGCCGCGCACAGCCCGGCCAGCACGAGCGCACCCGTGGCGAGCAGCGCCAGGAGCGCCACCCGCCCCGCGTCGGGCCCGCCGTCGGCCAGGATGCCGACGTCGATGGTCTGCTGCACCGCGAGCGGCACCACCACGCGGCCGGCCGCCGCCAGAGCCGCCAGGCCGAGGGTGAGCCACAGCCCGCGGGTGATCTCGGGGCTGAGCTCGATGCCCCGCCGCAGCGTCGCCAGCACGCCGAGGCGGCTGGCGGACTCGATGCGGGCGCCGTCGGCGTCGAGCAGGTCCTCGGGGACGTCCGTGCCGTCCGCCTCGGGTGCGTCGGTCGTCGCGGTCATCGGGACACCTCTTCCAGCTCGTCGTCCAGCGCGTCGCCCAGGTCGCGGCCCACGCCGTCGCCCACGTCGCCGCCCACGTCGCCGCCCGCCGCGGCAGCGTCGGCCCGCTCCTGCTCGCGGCGCTCCGTCTCCGCCTCGTAGGCGGTGGCGAGCTCGCGGTAGCCGGCGTCGCGCGCCATCAGCTCGGCGTGCGTTCCGGTGTCGACGACCCGCCCGCCGTCGACGTGGACCACACGGTCCGCGAGCGCCACCGACGACATCCGGTAGGCGACCATGATCACCGTCGTGCCGCGGCCGGGTCCGGCGCCCGCCGTGTCGTCGGCGAGGCCGCGCAGGATCTCTTGTTCGACCCGCGGGTCGACGGCGCTGGTCGCGTCGTCGAGCACGAGCAGGCGCGGCGCACGCACCAGGGCGCGCGCGATGGCGAGCCGCTGACGCTGACCGCCGGAGAGGTTGGCACCGCGCTCGCCGAGCGGGGCGTCGAGGCCGCCCGGCAGCCCGCGCACGGTGTCGGCGAGGCGGGCGAGCTCCAGGGCGTGCCACACCTCGTCGTCGGACGGCGAGCCGGGGGCGCCCGGGTCGGCGAGCGTGACGTTGCCGCGCACGGTGTCCTCGAAGACGAACGTGGTCTGCGTGACGAGGGCGACATGGGCGGGGATCTCGCCGTCGGCGAGGGTCCGCGCGTCGACGTCGTCCAGGAGCACGCGACCGCGCGTCGGGTCCGACAGCCGGGCCAGGAGGCTCACGAGCGTGGTCTTGCCGGCCCCGGTGCTGCCCACGACGGCCACGGTGGCACCTGGCTCGACGGCCACGTCCACACCGTCGAGCAGCGTGATGGTCCGGCCGAGCGCGCCACCGGTGGCAGGGACGTCGACGCCGACGCCCTCCAGCCGGACGGCCAGCCCGCCGCGACGGGCGGGCAGCCGGGCGTCGCCGTACGCGAGCGCGCCGGTGGAGTCGACGACCTGCGCGATGCGCTCGTAGCCGACCAGGGCGCGGGGCAGCTCACCGAGCACCCAGCCGAAGGCCTGGACCGGCACGGTCATCATCGTGAGCAGGTAGGCGGCGGTGACGACGTCGCCCGCCACGATGTCCCCGGTCGCGACGCGCCAGGTGCCGATGCCGAGCACCAGCAGGGTGCCGACCGCCGGGAGGGTCTGGATGACGGGGTCGAACAGCGAGCGGACGATGCCGACGCGGACGTTCGCGGCGCGCAGCTCCTGCGTGCGGGCGTCGAACCGGCTCTCCTCGCGCCCCTCGGTACCGAGGGCCTTGACCAGGAGGGCCGCCTCGAAGCTCTCGTGCGCGACGTCGGCGACGTCGCCGCGCAGCCGCTGCGCCCGGGTGACCGCGGGCGACATGTGCCGCTGGTAGACGGCGTTGACGGCGACGGTGATCGGGATGACGGCGAGCGCCGCGAGGGCCAGCCAGGGGTCGACGGCCAGGAGCATGCCCACGGCGACGCCGATCATGACCACGACGCCGAGCGCGAACGGCAGCGGGTTGAAGACGCCGGTGGCGGCCTCGGTGTCCGAGGTGGTGTGGTTCAGGAGCTGGCCGGCCGGGTGGGCGCGGTGCCAGGACCCGGGCAGGCGCAGGTACTGCCGGGTCAGGGCGGTGCGGTGGTCGGCCTGGATGGCGACCACGCCGTACCCGGCCCAGATGCGCCGCCCGGCCACGGCCAGGGCGAGCGACAGCGCGACGGCGGCGAGCACGAACCCGGCGAGCCAGATCCGGTCGCGGGCGGACTCGTCGCCTGCGATCGCGGGGACCACCACCGTGTCGGTGGCCCAGCCGACCGCCCGGCTGACGGCCACCGTCAGGGCCCCGAAGAGGCCCGACGCGCCCACGGCCAGGACGTAGAGGCCGGGGTGGGCGCGCATGCCGCGCCACATGAGGGCGAGCGAGCGCCGGACACGAGAGCCGGTGAGGGCCATCGGTGCGGTGCGCGGGGCGTCTGGGGGCACGGCAAGACCTCGCTTCTCGGGGGGTGCTCTGATTTTCTCACGGCCCGGGAATCGATTCGACGGTATTTCGCCCTGGGCGTCGACGACGCTACGACCTGAACCTATGTTGAGGTCAACCGCCCGTCCGGGCGCGGCCCGTCCGGTGTCAGCGAACCTCCAGGCCGGCGGCCCGCATCGCGTCCTTGACCTGCCCCACGGTGAGCGCGCCGAAGTGGAACACCGACGCGGCCAGCACGGCGTCCGCCCCGGCGCGTGCCGCCTCGACGAAGTGCTCCGGCGTGCCGGCCCCGCCGGACGCGACGAGCGGCACGTGCACCCGCTCGCGCACCGCGCGGAGCATCTCCAGGTCGAACCCGGCGGTGGTGCCGTCGGCGTCCATCGAGTTGAGCAGGATCTCCCCCGCGCCCAGCTTCGCCGCCCGCTCGGCCCACTCGACGGCATCGATCCCCGTGCCCCGGCGCCCGCCGTGCGTGGTGACCTCGTAGCCCGACGGCGTGGTGACGTCGCCGGTGACGCGGCGCGCGTCGACGCTCAGGGTGAGCACCTGCGAGCCGAAGCGCTGCGCGATCTCGGCGATGAGCTCCGGCCGTGCGATGGCGGCGGTGTTCACGCCGACCTTGTCGGCGCCGGCGCGCAGCAGCCGGTCCACGTCGTCGGTCGAGCGCACGCCGCCGCCCACGGTGAGCGGCACGAACACCTGCTCGGCGGTGCGCCGCACCACGTCGACCATGGTCGCGCGGTCGCCCGACGAGGCGGACACGTCGAGGAACGTCAGCTCGTCGGCGCCCTCGGCGTCGTACCGGCCCGCGAGCTCGACCGGGTCCCCGGCGTCACGCAGGTCCGCGAAGTTGACGCCCTTGACCACCCGGCCCGCGTCGACGTCCAGGCACGGGATCACACGGATCGCGACGGACATCAGCCCTCCTCTTCCTGTGTCTTCTCGTCCCCGGCCTGCCGGGGTTCGTCCTCTGCGACCGCCTGGTGCGTGTCGAGGATGTCGACGACGTACACCATCGTCTCGCCGGCGAGCCGGCTCGTGGTGTCGGCGTAGCCGCTGTCCGGCGGCACCACCAGCATGACCTGGGAGCCCACGGTCTGTTCCAGGAGCCCCTGGTCCCAGCCCTCGACCAGCTTGCCGATGCCGATCTCCGCGGACTGCGGCGGGGTGCCCTCGGTCCACGTCGTGTCGACCACGCTCCCGTCGCTCCAGCGCACGGCCGTGAACTCGACCGTCACGATCTGCCCCGCCCGGACCTGAGGCCCGGCCCCGCGGATCAGCGGGTGCACCACCAGGTCCGACGGCGGTTCGGCGTCCGGGACCCGCACCGTGGGCGCACCGAGGTCGTCCAGCCGGACCTGCGGCAGCCCCTTGCCGGGCGGCTCGCCCGCGGTGCCGGACGCCCGCGCGGGCAGCACGTCGACCACGACCAGCACCGGCACGCCGTCCTGCTCGTCCAGGAGCGACAGCCGGGCGCCGACCCGCTGACCCTCCAGCGCCTCGAAGAGGTCGTTGCCGAGCGACGACTCGGTCATCGTGTACGCCGCGGGCGCCGTGCGGAACGTGTTCTGCAGCTCCGTGCCGTCGCGACCGTCCTCGGCGTACAGGTTCAGCAGCACGGGGTCGTCCCGTTCGAGCATGTCGCCGGTGCCCGGCCAGACCGTGCGCGAACCGGACCGGACCACGTCGAACGGCTTGTCGTACTCCAGCGTGGGCGGTGCGCCGTTCGCCCCGGTCACCTGCACGGGCTCCTGCGACACCGACGACGACGGCGCCGGGCCCACCTCGACCGGCAGGGAGGCGGGGGCGCACGCGGCGGTCCCGGTCATGACCGCCGCGGCCAGTGCACCGGCGACGACACGGACCCAGGAGCTCACTCGCGCAAGTCTCCCACGGACACGGGCGTGCCCCGGGACCCGTCCACGACGAGCGCCCGGGGCACGCGTTCGGTCACATGCTCTCGATGAGGCGCTCCACCCGGTCGTCCACGCTCTTGAACGGGTCCTTGCACAGCACCGTGCGCTGGGCCTGGTCGTTCAGCTTGAGGTGCACCCAGTCCACCGTGTAGTCCCGGCGCGCCTCCTGGGCGGCCCGGACGAAGTCGCCGCGCAGCTTGGCCCGCGTGGTCTGCGGCGGCACCGCCGTGGACTCGAAGACCTCCAGGTCCGTGGTGACCCGCTCCACCATGCCCCGGGCCGCGAGCAGGTTGTACAGCCCCTCCGTGCGCGAGATGTCGTGGTAGGCCAGGTCGAGCCGGGCGATGCGCGGGTCGTCCAGGCCCATGCCGTGCTTCTCCTGATAGCGGCGGATCAGCTTGAGCTTGATGGCCCAGTCCAGCTCCCGGTCCACGAGCGTCAGGTCCTCGGTCTGCAGCGCGCGCAGGCCACGCTCCCACAGGTCGAGCACCTGCTTGACCACCGGCGTGACCTCCAGGTTGGCCTCCACCAGCTCCCGCGCCCGCTCGTAGTACTCCGACTGGATCTCGACGGCCGTCATGGTGCGGCCGTTGGCCAGCGTCACGGCGTGCTTGCCGGTGCGGTCGTGGCTGATCTCCCGGATCGCCCGGATCGGGTTCTCCAGGGTGAGGTCCCGCATCGGCACACCGGCCTCGACCAGCCGCAGCACCAGGTCCGTGGTGCCCACCTTGAGCATCGTGGTGGGCTCGGCCATCGACGAGTCGCCGACGATCACGTGCAGGCGCCGGTACAGCTCGGCGTCCGCGTGCGGCTCGTCGCGGGTGTTGATGATGGGCCGCGAGCGCGTCGTGGCGCTGGAGACCGCCTCCCAGATGTGGTCGGCCCGCTGCGACAGGCAGAACACCGCACCCCGGGGCGTCGAGAGCACCTTGCCCGCCCCCACCAGGATCTGCCGGGTGATGAGGAACGGCACCAGCACGTCGGACAGCCGCGAGAAGTCCCCCGACCGGCGCACCAGGTAGTTCTCGTGGCACCCGTACGAGTTGCCCGCCGAGTCGGTGTTGTTCTTGAACAGGTGGATCTTGCCCGGCAGGTCCTCGTGCTCCAGGCGCTGCTGGGCGTCCGCGACCAGGCCCTCCAGGATGCGCTCACCGCCGCGGTCGTAGGCGACGAGCTGGCGCACGTCGTCGCACTCGGCCGTCGCGTACTCCGGGTGCGAACCCACGTCGAGGTAGAGGCGGGAGCCGTTCCTCAGGAACACGTTCGAGGAACGGCCCCACGCCACCACCTTCCGGAACAGGTAGCGGGCCACCTCGTCGGCGGACAGACCACGCCCGTCGTCAGCGGCACACGTCACGCCGTACTCGGTCTCGAGACCGAAGATCCTACGGTCCATGGACTTCCCCTCCCCGTTCGCGGAACGCGCTGCTAGTGGTCGGTCCCGGACGAGGTGCCGGACGCCTCCGGCCCGTCGTCGGGCTTGTTCCCGGTCGGCTTCTCGGTGGGCTCGGTGGGCTCTTCCTCGGTCGGCTGCTTCTCGGTCGGCTGCTCGCCGGTGGGCTGCTCCGGCGTGCCCGGCTCAGGCGGGCCACCCTCCGGGACCGGCTTCGCGTCGGTCGGCGGAGCGTCGTCGCCCTGCGCCAGCAGGTCCGCCAGGACCTGCCGGTTCAGCCGGCGGAACGCCCGGCGCGGGCGGTCGCGCTCCAGCACCGCCACCTCGAGCTGGGCCGCCTCGATGGTGCGCGGCGTCGAACCCTCGCCCGAGCCGAGAGCCGCCACGGCCAGCCGGAGCGCCTCCCCGAGCGACAGGTCCGCCCGCCACCCCTCCTTGACGCGCCGGCCGAGCTGCTCCGCCTGGCCGCCCATGACCACGAAGCCGTGCTCGTCGGCCACCGTGCCGTCGTAGGTGAGCCGGTAGATCTGGTCGTCCGCGGCCTGGGCGCCCACCTCGGCCACGACGATCTCGACCTCGAGCGGCTTGGACTCGGTGATGAACACCGTGCCCAGCGTCTGCGCGTACGCGTTGGCGAGGCCGCGCGCCGTCACGTCGGACCGGTCGTAGGAGTACCCGCGCATGTCGGCGTACCGCACGCCGGCCACCCGCAGATTCTCGAACTCGTTGTACTTGCCCACGGCCGCGAACGCGATGCGGTCGTAGATCTCCGAGATCTTGTGCAGGGCCCGCGACGGGTTCTCCGTCGCGAAGGCGATACCGCCCTCGTAGGCGAGCACCACCACGGACCGGCCCCGGGCGATGCCCTTGCGGGCGAAGTCCGCCCGGTCCTTCATCAGCTGCTCGGGCGAGACGTAGAACGGCATGTTCATGCGAGGTACCCCCTGTCTCGGCGCTGCGCCACGATCTGCTCCGCCACGCGGGAGACCTCTGCGTCCTCGACGCGCTCGTACCCGTCCGCGGACACGACCGCGACCACCGGGAAGATGCCGCGCACGGTGTCCGGTCCGCCCGTCGCCGAGTCGTCGTCCGCGGCGTCGTACAACGACTCCACCGCGACCCGGACCGCCTCGTCGGCGTCCATCCCGTGCCGCCACAGCTTCTTCAGGGCACCCCGCGCGAAGAGCGATCCCGAGCCCACGCCGTGGTGCTCGTGCTCCTCGTACCGGCCGCCGGTGGCGTCGTAGCTGAAGATCCGGCCGATGCCCTTGTCCAGGTCGTAGCCCGCGAACAGCGGCACCACGGCCAGACCCTGCATCGCCATCGCGAGGTTGCCGCGCAGCATGGTGGCCAGCCGGTTCGCCTTGCCCGTGAGGGACAGCAGCGAGCCCTCGATCTTCTCGTAGTGCTCCAGCTCGAGCTGGAACAGGCGCACCAGCTCCAGCCCGATGCCGGCCGAGCCGGCGATGCCGACCGCCGAGTACTCGTCGGCCGGGAACACCTTCTCGATGCTGCGGCTGGCGATCATGGGCCCTGCGGTGGCACGGCGGTCACCTGCCAGCAGGACGCCGCCGTCGAAGGTCAGGGCCACGATCGTGGTGGCGTGCGGGGACAGGGTCGCCGGGTCGGTCACGCCCGCGGGCATGACGCGGTTCCCGGGCAGCCGGTCGGGGGCGTGCTCGGCCAGGAAGTCCACGAAGGACGACGATCCCGGACGCAGGAAGGCGTCCGGGAGTCGGCCTGCGGTGCGGTCTGCGTTCAGGTTCACTGCCCACCCTTCTGGACGAATCCGCGCACGAACGACTCGGCGTTCGTCTCGAGCACCTCGTCGATCTCCTCGAGCAGGGCGTCGACCTCGTCGTCGTCCTTCTGCGGTGCCGCGGCGGCGGGCGCCGGGGTCTCGGCGTCGTCGTCCGGAGTGCGGTCCTCGTGTGACGGGTTGATTCTTTCCTGACCGGCCATGATCGCCTCCTGGTGATTCTCTGACGTAACGCTGGTCCTGAAGCCTAGGCCCTGACCCTGGAGCTTGACCCTAGTGGCCGACCCTAGGCGGTACCACTGACATCGAAGGTCACCTCCGCCCGGAGAGTCCGTCGAGCAGCGCCCCCGCGTCCGGGCTCGCGTCGAGCAGCGCCCCGATGTGATGCCTGGTCCCGCGGGTCGGGTCGAGCATCGGCACGCGCTGGAGCGCCTGGGACCCGTCCACGTCGAAGATCACCGAGTCCCAGCTCGCCGCCGAGACCTGGCCGCCGTAGCGGGCCATCACCTCGCCGCGGAAGTACGCGCGGGTGTCGACCGGCGGGTGGAGCACCGCCCGCGCGACGCTCTCCTCGTCGACGATCCGGTCCACCGCGCCCTTGGCGAGCAGGCGGTGGTAGATGCCGCGCTCGGGCCGCACGTCGGACCACTGCAGGTCCATGGCGTGCAGCCGCGGGTGGTCCCACTCCAGGTTGTCGCGCGAGCGCAGCCGGTCCAGGAGCCGCAGCTTGGCGACCCACTCGACCTCGCGCGCGCAGGAGGCCGGGTCGGTGCCCAGACGCTCCACGACCGACGCCCAGCGGTCCAGCACGGCGTCCGACTCCGCGTCGGTGCCGAGCACCTTGAGCGAGCGCCGCACGACGTCCGCGACCTCGCCCTGGATCTCCAGCGCCGTCATCGTGCGCCCGTCGGCCAGGTCGAGCGGGACGGACAGGGTCAGGTCGCGCGAGACCTTCTGCACGTCGCTCACCGGGGCGGCCAGCCGCAGCGCGCCGAGCTCACCGCGGGCGTCGACGCCCGCCTCGGCCAGCTCGTCGAGGTGCTCCAGCACCCACAGCACCAGCGACGTCGCACCCGCCTTGAGATAGGTGGGCACCTCCATCAGGTTGGCGTCGCCGAGGATGAGGTGCAGGCGCCGCCAGCGCTGCCGGTCGGCGTGCGGTTCGTCGCGCGTGTTCACGATCGGCCGGCGCAGCGTGGTCTCCAGACCGATCTCGGCCTCGATGTAGTCGGCGCGCTGCGAGATCTGGTAGCCGGCGGTGCCGCTGGTCGCCCCCAGCCCCACACGGCCCGAACCCGTGAACACCTGCCGCGTGACGAGGAACGGCGTGATCAGCTCGGCGAGCGTCGTGAACGGCAGCGACCGGTTCACGAGGTAGTTCTCGTGCGTGCCGTAGCTGGCTCCCTTGCCGTCCACGTTGTTCTTGTAGAGCACCACCTCGCTGCCCGGGAAGCCGGCCAGCTCCCGCAGCGCGGACAGCATCACGCGCTCGCCGGCGACGTCCCAGCGCACCAGGTCCTCGGGGGTCATGACCTCCGGCGAGGAGTACTCGGGGTGCGCATGGTCCACGTAGAGGCGCGCGCCGTTGGTGAGGATCACGTTGGCGGCACTGGGGTCGTCGTACTCCTCCGTGGCCGGCCGCTCGACCTCCTGCGTGGAGCCCGACCGGCGCCGCCCGCGGCCCGGCAGCCCGGGCTCCACGACGGGCACCTGCCCGGTCACGGGGCCCGACGGCGCCGGCCGCGCCGGGTCGTCGGTCAGCATCGACGGCTGCGCCGAGGCACGGTCGAGGTGGAACCCGCGCGCGTCCTGCAGCGGGTCCTCGTCGTCGTAGTCCCAGCGGGCCCGGCCCCCCGTGCCCTCGGTCCGCGTGGAGATGGCCCGGTAGGTCGTCACCACCTGGCTGGACAGCAGCATGGGGTTGGCCAGGGGACGACCCGGCTGCAGCACTCCGTACTCGGTCTCGATGCCCATCACTCGACGCACGCTCACGTCCACCACCCTATGCCGGAGTAGTCCCGTTGGTGAGGCAGGGTCCGCGTCCGCCGGGCGGCGGACACGGACCCTGTCCCGATGGCTGTCAGAGGTACTGGCCGGTGTTCTGGACGGTGTCGATGGTGCGGGGCGTGGCGCCCTCGCCCTTCTTCTGGACGATGGTGCGGATGAAGACGATGCGCTCGCCCTTCTTGCCGCTGATGCGGGCCCAGTCGTCCGGGTTGGTCGTGTTCGGGAGGTCCTCGTTCTCCTTGAACTCGTCGACGCAGGCGGTGAGCAGGTGCTCGACGCGGATGCCCTTCTGCCCCGTGGCCAGGAAGTCCTTGATCGCGTTCTTCTTGGCCCGGTCCACGACGTTCTGGATCATGGCACCGGAGTTGAAGTCCTTGAAGAAGAGGGTCTCCTTGTCACCGGAGGCGTAGGTGACCTCCAGGAACTGGTTCTCCTCGTCCTCGGAGTACATGCGCTCCACGACCGAGGTGATCATGCCGTCCAGCGCCTCGGAGACGTTGTTGCCGTACTCCGCCAGGTCCTCCGCGTGGACGGGCAGCTCCTTGGTGAGGTACTTGCCGAAGATCTCCTTGGCGCCCTCGGCGTCCGGCCGCTCGATCTTGATCTTCACGTCGAGGCGTCCGGGGCGCAGGATCGCGGGGTCGATCATGTCCTCGCGGTTGGACGCGCCGATCACGATGACGTTGTCGAGCCGCTCCACGCCGTCGATCTCGGCGAGCAGCTGCGGGACGATCGTCGTCTCGACGTCGGAGGAGAGGCCGGTACCGCGGGTACGGAACAGCGACTCCATCTCGTCGAAGAAGACCACGACGGGCATGCCCTGGCCAGCCTTCTCCCGTGCGCGGGCGAAGATCAGGCGGATGTGCCGCTCGGTCTCGCCGACGTACTTGTTCAGGAGCTCCGGGCCCTTGACGTTGAGGAAGTAGCTCTTCACCTCGGGGTTGCCCCCGTTGGCGCGGGCGACCATCCCTGCCAGGGAGTGCGCCACCGCCTTGGCGATCAGCGTCTTGCCGCAGCCGGGCGGGCCGTACAGCAGGACGCCCTTGGGCGGGCGCAGCCCGTGCTCCCGGAACAGGTCCGGGTGCGCGAACGGCAGCTCGACCGCGTCACGGATGGCCTCGATCTGCGGGCCGAGGCCACCGATGTCCTCGTACTCGATGTCCGGGACCTCTTCGAGCACGAGCTCCTCGACCTCGGACTTCGGCACGACCTCGAACACGAAGCCGCTGCGCGTGTCGACGGTGAGCGAGTCACCCACGCGCAGGGGCACGTCCATCACGGAGCCGGCGAGGCGCACCACGCGCTCCTCGTCCGCGCGGCCGACCACGAGGACGCGGTCGCCGCCCAGCATCTCCTTCACGGTGACCAGCTCGCCCGTGCGCTCGTAGTCGCCGGCGCCGACGACCGTCATCGCCTCGTTGAGCTTCACCTCCTGGCCCGGGCTCAGGCGGGTCACGTCCAGGCTGGGGCTGGCGGACACGTGCATCTTGCGGCCGGCCGAGGAGATGTCCACCGACCCGTCGGGGTGGGCCCCCAGGAAGACGGCGTACGTCCCCGGCGGCTTGGCAAGGTCGTCGAGCTGTTTCTTCAGCTCGACTATCTGGTCGCGCGCCGCGCGGAGGGCTTCCGCGAGGCGCTCGTTCTTGGCTGAGAGGAGGGCGATCTGGCGCTCGTAGTCGCGGCTCGGCAAAGACTCGTTCTCGGGATGGTTGTATCCTGACGTGTTCTCGGTCATGACATCCCCTCTCGTAGGGCCCGGGAGGCGACCATATGACGCAAACGCCTCCGAGAACAGCACTCTAAGCACAGTCACCGACACACCGGGAGTAAGAACACCCGTTTGAGACGTCCGAGGTACTCGATCGTTACAGGCCGTTCACGCGGACGGGATGCTTCCGTCCTGCGGCGCAACGCCCAGGTCACGACGAACCTTGCGGACCTTCTTGTCGGACACGGCCCGCTCCCCCAGGTCCTCCGCCGTCCACTCCGCCTCGGGCGCCGTGGGGTACGCACCCTTGGCAGGACGCCGTTTCCGCTCGGGCGGCACCACGCCGTCAGCCAGCCGGCGGGCGGTGATCAGGAAGCCGGTGTGGCCGATCATCCGGTGCTCGGGTCGCACGGCCAGACCCTCCAGGTGCCACCCGCGGACCATCGTCTCGAAGGCCGCCGGCTCGGCGAACCGGCCGTCGGCACGCAGGTCTTCTGCTGTGCGCGAAAGCTGGGTCGTGGTGGCCACATAGCAGACGAGCACGCCTCCGGGGGCGAGCGCCGCGGCGACGGCGTCCACGTTCTCCCAGGGTGCGAGCATGTCCAGCACCACCCGGTCGACCGAGCCGGGCTCGGCGACCTCGGGCAGCACGTCGGCCAGGTCGCCGACCGAGAGCTGCCACGCCGGGTGCGGCCCGCCGAAGAACGTCTCGACGTTGCCCTGGGCGATGGCCGCGAAGTCCTCGCGCCGCTCGATGGAGTGCACGTGGCCCGCGTCGCCCACGGCACGCAGCAGCGACATGGTCAGCGCACCGGAGCCCACCCCGGCCTCGACCACGCGCGCGCCCGGGTAGATGTCCGCCATCGCGACGATCTGGGCGGCGTCCTTGGGGTAGACGACGGCGGCACCGCGCGGCATCGACAGGACGTAGTCGGCGAGCAGCGGGCGCAGCGCCAGGTACTCGATCTCCGCGGTGTTGACCACCACGGTGCCCTCGGGCTGCCCGATGATCTGCTCGTGCTTGAAGTAGCCCTTGTGCGTGTGGAACGTCCCGCCGGGCTGCAGCGTGATGGTGTGCAGGCGGCCCTTGGGGTCGGTGAGCTGGACCTTGTCGCCCACGCGGAACGGGCCGCGGCGCAGCTCGGCGCCGGTGGCGGTCGGGATATCGGTGGGTGTGGTCACGACGGACAATCCTAGGCGCTGGGCCGGGCCCCCGCGTCCGCCGGCGGGCCGCCGCGGCGGAGCGCCGCGGGCGACGGTGCACCCGGCCGGCTCAGGTCCCGCGGATCGCGCGCGCCACGTCGGCGAGGTCGAGCACCCCGGTGACGCGGCCGGCCTCGACGACGGGGACCAGCCGCGCCCCGCCGGAGCTGCGCGCGAGGTGCTCCAGGAGGCGCGTGCCGGCCAGCTCGGGGTCCACCTGGGACCCGTGGACGAAGGGCACCGCCACGGCGTCGACCTGGGTCAGGTCCCGGGCCTGGGCGGGCACGGCGGCGACGGCGGCGTCGTCCACCACCGCGAGCGGGAGGTCGCCGTGGCCGACGACGACGATGCGGTGCGCTGCCGCACCGGCCCCCGCGGCGGCGCGCGCCGCCAGCGCCTCTGTGACGGTCGAGCCGAGCGGCACCACGAGCGCGGGGGCGGCGAGGGACCGCGCGGACAGCGCGTCGACGGCCTCGCGCCGCCGGCCGTTGGCGATCGCCGCACCGGCCCCCGCCCAGAGGAAGGCGCCGATCAGCGCCGACCAGAGCACGGTGGTGAGGTTGGGGCTGGTGCCCTGCACGAGCGGCAGGACCAGCGCCCACAGCAGCACGCCGACGGCGACGAGGCGGCCCACCCAGCCGGCGACGATCGTGCCCGTGGTGCGCCTGCCCGTGACCGCCCAGACGAAGGACTCGAGGATCTGCCCGCCGTCCAGCGGCAGGCCCGGCAGCAGGTTGAACACGCCGACGAACGCGTTGGAGACGGCTCCCGCGTACAGCAGGAGCGTCGGCACGTTCAGCACCGGCGAGGCCTGGTAGGCGAGCCAGAAGCCGGCCGCGAGCGCCAGGTTCGTCAGCGGCCCGACCACGGCGACGAGGAAGCCGTCGAGCGGTCGGCCCAGGCCGCCGGTGTAGGCGGTGTGGCCGCCCCAGAGCGTGACGGCCAGCTCGGTCACGTTCTGGCCGCGCGCCCGGGCCACGAGCGCGTGCGCGGTCTCGTGCAGGAACACGGACGCGAACAGGAGCAGGACGAAGACGAAGGCCACCAGGTAGGCGCCGGCGCCGAGCCCGGGGGCGATCGCCTGGACGTTGGGCACGAACAGGACGGTCAGGATGAGGGCAGCGAGGAACCAGGACCGGGTGATGATCACGGGCGCGCCGGCGACGCGGCCGACGACGAACCCCTTCGAGCGCTGCGGGGCGGGCGGTGCGGGAGTGGAGGCGGGCTCCGAGGTGGTCACCGGTCCAACCTATCCGGCCGTCCGCCCGGGTGGAGACGGCACGCTGTGGACAGCTCCCGGAGGATGTCGGTGGCCGCCCCTAGGGTGGGGGCATGACGACGACGGAGGTAACCCCGGGGCCGGACGTGGCGACCGAGACGGGCGCGGCGGCGGTCGTGACGGCTCCCTCGCGGCCGCCCGCTCTCTCGCCGTCGCGCGCCAACGACTTCATGCAGTGCCCGCTGCTGTGCCGGTTCCGCACCGTGGACCGGCTGCCGGAGCCGCCGTCGGCCGCGGCCGCGCGGGGCACGCTGGTGCATGCCGTGCTGGAGCGGTTGTACGACGCGCCGCTCGGTGAGCGCACGCTGGCGGCCGCGCACGACCTGCTGCCGGGCGAGTGGGACCGGCTGCTGGAGGCGGACGAGCGGTACGCGTCGCTGTTCACGGACGGGGTGGGCCCGGACGGGCAGGACCGCGCGGGCTGGCTCGCGGGTGCGGGTTCGCTCCTGGGCACGTACTTCACGCTGGAGGACCCGAACCGGCTGGAGCCGGCCGAGCGCGAGCTGCTGGTCGAGTCCCAGCTCGACGGCGGGCCGCTGCTGCGCGGCATCGTGGACCGCCTGGACGTCGCGCCGGACGGCGCCGTGCGGGTCGTGGACTACAAGACGGGCCGGTCGCCGCGTCCGGGCTACGAGTCGTCGGCCGTGTTCCAGATGCGGTTCTACGGCCTGGTGCTGTGGCGCGAGCGAGGCGTGCTGCCCAAGATGCTCCAGCTCGTCTACCTGGGCGACGGCCAGGTGCTGCGGGGCGAGCCGACGACCGCCCACCTGGAGCACACGGAGCAGAAGATCCGCGCGGTCTGGTCGGCGATCGAGGAGTCGGCCCGCAGCGGCGAGTGGAAGCCCCGCCGGTCCAAGCTCTGCGGATGGTGCGCGCACCAGGCGCTGTGCCCGGAGTTCGGCGGCACGCCGCCGGAGGTTCCCGAGGGCGCGGTCGCGCTGCGGCTGGGGATCACGGGCTGAGCCCGGCCCGGCCCGCCACGGGCCGAGCCGGGGCCGGGACCGGGCCGGTGGCTCAGTCGCCGAGCAGGTCGACGACCTCGCCCGCGGCGATCCGGCCCAGCACCTCCAGGTCAACCTGCTTGAGCGACGCGGCGCGGCTGAGGCCCGGGCGCGCCGGCACGGGCACCTCGGCCGGCACACCGAGCGTGCGGGCGCCCGACGCGAGCGCGGACGTGATGCCGGGCCCCGAGTCCTCGATGGCCACGCAGTCCTCGGGCCGCACGCCGAGCAGCCCGGCAGCCACGAGGTACGGCTCCGGGTGGGGCTTGCCGTGGGTCACCTCGTCGCCGGTGACGAGGTGGGTGAAGGTGCCCTCGGGGGCTCCGCCGGCCACGACCTCGGCCTGGCTGCGGTAGGACATGGTGACGATCGCGCACGGGACTCCCGCGGCACGCAGGTCGCCGAGCAGCTCCAGCACCCCGGGACGCCACGGCACGCGCTCGCGCAGCTGTTCGTTCACGCGGGCCACCAGCCACGCGACGATCTCGTCCGGTTCGAGCGGCACGCCGGCGTCGCGCAGCATGGCACCGGTGGTCGTCAGGGCCTGCCCGACGGCGCCGAGCGCGTCCTCGTGGGTCCACGTCGCGCCGTGCTCGGCGACGATCTCGCGCTCGGCGAGCATCCAGTAGGGCTCGGAGTCGACGAGGGTGCCGTCCATGTCGAACAGGACGGCGCGGGGGCCGGGACCTGCCGGGACGGGGACGTCGGACTCGGGCGGAAGCGCGGTACTCAGGATGCTCTCCTCTGGCTCGTCGTGCGCACGTGCGCGGTCCGGCGCTGGCGCGCGACGGCCCGCAGGGCACAGCGTCCCATGCGCGGGCACAGTTCCCGGCATTCCGGCACTGATCAGGCGGCCGTTCAGTCCGCGAGGAGCGTCTCCATCCGGTCCTCCCGGGCACCCTCCAGCCCGGTCCGCTCGAACGCCACGACCGCCTCGTCGAACGTCCGGTTCACCTCGGGCTCGATGTCGACGACGCCGGCCGGGGCAGTCATCGCCTCGTCGTACTCCGCGATCCAGGCGTCCATGTGCGCCACGTAGGCGTCCCGCGCGCGGTCGAGCTCGCCGCCGTCGGCCAGCGGCACGGCCTGGGCCTGCGACCGGGCGGCCAGGACGCCTTCCCGGGCGTCCTTCGCGAGACCGGGCACGTCCGCCATGAGGGCGGTGGCCAGGCGCTCCTGCCGGGCGGCGTCGGACGCGGACTCGATCTGGTCGAACCGCTCGCTCACCTCGTCGATGTACTCGCGCATGGTCGACTCGCTGTGCTCCACGGCGTCGAGCAGCAGGTCCGCGGGCTCCCGGTGGCCGCCGGCCTCCGACCAGGCGATGCCGCTCCCGGTGCTGGCGACGAGGAACGCGCCGACCGTCGACAGCAGCGCTCGGTGATTTCGCAGGTTGAGCATTAGTTCATACTCGCCCGGATCCGGGGTGGTCCGCGCGTCGATCGGTGTGATCCGTGGCGGAGCAATCAGTCATTTCAGGGCATAGCAGACACGGTTCGCGTGCGCTCCAGGTGTTCCAGCCGCTCGGCCGCGAGCGCGGCCCGGTTCATCCCCGCGCGGATGTAGGGCGCGTCCGTCCCGGCGCTCTTGGGGTAGAAGATGCCCAGGTTGATCAGGCTGACGAAGCACGCGTAGACCAGCTCGTCCTGCACGAGCCCCAAGGACAGCAGCGTGCCGATGGCGACGATCGGCACGAGGTACACCGCGACGGTGGGCTGCCACGCCGCGAGGCGGCCGAGCGTCGCGATCTCGCCCTGGGGCACGGACGAGAGCCCGGCGGCACGGGCGCGGGCGTTGGTGTCCCAGGCGAACCAGAGGCACGCCTGGACCACGACGGCGAAGGTGACGTGGCCGACGAGCGTGCCCTGCGGCCACCAGTCGCGCTGCACGAGCGTGGGCAGCACGACGTAGAGCGCCGGCAGGACCGCCAGCGAGCGCAGCCCGACCTCCGCGGCCACGGCCCGGGCGCGGGCCCGCCGGCCGCGGGGCAACGCCCAGACGGTGCTGAGCTCGGCGAAGACGTTCAGGTACAGCCGCGCGGAGACCAGCGCGAACGTGAACGTCACCAGCCGCACCGGCAGGTTCCCCCACGGGTCCGGCACGGGGTAGTCGGGTGCCCGGACGTCGTCGAGGAACATCAGTCCCAGCCCCGAGCGGCCGGAGACCTCGTCCGCCATGTCGAACCACCGTGCCTGCCAGGACAACCCGAGGTCGCGCGACCACCAGGTCACGACCAGCGCGGTGGCGCACCACAGCAGCGCCGCGGAGAGCCACGCCCACCGCTGGAGCCGCCGTGCCTGCCGCAGGTGCGCCGCTCCGGTGGCGTCCCGTACCTGGCGGGTGCGGGCCTGCACCTTGCGGCGCTCCCGCGCCACGGTGCCCGCGCCCGGCGAGAGGTCCCGGAGCCGTTGCAGCGTGCCGCGCGGGCGTTCGCGGCCGTCCTGCTCGAGGATCGCCACCTCGTCCGCGAAGACCCGGCCGATCTGCGCGAACCTGGGCGCCGACGGGTCGGTCGGCGTCACCAGGAGCCGGCGGTCGGGGTCGGCGTCGGTGAGGTCCTCCAGGAGCCGGGCCAGCCCCACCGATGTCACGTAGAACTGGTCGGGCACGGTGCCGTCCGGGGTCTGCGGGATCCCGGCGACGGTGATCAGCAGCGCGCCCAGCGAGTAGAGGTCGGCCCGCGGGTGCCCGGCGCCGTCGCGCCGCACCTCGGGCGCCGCGTACACGCTCTCGCCCTGCCCCTGGCCCGTGATGGTGCGGGCATGGAGGTGGTTGACCCCGAGGTCGACGAACCGCAGCCGGACCCGCCCCGGGCCCTCGTCCCGGACGATGATGTTGGACGGTGCGAGGTCGTCGTGGCGCCGGCCCTCCCGTTCCAGCTCCGCGAGCGCCGCGAGCAGGGCGCCGCCCAGGTCGCGCAGGGCCGGGGTGTCCAGCGGCCGCAGGATCTCCCGTGCGGGCGGGGCGGGCTGCTCGGCGGCGCGCCGCGCGAGGTGCTCGGCGAGCGTCGGGCCGCGCACCAGGTCCATGAGGATCCAGCTGTCGTGGCTGGCCCAGACCGGCACGGCCGGGGACTCCTCGGCGTCCGGCCGCCCGTGCAGGGCGTGGTAGCCGCGGGTGGCGTCCACGACGGCCGGGATGGTCAGGTAGGGGTGGAGCACGCACTTGAGGGCGAAGGTCGCGGTGCGCCCGCGGGACGGTGCCGCGACCCGCCCGGTGAGGATGATCGACGTCGTGCCGTGCCGGTAGAACTCGAGGCTGGTGAGGTCCAGGGCCGCCCACTCCGCCCGCGCCTGCGCGGAACCGGCACCGGGTTCGTGGAGCGCGGCGAGGGCGCGTTGCACGTCGGGGTCCGCGACCAGGTCGGCGCTGAGGTCCGCCGCCGCCCGGCCGGCGACCGTCACCTCCCAGGGGGCGTCGCCGTGGAACCGCATCCGGTCCGAGCTGTGCATCGCGACGAGGGTGAGCAGGTAGAACCCGAGGAATCCCGCGGTGCGCGGGCGTACCCGGGCTCCGGCGGGACCGGACCACCAGGCCCACAGCAGCTCGATCTCCTGCTGCCGGGAGGCCTGGAACCGGTCCGCGTAGGCACGCTCGTCGATCGGGACGTCCCGGAGCACGGCCTGCCAGTCCCCGACGCGCCAGCCGTCGAGGATCTCGGGCCGGACGCCGGGCGCGGCCCGCCCGGTGAGCTCACGCACCACGCCGGCGAGGTGCTCGAGCGTCGCCCTCATCCCGTCCCCCGTCCCCCACCGTCCCGGCGGCCACGAGGTGCGACGATAACGGAGCCTCGGCCCCGTACGCAGGGAGAACACACCGAGCCGGGAGGCCACCGGGCCACGGCTCCGCCGACCCGGCGTTCCACACCCCCGCCGCGCGCACCACGGCTTCGTGGGCGATGCTGACCCTCGATCGACGGCTCCGGCCGGCGAGTCCCGGTATCGACCGAAGGGAAGCACACCGTGTTCGGACCCGACTTCTTCGAGCGCCTCTCGCAGCGGACGTACTACGACCTCGACGGCAACCCGATCACGCAGGACCAGTGGTCGGTGCTGCGCCTGGGGGCGGGCAGCGGCCACGTCGCGCGCGACCAGGTCGGGTTCTACCACGTGTCCACGGTCTGGACCGGCGTCGACTCGGCGGCCTCGCCCGATCCCGGCGAGGGCGGTCACACGCCGTTGATCTACGAGACCATGGTCTTCGTCGAGCGGCTCGACCCCGACGGCGTGCTCGCCCCGGACGACAAGCTCGACTGCACCGAGCAGTACGCGGAGCTGCACGCGACACGCGAGGCAGCACTGGCGGGCCACCACCGCGCGACGGCGATGGTCCGCGACTGGATGGTGAACGGACGACCGGAGCTCTGACGGCGGGGGGCCAGCGATGCGGAGCGGCACGCGTACCAGGACCATGTCCCTCTTCACCCGGCGCGCCGTCGACGACGCGGCGCTCTACGGTGAACCGATGCAAGGAACCACCCCGCGGGAGATCGACCCCGCGGGAGCCCAGGCGCTCCTCTCGGAGCTCTTCGACCCCGGGGCCGACCGGCTCGCGCACTCGCTCGGCGTGGGTCGGCGCGCCGAGCACGTGGCGCGGGTCCTGGGCCGGCCGTCGCTCCTGGTCACCGCCGCCTACCTGCACGACGTCGGGTACGCCGCGGCCGCACGGGACACGGGCCTGCACCAGCTCGACGGCGCGCGCTACCTGCGGTCCCTCGGCGCCTCGGCCGAGCTGACCGGCCTGGTGGCGCACCACACGTCCGCGACGGTCGAGGCCGCCGAGCGGGGGCTGGACGTGACGCTGCGGCGGGAGTTCCCCGCGCCGTCGGGCGAGCTGCTGGACCTGCTCACCTACTGCGACATCACCACGTCGGCCCGGGGCGAGACCGTGACGGTCGACGAGCGGTTCGAGCACATCTACGACCGCTACCCGCCCGGCCACCTGGTGTCGCGCAGCATGCAGCACGCCGAGCCCGGGCTGCGCCAGATGGTGTCCCGCATCGAGCGGCAGCTCGACCGGCCGGCCCGGTAGGCGACGGACCCGGGCGGGCGAACGCCCGCCCGGGTCGGCTCAGGTCAGGTAGGGCTCGGTCCGCGTCGGGTCCACCGCGTGCTCGATGCGCAGGCGCATCGAAGGGTGGATGTCCAGGTCGCCCAGGCGGTCGACCTGCTGCCAGACCACCTCGCTGGACTCCCCCGACGTCCGCGCGGCCCCGCCCGTGACCGAGCCGCGCATGCAGATCGAGAACTGGGCGCGGACCTCGCCGTCTGAGTACACGATGACGTGCCGCGGGTCGGTGTAGATGCCCACGAGCCCCGTGATCCGCACGCGGTAGCCCGTCTCCTCCTCCGTCTCGCGCACGCCCGCCTGGCGCACGGTCTCACCGGGGTCGATGCCGCCGCCGGGCAGCGCCCAGAGACCGTTGTCGGTGCGGTGGATGAGCAGGAGCCGGCCGACGTCGTCCCGCACCGCCACCGTGACCGACGGGACCACCGAGTTGACGGGCGGCGCGGACGGGTCGTCGAAGTAGTCGAACCGCGCCATCACGCCACCCTGTCCGAGTCCTCCGTCCGGGGCCATGCTTCAAGTGGTTTCGCGGTGCTCCAGACCCGCTCGAAACCGGCCTGGTAAGCCGGCGCCATCGACGCCTCCGGGCCGTCCTTGAGGTGCAGCAGGGGGTTCGCGCCCGCGGGCGCGCCCCAGACGTGCGTGTTGACCAGCAGGTCGTCGTCGAACCGGAACGTGGTCGCGTACAGGGTGCTGTCGTGCAGCCGCACCTCCACCCCGGGCGTCCCGAGCGCGGGCGCCAGGTAGGCGAGCACCAGCGCGATCCGGCCCGCCAGGCCCGTACCGCCCTCCTCCTGCGTGCGGACCGCCACGGCCGCGCCGTCCGGGTCGCCCAGGAGCAGCCGTACCCGCACGCCGCGGGCCGCCATGGTGACGATCTCGGTGGTCAGGTCGAGCGTCTGGTCGGGCAGGAACGTCGCCGCGAAGGCGTGCAGCTCGAACCGCTGCTCGACGCCCGCGAGAAAGGCCTGCCACGTCCCGGAGGGCACGGCGCGGCGCGCCGGGTACACCCCGACGATCTCCTGCGCCGCGGCCTCGGCCCGGTCCACGTCGCCCCACAGCGCCGCGACGTCGCAGCCCAGCGCGTCGGACACCGCGACCCGGTGCCGCGGGTGCGGCGTGCGCCCCTGGGCCACCCAGCGCTCCACGGTCTTCGGGTCCACGCCCACCGCGGCGGCCAGCCGCACCTGGCTCAGACCCGCCTGAGCCATCGCGGCGACCAGTCGTTGGTTCCTCATGCGCTCACCCCCAGGGACGTATCTATCACCGAAACGTCCCGCGCGCTGCCGATGGCACGTCCCGTGTGCCCGGCGCACAGTGGAGTCGCACCGTGGAAATGAGCCAGCCGACCCTGTCCGCCCCGTCCCGGAGAGTCCCGTGAACCCCATTGCGTCGCAGTCGGTCACCGAACGTCTCGGCGATGTCATCGATCTGCTGCGGCACGTGCGTGCCGACTGGATCGAGGTGCTGACCGTCACGCCCGAGCGGGTGTGCCTGCAGCCCTGGCACCTGGACGACGGCGAGAGCATCGCCCGCGCGCTCGGCCTCGACCACGCCATCGACCAGCGCATGATGGACCCCGGGTACACGCTGTGGACCGGGACCTGGCGGGGCGTCGAGGTGCAGGTCCGCGGCGCGCTGCGCGCCGGCATGCCGGTTCTCTGAGCCGTCTCTGCGCCAGTTCCGGGCCAGTCCCGGGCCAGTCCCGGGCCAGTTCTGCGCCAGCTCTACGCCAGGTCCGAGCCAGTTCCAGGCCAGGTCCGCGCAGTTCCAAGCCAGTTCCGGGTCAGGCGGCACCACGGGCACGACACGCCGATTCGCCCGTCCGCGAACGTGCACGCGCCCCCGGTCACGCCGAGCGTCCCACGCCCTAGGCTGGGGGGATGACCGACGCGCATCACGAGCAGCCGGAGCAGGCCTCGCCTCGCCAGACCGTGCTCCTGGCTGCCTTCGAAGGGTGGAACGACGCGGGGAGCGCCGCCACGACGGCCCTCACGCACCTGGCCGAGGTGTGGGGCGCCGAGAAGGTGACCGAGCTCGATCCCGAGGAGTTCCACGACTTCCAGGTCAACCGGCCCTACATCTCGCTGGACGACGACGGCAAGCGCTCCATCACCTGGCCGACGACGTCCGTCTCGGTGGCCCAGGTGGGGACACGCAAGGTCGTGCTGGTGCACGGCGTCGAACCGTCGATGCGCTGGCGCAAGTACTGCGAGGAGCTGCTGAAGGTCGCGGAGGAGCTGGACGTCCGCACCGTCATCACGCTCGGCGCGCTGCTGGCCGACGTGCCGCACACGCGCCCGATCCCGATGACCGCGACGTCCGACAGCGTGGGCCTGCAGTCCGTGCTCGACATCGAGGCCAACACCTACCAGGGCCCGACAGGCATCGTGGGGGTGCTGCAGCACGAGGCCGCGGAGCGGGGCCTGCAGTCCGTCAGCCTGTGGGCGGCCGTGCCGCACTACGTGGCCAACCCGCCGTCCCCCAAGGCGACGCTCGCGATCCTGACGCGCGTGGAGGAGATCCTCGGCGAGTCCGTGCCGATGGGCGAGCTGCCCGACGACGCGGCGGCCTGGCAGCACGGTGTGGACGAGCTGGCGTCGGAGGACTCGGAGATCTCCGAGTACGTGGCCCAGCTCGAGGAGGCCAAGGACACCGCGGAGCTGCCGGAGGCGTCGGGCGACGCCATCGCGCGGGAGTTCGAGCGCTACCTGCGCCGGCGCGACATCGGCGGCAAGGACGGCGGCAAGGACCCGGGTCCGGAGAAGCTCTGAGCCGCGGACGGACGAAGGCCTGAGCCCCGCAGGGGGCTCAGGCCTTGACTCGTCCTTCGGCGTGGGTCACACGCTGCTCGAGATCGGCTCGATCCGTACTCCTGCGTCCGGACCGTGGTAACCGACCCAGGTCTCCAGACACCGTGCGGCGTCCTCGACGCGGTCGTAGACCGGTGCGAACCCCGGTCCGTTGCGTACGACGCGATACCGCGTGCTGCACCGGGGCGTCGTGGTGACGGTAACCCGGGTCTCACCCGTGAAGTCTTCCTCGTACTCCGTCATGCTCCCCATCCTGCACCGGGTTAAATGCAAACGGAAGCAGGGGTCAAAACTAACCTGGCAAGCGCATGCCGTGGCTCTGGCCTACCTGGCCCGGACGCCCCCGCCGGAGCCTCAGATACGCACTCCGAGCAGGGCGTTCACCATCCGGGAGATGATCCCGGGCGCACCTTCCTCGTCCGCCGAGGTGTCCCGGGCGGGGTCCAGCGCCACCTCGGCCCAGGCGTCGACCGCGGCCAGCGCGGCGGGTGCATCCAGGTCCTCGGCGAGGGCCGCACGGACCGCCACGAGGGTCTCGCCCGCCGACGGGCCGCCGTTGCCCGAGACCGCGTCTCGCCACCGGGCCAGCCGGGCCTCGGCGGCCGGCAGCGAGGTCTCGTC
The DNA here is from genome assembly GCF_044547525.1 of Promicromonospora sp. NPDC052451. Taxonomy (NCBI): domain Bacteria; kingdom Bacillati; phylum Actinomycetota; class Actinomycetes; order Micrococcales; family Promicromonosporaceae; genus Promicromonospora; species Promicromonospora sp. NPDC052451. Next base: position 50,005 of record NZ_JBIUAP010000004.1, read on the forward strand.
CCACTCCCACTCGGTGCGGTAGTGGTGCGCCAGGAGAGCCAGGCGGACCGCCATCGGGTCGTGGCCGTCCTCGCGCAGACGGGAGACCAGCACGAGGTTGCCGAGCGACTTGCTCATCTTCTCGCCCTGGTAGGCGACCAGCCCCGCGTGCACGTGGGTGCGCGCCGCGGCCGGCTCGGCCTCGGCCTCGGCCTCGGACGTCGGACACAGCAGCCGCAGGTGCGACGTCGACATCTCGTGGTGCGGGAACAGCAGGTCGCAGCCGCCGCCCTGCACGTCGAACCGTTCGCCTCCCGCCAGGCCGAGGCCGTCGCGCGCGATCACGGCGCACTCGATGTGCCAGCCCGGGCGACCCGTGCCGAGCGGACCGCCGTCCCACGCGGGCTCTCCCGCGCGCTCCCGGCGCCACAGCAGCGGGTCCAGCGCGTCCTTCTTGCCCTCGCGGCCCGGGTCGCCGCCGCGCTCGGCGAACGTGGCCAGGGCCTGCTCGCGGTCGAGGTGGGCGACGGTCCCGAAGCGCGGGTCCGCGGTGAGGTCGGCGTAGACGTCACCCAGCTCCGGCGTCGTGCCACCGGCGCCCGGCTCCAGCGGCACGCGGTAGGCCGCGCCGGACTCCAGCAGGTCGGCCACGGCCCGCGCGACGTCGGGCACCGACTCCACGGCCCCCGTCCAGGTGCGCGGCGGGACGACGCCGAGCGCCGTCATGTCCTCGCGGAACAGCGCGATCTGGGACGCGGCCAGGTCCCGCCAGTCCACGCCGGTCGCCTCGGCACGCTCCAGCAGCGGGTCGTCCACGTCCGTGACGTTCGAGGTGTAGACGACGTCCTTGCCGGCGTCCAGCCATGCCCGCACCAGCAGGTCGAACGCGACGTAGGTGTTGGCGTGCCCGATGTGCGTGGCGTCGTACGGGGTGATGCCGCAGGCGTACAGCCGGGCCTGCGGCCCCGGCGCGGCCTCGACGAGCTCACCCGTGGACGAGTCGTGGACCCGCACCGGTCCGGGGGCGGGGAAGCCGGGAAGCTCGGGGACTTGGGGTGTGGGCCAGGCGTGCACGCGACAACGATAACCGCCGCCTGTGACACCTCCGGACCACGTCAGGGCCTCCCGGGGTGTGGTCTACGCGACCCCGCCCTGCGCGTCGATCGTGCCCGACACCAGGAGCCACACCACGAGGCCCGCGAGCGCGAACCGGTAGAACACGAACGGCTTGTACGAGTAGTTCCCGATGATCTTGAGGAACCCGATGATCACGGCGTACCCGACGCCGAACGCGACGATCGTCGCGATGATCGTGGCACCCCACCCGGGCGCACCGGCGGGCAGCGGCTCGCCCAGGGTCTTGACGAGCTGGTAGAAGCCGGAGCCGAGCACCGCGGGCAGCGCGAGCAGGAAGGAGTAGTCCGCAGCCGCCTTGCGCGTGAAGCCCATGGTCAGGCCGGCGGTGATGGTGCCGCCCGAGCGGGACACCCCGGGTACGAGCGCGAGCGCCTGCGCCAGCCCGAAGCCGATGGCGCTGCGTCCCGTGAGCGAGGTGAGCTCGCGCTCCTGGCGGCCGAAGACGTCGGCCAGGAGCAGCAGCAGACCGAAGAACGCCAGCATGAAGACGGTGATCCACAGGTTGCGGAACGTGTTCTCGATGTAGTCCTCGAACAGCAGACCCAGCACCACGATCGGGATCGAGCCGAGGATGATGTACCAGCCCATCGCGGCGTCGTGGTCGGCGACGACGCCCGGCCGGCCGTGCCGCACGTCGACGGAGCCGGGACGCGGGCCCAGGCCCGTGCGGGCGCGCCAGCCCGTGCCGTTGCGGCCGGAGAGCGCCCGGAACCAGGCGACGAGGATGGCCCCGATCTTCTGGCGGTAGTAGATGATCACGGCCGCCTCGGTACCGATCTGCGTGATCGCCGTGAAGGCCGCGCCGGGGTCGCCCGAGCCGAGCAGCTCACCGACGATCCGCAGGTGCGCCGACGACGAGATCGGGAGGAACTCGGTCAGACCCTGCACCAGGCCCAGAAGGATCGCTTCCCACGCAGTCACGGGCCGTGACACTACCCCACGGCGCGCCTCCGGACGCACCCGCGACGGCCGCGGGTAGCCTTCCATACATGGAACGACGGCGCGTGGGCACCTCCGGCCTACGGGTCTCCGAGCTGGGGCTCGGGACCATGACATGGGGCCGCGACACCGACGAGATCGACGCGGCGGAGCAGGTGCGGGACTTCCTCGACGCCGGCGGCACCCTGCTCGACACCGCAGCCAGCTACGCCGACGGCGACGCGGAGCGGGTCATCGGCACCCTGCTGTCGGGCAAGGTCGCGCGCCGCGAGCTCGTCCTGGCCACCAAGGCGGGCATCCGGTCCGAGGCCCGGCCCGACGGCCCCGGTCGCGTCGTGGACGCCTCCCGCGGCGGCCTGCTCGACAGCCTCGACGAGTCGCTGGCCCGGATGGGCACCGACCACGTGGACCTGTTCCTCGTGGCGTGCCCCGACCCGAACACGTCCCTGGAGGAGACGGCGGGTGCGCTGCGCATCGCCGTCACCAGCGGGCGCGCCCGGTACGTCGGGCTGAGCAACCACCCCGGCTGGGCCACGGCCCGCGCCGCGACGCTGCTGGAGCCCGACGTCGGCCTGGCCGCCGTCGAGCTGGAGTACTCGCTGCTGCAGCGCGGCGCGGAGCGCGACGTGCTGCCCGCCGCCGACGCCCTGGGCGTGGGCCTGCTCGCCTGGTCGCCGCTCGGGCGCGGCGTGCTCACCGGCAAGTACCGGCGCGCCATCCCGGCGGACTCCCGGGCCGCCGGGGCGCTCGCGGGGTTCGTCCAGCCGTACCTGGAGGGTTCGGCGTCCGCCGTCGTCGAGGCCGTGGCGACGGCCGCCGAGGGCCTGGGCCGCACGCCCGGGGAGGTCGCCGTGGCGTGGCTGCTGGAGCGCGACGGCCTCGCGTCGGCGATCCTGGGCGCGCGCACGCCGGCCCAGCTGCGCTCGTCGCTCCAGGCCGCGACCCTGGAGCTGCCGTACGAGGTGCACGCCGCGCTCGACGACGTGTCCGCCCCCGACCTCGGCTACCCGGAGCGCTGGTGACCGTACCCGTGCCGGACCCGGCTCAGCCCTGCCGTGCGGGCTGGGGCTCGTCCTCCTGGGCGCTCTCGTCCGCGTCGTCGAGGTCGTCGTCGAAGTCGAGGTCGTCGAGGTCCTCGTCGTCGTCCTCGTCCTCGTCGTCGTCGACCTCGTCGGCCAGGTAGAAGGGCGTCACCTCGCCGAACACCGTCGCCAGGGACTCCTCGTACACCTCGTAGGCGTCGGCGAGCACGTCGTAGGCGTCGTCGACGGCGGGGTCGTCGTCACTCCGGCGAGTGGCGACCGCGTGATGGTGGGCCTCGAGTGCGGCAATGAGGCGATCGAGCGCGGCACGCGGTTCAACGGTCATGCCTTGAAGGTAGCGCCCCGTGGGCCACAATGGGCAGACGAAATCCGTGGCTGTCATCGCACTGCAACGAAACCGGCATAAACTGACCTCACCCGCGACCCGAGGACGGTGCATCAGATGGCGAGAGAAGGATCCTTGTTGCACAAGCACAGTCAGTACGAGTACCGCGTCGTGACGTTCGAACCGGGCACCACCGTGCCGGACGCCCGCAAGGTGCTCACCGAGGAGGCCGAGTACGGCCGCTGGGAGCTGGCGAGGACTCTTCTCTACATCGGCGGCAGACGCAAGGTCTGGCTGCGCCGCAAGATCATCCGGGTCCGCTCGACCCTCTGACCCTGCGGCGCACCCGCGTCAGCAGGTCGCCAGCAGCCGGTCCAGCACGCGGGTGCCGAACCGCAGCGCGTCGGTCGGCACCCGCTCGTCCACGCCGTGGAACATCCCGGCGAAGTCGAGGTCGCCCTCCAGCCGCAGCGGCGCGAACCCGTAGCCCGTGATGCCCAGCCGGTCCAGCGACTTGTTGTCCGTGCCGCCCGAGAGCGTGTACGGGAGCACCGTGGCCCCCGGGTCCTCGGCGTCGATGGCCGCCACCATGGCGTCGACCAGGGACCCGCTGAACGGCACCTCCAGGGCCGTGTCCAGGTGGATCGGCTCGATCCGCACCCGGGGCCCGGCGAGCTCGCGCAGCGTCGCCATGCCGGACTCCTCCTGGCCCGGCAGGAGCCGCACGTCCACGGTCGCCTCGGCCCGGCCGGGGATCACGTTGGCCTTGTACCCGGACGCGAGCTGCGTCGGGTTGGACGTGTTGCGCACCGTGGCGCCCACGAACTTCGCCGCCGGCCCGAGCGCCGCGACCAGCTCGTCCACGGAGGCCGGGTCGGACAGGTCGACCCGCAGGCCGGTGAGGTCGCCGACACCGCGCAGCAGCGCGTCCACCGTGGGCGTGATGGTGTACGGCCAGGCGTGCTGCCCGATCCGGGCCACGGCCGCGGCGAGCTCGGCCACCGCGTTGTCCTCGTTGATCTGGGAGCCGTGCCCGGCGCGGCCCTCGGCGATCAGCCGCAGCCAGGCGATGCCCTTCTCCGCCGTCTGGAGCAGGTAGGCGCGCTTGCCGCCCACCTCCACGGAGAAGCCGCCGACCTCCGAGATCGCCTCCGTGGCGCCCTCGAACAGGTCGGGCCGGTGGTCCACGGCCCACCGGGCGCCGTGCACCCCGCCGGCCTCCTCGTCGGCGAAGAACGCCACCACCACGTCGCGGGCGGGCTTGCGGCCCTCACGCGCCATCTGCCGGACGACCGCCAGGATCATGGCGTCCATGTCCTTCATGTCCACGGCACCACGGCCCCAGAGCAGCCCGTCGGTCTCCTCGCCGCCGAACGGGTCCACGCTCCAGTCGTCCTTCGCGGCCGGCACCACGTCCAGGTGCCCGTGCAGCACCAGCGCGGGCCGCGCCCGGTCCTGCCCCTCCAGGCGCACGACGACGGACGCCCGCCCCGGCCGGGACTCGAACAGCTCGGGCTCCAGGCCGACCTCGTGCAGCAGCTCCATGACGTACTCGGCCGCGGCCCGCTCCCCCGGCCCGTCGTCGGTGCCGTAGTTCGAGGTGTCGAACCGGATCAGCTCCTGACAGATCCGGACCACCTCGTCGGCGGCGGTGGGCACGGGCGCGGAAGTCGGCACAGTCTCAGTCACAGGGGCCACGGTAACCGGCCGGGCAACCTGCCGGAATCCCGACCGGCCCGCTGACTCGCTGCACGGCGCGGCGAGTCAGCGGCCCGCTCCGCGAGGTCAGGCCAGTCCGCGCCGCTCCAGCAGCGGCGTGATGTCGGCCGCACGGCCCCGCAGGTCCTCGAACGAGGCCAGCGGGTCCTGCGACCCGCCGCGGGCGAGCAGCTTGCGCCGGAACGCCTCCCCGTTCTCGCGCGTGAGCCCGCCGTTCTCCGCGTACCACTGCACGGTGTCGGCGTCGAGCACCTCGGACCAGATGTACGAGTAGTACCCCGCCGAGTAGCCGCCGCCGAAGATGTGGTTGAAGTACGTGCTGCGGTACCGGGGCGGCACGGAGGCGAAGTCCACGCCCGCGGCCGCGAGCGCCGCCGCCTCGAACGGCAGCACGTCGTCGACCGACGTCGGCACCTGCTCGGGGGTGAGCTGGTGCCACGCCTGGTCGAGCAGCGCGGCGGCGAGGTACTCCGTGGTCGAGAAGCCCTCGCCCCAGACGCGGGAGGCCAGCATGGTGTCCACCCACTGGGCGGGCATGGGCTCGCCGGTGGCGTGGTGCACCGCGAAGGACTTCAGGATCTCCGGCTCCCAGGACCACATCTCGTTGACCTGGGAGGGGTACTCGACGAAGTCGCGCGGCACGGAGGTACCGGACTGCGACGGGTAGCGCACGTCGCTCAGCAGGCCGTGCAGCGCGTGACCGAACTCGTGGAAGAGGGTGGTCACCTCGTCCCACACCAGCAGCGTGGGCTCGCCGGCCGGCGGCTTGACGATGTTGAGGTTGTTGACCACGACGGGCTTCTCGTCCAGCAGGGCGCTCTGCACCACGAGGCTGTCCATCCAGGCGCCGCCACGCTTCGACTCGCGGGTGTAGAAGTCGCCGAGGAACAGGCCCAGCCCGGTGTTCGGCTCCCCCGGCTCGACGCTGTCGAACACCTCGAAGACGCGGACGTCCGGGTGGTAGCCCGGCAGGTCGGGGCGCTCGACGAAGGAGAGGCCGAACAGCAGGCCGGCGGCCGTGAAGACGCCGTCGTGCAGCACGCGCTCGAGCTCGAGGTAGGGGCGCAGGGCGGCGTCGTCCAGGTCGAAGCGCTCCTTGCGCACGGCCTCGTTGAGGTAGGACCAGTCGGCGGCGGCCACGCCGTCGGCCGAGCCGCCGACCTTCGCGAGCTCCGCGGCCTCACGCCGGGCGTTGGCGACGGCGGCGGGCGCGAGGCGCCCGAGCATCTCGTTGACCGCGGCGGTGGTGCCGGCCGTGGCGTCGGCGGCGATGTACGCGGCGTGGTGCTCGTAGCCGAGCAGCTGCGCGCGGCGGGCGCGCAGCAGCGCGAGCTCCAGGAGCACCTCGCGGGTGTCGTTCTCGCCGCCGGTGGCACCGCGCGCCATGGAGGCGCTCTGCACGCGCTCGCGCGTGGCCGCGACCTCGAGCGAGGCGAGCACGTTCTGGTGCGTGAAGAGCTGCATCTCCAGGAGCCAGCCGTCCTGGCCCCGCGCCTCGGCGGCGGCGCGCGCGCCGGCCTTGGCGTCGGCGGAGAGCCCGGCGAGGTCGGCCTCGTCGGTCACGAGCACGCTCGCCTCGTTGGCGCCGGCCAGGAGCTTGCGCCCGAAGCTCGCCTCCAGCGTCGTGATCCGCGCGTTGAGATCGCGCAGCGTGTCCTGGTCGGCCTCGGACAGCTCGATGCCGGAGCGCTTGAACTGGGTCATCAGCTTCTCGAGCAGGTACGCGGTGTCGGGCTCGAGCTCCAGGTCGCCGGCCGCGGCGGCGTCGGCCAGGGCCTTGGCCCGCGCATGGAGGCGGGCGTCCATGGTGATCGCGTCCTGGTGGGCGGCGAACAGCGGCGCGAGCCGCTCCTGGATGTCCTCCAGGCCGGGCGTGGAGTCGGACGGGAGCTGGTTGAAGTACGCACGAGCGGCCCGTCCCAGGAGCTGGCCGGACCGCTCCAGCGCCTCCAGCGTGTTCTCGACGGTGGCGGGCTCGGGGTTGGTGGCGATCGCCTCGACCTCGGCGCGCTGGGCCGCCATGCCGGCCAGGATCGCCGGCTCGTAGTGCTCCTCGCGGATCGCGGAGAAGTCGGGCAGCCCGTACGGGAGGGTGGACGGCGCGGCGAACGGGTTGGCCGGGTCCAGCTCCGTGGGCGTGGTGGTCTCATGCGTCGAGGTCATGGGGAACATCCTCACCCATCGGCGGGGCCGTGGGCGCACGCTTTCCGGGCGGGCGGGAGCGGTTAGGGTCGGGGCGTGGATCCTCTGCAGCTCGTCGGCACCTGGGACTTCCGGCGGGAGATCCGGCACGCGGACGGCGCGGAGTACACCGCCGACGGCGAGGCCCGGTTCTCGCTCCAGGACGACGGCCGGGTGTGCTGGGCCGAGCACGGCACGCTGCGCTGGGCGGCAGGCAGCACGCCGGTGACGCGGACGCTGTTCATCGTGCGTGACCGGCGCGGGCAGGCGCCGTCGGGCAGGTCGGACGACGACGCGCCGTCCGGGGACCCGGCCGGCGACCGCGAGCCGCCGTGGCGCGTGACCTTCGAGGACGGCCGCGACTTCCACCCGTGGACCGCGGGCGCCGTCGAGCACCTGTGCGGGCGGGACCTGTACCAGGGCGGGATCGAGGTGCCGGCGCGGACGGCGTCGTCGTGGGAGCTGCGCTGGCACGTGACCGGGCCGGAGAAGGACTACCTGATGCACACCTGGTACACGGGGCGCCCCTGAGCCGCGTCCCCCTGCCACAGAGAACGCCGAGGTCGGCAGCTTGCCAGCCGGTCGGCAGTCTGCCTCGAGGTCGGCACAGGCCTGTGCCGACCTCGAGGCAGACTGCCGACTTCGCGATGCACGCTGCCGACCCCGCGATACCGAGGGCCGAAGCCGCCCGGTCAGGTCCTCACGGCAGCACGTTCGGGTTGTCCGCGTGGGTCAGGGTCTCCCACGCGACGAACAGGTTGTTGGTGCCCGCCGGGCGGGTGGACTCCGTCAGGGCCTGGGTGTTGCTCATCGCGAAGCCCTGCCGGTTGTGCAGGGCGTTGAACCCGACCTCGGTGACCGGGCCGAGGCCGAGGTGCAGCGAGCCGCCGCAGAGCCAGGACGGCACCGCCGTGCCCCGCTGGTAGGTCGCGTGGAACCCGAGCGCGTGCCGCAGCCGCTCCCCCACCTGCGGGTACAGGTCGTCGCCCTGGATCGCGGCGGTCTCGGCCACGTGCGAGATGGCCGAGATGCCGTAGCCGGTGTGCGTGAAGTCGCGGCAGGTCTCCTGCGCCAGGCCGTTGACCAGCGTCCGCTGGCCGTGCCAGTAGGAGAAGATCTCCTCGGGCGTGTCCCGGCCGGAGCCCGGCACGGTGCGCGGCACCGACCCGTCCGAGGTCAGGTAGATGAACGCAGGCACCCGGACCAGGAACCGCTGCCGGGCCGAGGCGTAGGCGTTCCGGTCGTCGAGGAAGACCGCGATGCCGACGGCCGCCTCCATCATCGACAGCTCCCAGTTGCCGTTGCTGTTCGACCCGTTGATCACCTCGGGCAGGTAGACGTCGCGCAGCATGGTCTCGAACCGGTCGACGTCGGCCGCCGCCCAGCCCGCGCCCGTGTAGCGGATGATCTCCGCGGCCCGCGGCCACACCGACCCGGCCCACGCCGTCTGCAGCGGGGCGTTGGAGTTGGTGTGGTCCCGGATGACCGGCGACCACGCGTTCATGATCGAGATCGCCTTGTTCGCGTAGCGGGTGTCCCTCGTGATCGACCAGGCCAGGGCGTGCGTGTACGCCGCGATGGCGTCCTCGCGCTCGTCGGTGCACCCGTAGTTCGGGTTGGAGTACGACCCGCACTCGACCACGGCCCGCGGGTGCGGGGTGTACGACAGCGACGCGTACCGGCTGCCCATCATCGCGTCGTACGCGCTGCGCCAGGGCTGCGCCCCGGCCTGCACCTGCTGCCGGACGAACGCGAGCTGCGGCGCGCTGACGTGCACGCCGGGGTGGGTGAACGTGGTCGGCACGTCGGCGGCCACGGCACCGGACCCGGCGTCCGGCACCACGTCCGGCACCACGTCCGGGAGTGCGGGCGCCTGCTGCCCGACGGCGGCGCGCGGCCCGGGCGTGGCGGCCGCGGCCCCTGCGGCCGCCGCGGGCAGCACCAGGCCCACGGCGACCGCGAGCGTGACCAGGACGGATGCCTTCCTGCTGCGGATCCTCATCAGAAGCCTCCCGTGATGCGCGTGAACTCGAACCCGGGCTGATCGCGGTTGACCGACCAGAAGGCCAGTCGCGTGAGGCCGTTGTTCCGCGCGTAGTCCCGTATCTGCGTCCACGCGGCGGTGGTGGTGATCTCGCCCTGGTCGGAGCTCCCGTTCATGCCGGAGATGCCCATGTGCGCGTACGCCTGGGCGTCCGTCCAGCCGCGGGCCGCCTTGAGCTGGTTCTTGAGCCCCTCGGACGCGTTGATCGTGTCCTGCGCGATGTTCGAGGACCCGAAGTTGAACGGCATGATCGTGTAGTTGTCGATCGGGACGCCGAGCTGCGCGGCCCGGTTGATCAGCCGGGTGCCCGCACCCTCGGGGCCGCTGCGGCCCGTGCCGATCGTCACGGCGATCTTCACGTTCGGGTTGTTCTGCTTGACGATGGTCAGGCCCTGGAGGATGCGGTCCTGCACGACCGTGTTCTCGAACTCGTCCGAGTTCTCGATGTCGAAGTCCACGACGTGCGGCTGGTGCGCGTCGATGACCCGCTGCACGGCTCCGGCGTAGGCGGCCGGCGTCGAGCAGTTGGGGCCGAGCTTGTTGCCGGACCAGCCGCCGAACGAGATCTGCACCTGGCCGCCCGCGGCCTTGATCGCGTTGATGGTCTGCTGGTCGACGCCGCCGGTGAGCGGGCGGCTGCCGTCCCACGCCGGGTTGCAGCCTCCGGAGGACAGGATGAACGCCATGGTGAAGGCCCGCACGCCCGTCTGGCTCATGACCGACGTCGCGCTCGGCGGGTTGCCCCAGCCCAGGTACAGGTAGGGCGCGCCCGGCATCTTCGCCGGGTTCGGCTGGGGATTCCCGCCGTCCGTCGGGAGGGCCCAGCGCTGGTTGTCACCGGCGAAGCAGTCCCAGATCTGCAGCGGCGTGCCGTCGGCCGAGCTGGGCCCGGTGGCGTCGAGGCACTTGCCCAGGGCCCGCAGCGTGCCGTCGGCACCGGCGGTCCACCGCTGGGCGGCCGTGCCGTTGCAGTCCCAGATCTGCACGCGGGTGCCGTTCGCCGTACCGGCGTCGGCCACGTCGAGGCACTTGCCGAGCGCACGGACCGTGCCGTCGGAGCGCACGTCCCAGGTCTGGGCGCTCGTGCCGTTGCAGCCGTAGAGCTGTACCTGCGTGCCGTTGGCGGGGTTCGCCGCCGCGACGTCGACGCACTTGCCGCCGTACCCGGTGATCGCCCCGGTCGCGGCCTGCGCGACGGGCACCGGGCCGCCCAGCGCGAGCGCCGTGGCGAGCACCAGGGAGAGCGTCGCGAGGCCACCGAGGACACGGCGCCGTAGACGTGCTTGCATGGTCGTCCTCCTCTTCAACTTTCAAGGCTGTAAGTGAAGAGAACGTACGACTTCTTTGATGCCCGCAACATTGGGGCTTCCCCGTACAGGCACCACACAGGTTCACGCACCCGGACATGCCGGGGCCGCCGCCGGGCGGTACCCGACGGCGGCCCAGGAGCGCCGGAGGCCTAGAACCCGGCGGTGATCCGGGTGAACGCGAGGTCCTCCTGCGCGATGCCGCTGCAGTTGGAGGTGACGCCGCCACCCTCGCAGCCACGGTCCCGGTTGACCGCCCAGTACGCGAACCGGGTCAGACCCTGCGCGCTCGCCCAGTCGCGGATCTCGGTCCACTGCGCCGGTGTGGTGGTCTCTCCGACGTCGGACACGCCGTTCATCCCCGAGATGCCCGAGTGGGCGTACGCCTCGGCGTCGGACCAGCCGTGCGCGGCCTTGAGCTGGTCGCGCAGGCCCTGCGCCGCGCTGATCGTGTCGGCGACCATGTCGGTGCCGCCGAAGTCGAACGTCATGATCGTGTAGTTGTCGATCGGCGTGCCGAGCTCGGCGGCACGTGTGATGAGGCGCGCCCCGGCTCCCGCCGGCCCGGTCGTCGACGTCGGGATCGTCACGACGGCCTGCACGTCGGGGTTGTCCTGCTTGACGATGGCGATGCCCTGCAGGATGCGGTCCTGGACCGCGTAGTCCTCCAGCTCGTCCGTGTTCTCGATGTCGAAGTCCACGACGTCGGGACCGTGCGCGTCGATGACCTGCTGCACCGCGCCCGCGAACGCTTCCGGGCTCGAGCAGTTCGGCCCCAGCTTGTTGCCCGACCAGCCGCCGAACGAGATCTGCACCTGACCGCCCGCGCCCTTGACGGCGTCGATGGTCTGCTGGTCGACGCCGCCCGTCAGCGGCCGCTGCCCGTCCCACGCGGGGGTGCAGCCGCCGGACGAGAGCATGAAGGCCATCGTGAACGCCGACACGCCGGTCTCGCTCATCACCGCCGTCGCGCTCTGCGGGTCACCCCAGCCGAGGTACAGGTACGGCGCGCCGGGCATCTTGGCCACCTCGGCCTGAGGCTCGACCCGGGGCCCGCTGACCTCCATGGCGGCGGCGCCCGCCATGCCACCGGCGGCGAGGACCGCCGCGGTCAGCGCGCTGAGTACGCCGAGGCGCCTCGGGTTCGTCTTCATCGTCATCTCCCGGAGGTTCGGTCACTAAGTAAGGAGACCGTACAACCCGGGTGAAATATGGCACATCAGGGTTATCCCGTACCCGACGCGCTACCTCCGCACCTGCGTCAGGTTGCCCTCCGCGTCCAGCCGGATCTCCGCGTCCAGGTCCAGCCGGTCCAGGAAGGCCCTGTCGTGGCTCACCACCAGCAGCGCGCCACGGTACGCCGCGAGCGCGGCCACGAGCTGGTCCGTGCTGGCGATGTCGAGGTTGTTCGTCGGCTCGTCCAGCACCAGGAGCTGCGCCGGCGGGTCCGCGAGCAGCAGCCTCGCCAGCGCCACCCGGAACCGCTCCCCGCCCGACAGCGTCGCCACCGGCCGGTCCACCGCGGCGCCCCGCACCAGGAACCGGGCCAACCGGTTGCGCAGCTCGCCCGGCGGCACGTGCGGCGCACCCGCGCGAACGGCGTCCAGCACCGACGCCGCCTCCGGCAGCACGTCCACCCGCTGCGGCAGGTAGGCCACCCGCTCGGTCACGACCTCTCCGGACGCGGCCGCCCCGCCCCACCCGTCCCGTGGAGTGCCGGGGGTGAACAGGAGGCGTTCCAGCAGCGTCGTCTTGCCCACGCCGTTCGGGCCCGTCAGGGCCACCCGTTCCGGACCCTGGATCACCACCTCCCGGCCGTCCGCGCCGCGCAGCACGGCCAGCCGCCGCCCCGCGGGGACGCCCGGGTCCGGCAGGTCCACCGAGATCCGGTCGTCGTCCCGCACCGCGCGCTCGGCCGCGTCCACGGCGGCCCGCGCCGCATCGACCTTGTCGTCCAGCATCCCGCGACGCGAACCGGCCGCCTTCTCCGCGCTGTTGCGCCGGTCGTTGATGACCGCCTTGACGTACTTGCTGTTCGCGGCGTCCTTACGGCCCTTGCGCTCGCTGTGCGCGATCCGCTCCTCCGCCTCGATCCGCTGGCGCTTCTCCCGGCGCAACGTCTGCTCGGCCGACCGCAGCGCCTGCTCGGCCGCCTCCTGCTGCACCTCCAGCCACGCCCGGTACTCCGAGTACGGGCCGCCGAACGTGGTCAGCGTCCCCGCGCGCAGCTCGGCCGTGTCGTCCATCAGCTCCAGCAGCGCCAGGTCGTGCGAGACGACGACGAGCGCGCCCCGCCAGCCGCGCACCAGCTCGTACAGGCGCTCGCGGGCGTCGCCGTCCAGGTTGTTGGTCGGCTCGTCGAGCAGCGCGACGGTGCCGCCGCCGCTCGACTGGCGCAGCCGCACCCCGGTGATCGCGGTCAGCATCGCCTCGCCGCCGGACAGGGTGCCGACCGACCGGTCCAGGCCGGTCGGCAGCCCGGTGGCGGCGAGCAGCGCGACCGCACGCTCCTCGACGTCCCAGTCGTCGCCGACGGTGTCGAAGTGCGCCTCGTCGACGTCGCCCGACTCGATCGCGCGCAGCGCGCGCACGACGGGCGTGATGCCCAGCAGGTCGGCGACGGTGGTGTGCGTGTCGAGCGTGATGCGCTGCGGCAGGTAGTCGGCGGCGCCGCTCAGGACGACCCGGCCCGAGGTGGGCGTTAGGAGGCCGGCGACCAGGCGCAGCAACGTGGACTTGCCGGCACCGTTCAGGCCGGTCAGGCCGGTGCGACCACGGCCGAAGGCGCCCGAGACGTGATCGAGCGCGACGGCGCCGTCAGGCCAGGCGAAAGTGACGTCGTGCAGCACGACGGAAGGGGTGGACAACATCGAAGGACTCCCGGGTGGTGGCTGTGAGCCGACGCCGGGTACCGCGGGTGGTGCAGCAGGGCAGGCGTCAGCGCGAGGTGGTCTCGTACCGGGAGATGCCCGTCATCACAGTCCTTCGGATCGCTCCCTCACACACGCGGCACACCCGCAGGAGCGTGCACAGCCTGCCACGACGCACGCGGGCGTGCAACGTGATCCGCGTCGCCCGGGCGCCCTCACGGCTCCGCGGCCGTGAGATACCGCTGCACGGTGGGGGCCAGCCACGCGACGATCTCGTCGCGCGTCAGGTCCACGGCGGGCTCGAACCGCAGCACGTACCGCACCAGCGCCATCCCGAGCACCTGCGAGGCGACCAGGGCGGCGCGCCGGTCGGCGTCGGCTGCGGAGTGACCGAACGCCCGGGCGGCGGGTACGAGCTGGGTCCGGAAGACGTCACGCAGGCGGTCGGAGCCGGCGGCGTTCGTGACGCCCACCCGGAGCAGGGTGCGCAGCACGCTGTCCCGCTCCCAGAGGTCGAGGAAGTGCGTCACCAGCACCACGCCGACGGCGTCCGGGTCGATGCCGTCCGGGTCCGGGAAGTCGAGCTCGACGTCGATCACCGCGGCGAACAGGCCCTCCTTGGAGCCGTAGTAGCGCATCACCATCGAGGGATCGATCCCGGCGTCGTGCGCGATCGCGCGCACCGTCGCACGCTCGTACCCGTCAGAGGCGAAGCGTTCCCGCGCCGCCTCGAGGATCGCGGCGCGCGTGGCGTCGGAGCGACGGCGGGGAGTCTCGGGCCCAGTCATGCCAACAACTGTATGCCAACACCTGTTGACCTTCGCCATCCGGACTCGCTACCTTTGTCAACAAGCGTTGGCCAACAGGTGTTGGCAACGAGTGGAGGAGGACACCATGGACACGGACGTCATCGTCGTCGGAGCCGGGCCGACCGGCCTCCTGCTCGCCGGAGACCTCGCCACCGCGGGGGCCCGCGTCACCGTGCTGGAGAAGCGCCCGGCGGGCCTGAGCAACCTCACCCGGGCGTTCGCCGTCCACGCCCGCAGCCTGGAGGTGCTCGACGCGCGCGGACTGGCCGACGAGCTGCTTCCGCAGGGCACCCCGGTGCGGAGCCTGCGGCTCTTCCAGCGCCTCACTCTCGACCTGGGTGATCTGCCCTCGCGGTTCGGGTACGTGCTCATCGCGCCCCAGTACGAGGTGGAGCGGCTGCTGCGGCGACGGGCCGAGGCCGCGGGCGCCGTCTTCCGGCACGACACCGCGGTGACCGGCCTGACCCAGGACGACGACGGCGTCACCGTCACGGCCGCCGACGGGTCGGCGGTGCGCGGCGCGTACCTGGTCGGCACCGACGGGTCCCGGTCCACGGTGCGGGAGGCCGTCGGCATCCCGTTCCCCGGGCACGCCGTCATCCGCTCGATGGTCCTGGCGGACGTCCGGCTCGCCCGCCGGCCCGACGACGTCCTCACCGTCGCGGCGGAGAACGACTCCCTGGGCTTCCTCGCCCCCTTCGGCGACGGCTGGTACCGGTTCATCGGCTGGCACGGCAACCGCGACGTCGGCGAGGACGTGCCGGTGGACCTCGACGAGGTCCGTGCCGTCGCCCGCGCCACCCTGCACGACGACTACGGCATGACCGAGGCGCGCTTCCTGTCGCGGTTCCACGCCGACGAGCGGCAGGCGCCCACCTACCGCGCCGGCCGCGTGCTCCTCGCCGGGGACGCCGCGCACGTGCACAGCCCGGCGGGCGGCCTCGGCATGAACACGGGCCTGCAGGACGCCGCGAACCTCGGCTGGAAGCTCGCCGCGGCGCTCCGGCTGCCCGCCGGCGCGCGCGACGCCCTCCTCGGCTCCTACGAGGCCGAACGGCACCCCGTCGGCCGGCAGGTGCTGCGTGTCAGCGGCGGCATCCTGCGGATCGCCACCATCCCGGGTCCCGTGGCCGCGGCCGCACGGCGTGCCGTCGTCGGGGCGGTGTCGCACGTGGCCCCCGTCCGCCGCCGGGCGGCGCTGACCGTCTCGGCGCTGGGCGTCGCCTACCGCCGCCCGCGCGGGGCACACCCGCTGGTCGGGAGCCGGTCCCGGGACCTGCCGCTGGAGGGCGGCACGCGCCTCGCCGAGGCGCTGCGGGCCGGGCGGTTCGTGCTCGTCGCCCCGGCGGGGGCGCCCGCCGCGGACCTGCCCGCCGCACTCGGCGAGGTCGACCGCGCCGAACGCGTCGAGGCCCGCCGGACCGACGGCGGGGCGACCACGCTGCTGGTCCGCCCGGACGGCTACGTCGCCGACGCCGACTGACGCCGGCGCGGGAGCCCTCGACCGCGCGGGACCCGGCTCAGACCTGGGTCACCGAGAGGGCCGCCCCAAGAACGCCGAGGACCAGGAAGGCGACCCACACCAGCACCGCGACGCCGATCAGGGCCACGTTGATCCAGCCGAGGACGAGTCCCGCCGTGGCCGAGCCAGGGTTGTTCGCCAGGCCCTCCTGCACCGCCTTCCGGCTGGCGTTCCCGGTGACGATGGCGACGACGCCGAGGACGAACGGGCAGACGACCCAGCTCAGGATGCCGGTCACGAGGGACCACACGCCGAGGTCGTTCTTCGGCGGGGCGGGCGCGTAGACGTACTGCGGCGGAGCACCGTACTGCGGGGGCGGGCCCTGCGGAGTGAACGGCTGGAGCTGACCGGAGGGGTACTGCGGCTGCTGGCCCGACGGGTACTGCGGCTGGGGGCCGGGGCCGTACGGGGACCGGGGTTCCTGCCCGTACGCCGACGGCGTGCCCTGGCCGTACGACGACGGCGGGGCCGGAGGGTACGGCGGCTGCGGAGCAGAGCCGTACAACGGTGCGGTACCCGAGGGGTCCTGGGGCTGCGGGCCGGGCGGGAACCCCGGCTGCGGGGGGCCGGGCGGGCTCTGCGGCTCCTCCGGCGAGGATGCGTCGTGGTGGGTCATCGGGTGCCTTCCGTGCTCGACCGCGCCGGACGGCGCGAGGGGGTGCGGCGACAGATCAGCCCGCCGTGCCACCGAGGGTTCGACACCTCGGTGGCACGGCGGGCTGACCGGTGAGACAGGACTAGCTGTTCTCGAGCTCCTCCAGGAGCGCGTCCAGCTCGGGGTCCGACGTCGGCACGTCGCCGTACTCCTGCTCGTAGCCGCTCTCGAAACCGTCCTCGAAGCCGTCCTGGAACGACGGGTCGTTGATGGCGAAGATCGCGATCACGATGAGGAAGCCGACGTAGATCGTGGTCCACGCGATGCCGACCCAGCCCGTGATGATGCCGGCGAGGCCCATGCCGCCGTTGTCGGCCTGCCCCTCGCGCTGGGCGGCCCGGCTCTTGTGCCCCACGATGATGGCCGCGATACCGGTCAGGATGCCGCAGCCCAGCACGGCCAGGATGCCCAGCACGAGGGACCACACGCCGAGGCTGTTCTTGGGCAGCGGGGCGGCACCGTAGGCGTAGGGCTGCCCGCCCTGCGCGTAGACCGGAGCCTGCGGCGCCTGCTGGTACGGCGCCTGCTCGTGGGGCGCCTGCTCGTAGGGTGCCTGCTGGTACGGCGTCTGCTGGTACGGCGCCGGCTCCCCCGGGACGGCGCCGGGCAGCTGACCGCCCGGTTCGGGCTGCTGCGGCTGCTGCGGCGGGTCGTAGGGCGACTGTCCGCCGTCAGGCTGGGTCATCGTGCTACCTCTCTGCTTGCTCATCGCTGGTCGCGGCCGGGACGACCGGCGCGGAGGGCCCTAACCTACAGGCCGGACGCCCCGCACGGCAGCAGAAACGCATGGGGAGGCCTCCCCACGTCGGCGCAGGTGGGAGGCTCAGTAGTCGCGGTACCGGGGCATGTCGTTCACGTCGTTCCACTCGCCGAGCCCACCGGCCAGGAGCCCGGCCGCCAGCGCGACGATGAAGAAGGCGGCCACGAGGACGAAGAGCGCCACGTTGATCCACCCGAGGATCAGCCCGGCCGTGCCCATGCCGCGGTTGTTGGCCAGCCCCTCGTCGGCGGCCCGGCGGCTCATGGTTCCGGTGATGATCGCGGCGATGCCGAGCAGCAGCGGGCACATCACGTAGCTGAGGATGCCGGTGACCAACGCCCAGACGCCCAGGTCGTTCTTGGGCGGGGCCGGCGCGTACCCGTACTGCGGGGCCGGTGCACCACCGTAGGGTCCCTGCGCACCGGACTGCTCGTAGGGCGTGCCTGCGGTCCGCTGCTCGGAGTATGCGGGCTGCTCGGGGTACGCGGGCTGCTCGGAGCCGCTCGCCTCGGCCGGCGGCTCGTACCCGCTCGCGGCGGCGGACTGTCCGTACGGCGCCCCGGGGCCTTGGCCGGCAGGACCCGCGGGCCCTGGCTCCGTGGCGCCCGGCGGCACCTGCTCGGCGCCCGCGGCCGGTTCGGGCAGCGGCTGCGTGGGCGGCGTCTCCGGGTCCCGCTGAGGATCGCGTGGTGCGCCGCCGTCGTTCTCGGTCATGGAACCGCCCTCCAGGTGTGGATCCCGGGCACCGGGACCGGCGCCCCTTGAGATCCACCTAACCAGTGTTGGCGCAGGCCCGCGCGGGAAGGAGGGCTCAGACGGGCTGCCAGGTCTCCACCCGGTGCGCCACCACGAAGCCGAGCCGCTCGTAGACGCGGCGCGCCGCGAGGTTGTCGGCGTAGAGCCCGAGCGTGACCAGCCCGTGCCCGGCCACGCCGTCCGCTGTCATGCGGGCCGTCAGCGCTCCGGCGTACCCGCGACCGCGGAACGCCGGGAGCGTCCCGATCGAGCCCAGGTGGACCGCGCCGCCCGGGACCGGGGTCGCGGACCCGGCCGCGACCAGCGCGCCCGTGCGGTACCCCTCGCCCGCCGACCGCATCCGCACCCCGTACCAGCGGGCGCGGCGCGCATGGCGGCCTCGCACACCGTGCCGTGTGCTCGGGTTGGCCTCGGCGAGCACCGCCTCGATCTCGTCGGCGTCGCGATCCAGGTCGAGCGAGACGACGGCGGCCGCACCCAGGTCGGGCACCACGGGCGCCGTCTCGGTGACCATGCGGTCCCAGGTCGTGGCCGGGCGCAGGCCCCACGCCGACAGGGTCGGGGCGGCCAGCACCCCGGCACCGCGGGTGACCGTCGCGCCCCGCACCACGTCCTGCGGCGTCACGGTCGCCAGCAGGTCCGCCACCCGGCGCGGCTCCCCCACGGCGGCGACGACCCGGCCGGGTCGTTCACCCGTCGGGTCGCCGAGCTCGACGACGCCGGCCGCACCGGCGTCGTCGGGCCCGGTGCTGTCCGTCCAGGAACGGACCACCTGGAGGAAGTCGGTCCGGACGGTATGGAAGACGTGGTCGAGCCCGTGTCCGCCCAGCCGCGTCACGCCGTGGGGGCGGGTGCCGGAACGGCCTCCGGGACGAAGTCCACGCCGGCTTCCTTGCGCTGCTCCGGCGTGATCGGCGCCGGGGCCGCGGTGAGGGGGTCGAACCCGCCGCCCGACTTCGGGAACGCGATGACGTCGCGGATCGAGGGCGACTTGGTCAGCAGCGCGACGATGCGGTCCCAGCCGAAGGCGATGCCGCCGTGCGGCGGGGCGCCGAACGCGAAGGCGTCGAGCAGGAAGCCGAACTTCTCCTGCGCCTCCTCGTGCCCGATGCCCATCACCTCGAAGACGCGCTCCTGCACGTCGCGGCGGTGGATACGGATCGAGCCGCCGCCGATCTCGTTGCCGTTGCACACGATGTCGTACGCGTAGGCGAGGGCCTCGCCCGGCTCCTTCTCGAACGTGTCGATCCACTCCGGCGTGGGCGACGTGAAGGCGTGGTGCACGGCGGTCCAGGCGGACGAGCCGAGGTCGACGTCGTCGTCCTCGCCGGCCGGCTTGAACAGCGGCGCGTCCACGACCCACACGAACGACCACTCGCCCGCGGCCTCCGCAGCCTCGATCACGCCGGTGCGGTGCGCGATCTCCAGGCGGGCGGCACCGAGCAGCGCCCGGGCCTCCCCCGTCTTGCCGGCGGCGAAGAACACGGCGTCACCGGGGGCCGCGCCGGTCGCGGCCGCGAGGCCGGCGCGCTCCTCGTCGGAGAGGTTCTTGGCGACGGGACCACCCAGCTCGCCGTCCTCCGAGAAGGTGACGTAGGCGAGGCCACGCGCCCCGCGCTGCTTGGCCCACTCCTGCCAGGCGTCGAACTGCCGGCGCGGCTGCGACGCGCCGCCCTGCATGACGACGGCGCCCACGTACTCCGCCTGGAACACGCGGAACGGCGTGTCCTTGAAGTAGTCGGTGAGCTCGACGATCGGGTTGCCGAAGCGCAGGTCCGGCTTGTCGGTGCCGTACAGGCGCATGGCCTCGTGGAACGTCATGCGCGGGATCGGCGTGGTGATCTTGTGGCCGATCAGGTCCCAGAGCGCCGTGAGGATCTTCTCGGCCAGGGCGATCACGTCGTCCTGGTCGACGAAGCTCATCTCGACGTCGAGCTGCGTGAACTCCGGCTGCCGGTCCGCGCGGAAGTCCTCGTCGCGGTAGCAGCGGGCGATCTGGTAGTAGCGCTCCATGCCGCTGACCATCAGGAGCTGCTTGAAGAGCTGCGGCGACTGCGGCAGGGCGTACCAGGAACCGGGCGCGAGACGCGCGGGCACCAGGAAGTCGCGGGCACCCTCCGGGGTGGACCGGGTCAGCGTCGGCGTCTCGATCTCGACGAACTCGTGCTCGTCGAGCACGCGGCGCGCGGCCTGGTTCGCCTTGGCCCGCAGACGCAGCGCGTGGGCGGGGGCGGGACGACGCAGGTCGAGGTAGCGGTGCTTGAGGCGCGCCTCCTCACCGATCACCTCGGTGTCGGCCAGCGCGGTGGACACCTGGAAGGGCAGCGGGGCCGACTCGTTGAGCGTGACGACCTCGGTCGCCACCACCTCGATCTCGCCGGTGGCGAGGTTCGGGTTGGCGTTGCCCTCAGGGCGACGGCCCACCTCGCCGGTCACCTGCAGCACGAACTCGGCGCGCAGCGGGTGGGCGATCTCCTCGTCGCGGATGACGACCTGGGCGATGCCGGACGCGTCACGCAGGTCGATGAACGCCACTCCCCCGTGATCACGGCGGCGATCGACCCAGCCCGTGAGGGTGACGGTCTGGCCGATGTGCTCGGCCCGCAATGAGCCGGCCGTGTGGGTGCGGAGCACGGGGAGGTTCCTTTCGTACGGAAGGTGGGTCCGGCCACGTGGCGCCCTGGACGGGCCGCACGCCGGGGCACGGGCGCCTGACGGCGCTCAGCGAGTCTAGTCGTTGAGACCTGCGCGCGGGCTCCGCCCTGTGGACAACGGTCGTTGGCGGTGCACGCGCCCGGACGTCTGCGTGAACCGGCGCCCGGACCGGTGTCGCGGGTGAACTTTTTCGTGGCGTTGCTGCTGCGGCGTCAGTATTCTCCCAGGTCGGGACAGGGACAGGGACGTCGGGAGCCGTAGGAGGTCGCGATGGTGGATCTGCGGGTTGATCTGGATGCGGTGCGTGAGTTGGGGTCGAGTTTGTCGGTGGTGGCGGGTGAGTTCGAGAACGCGAATGCGAACAGTGATCGGATTGCGGGTGCGGTGGGTCATGAGGGGTTGGCGGGGGTGGTGCGGGATTTCGCGCACAAGTGGGATGACACGCGGGGCAAGATGACGGAGAACTTGCGCAAGCTGGCGGAGGCCTCGACGCAGGTGGCGCAGGCGTTCACGGATATTGATAGGGATCTGGCCAGGGCGATGGAGGGCGATGAGGCTGCTCCTTCGTCGGGTGGTGGCCCGGGTGGTGCGCTGTGAGGCCGTCGGATTGGTCGCCGGTGGGTTTGGATGTGGATCCCACGCCGGGTGATCCGGTGTTGGTGCTTGCGGGTGGGCAGGAGTATCTGGAGGTTGCTCGGTCGATCGATGATGCGGCGGGGGCGATGTCGCGTCTGGATGTGGCGGGGACGGTGTCGCAGGCGGTGGATTCTCTGATGGGTGCCAAGGAGGACACCATTGGTGAGATCCGTCGGGCGCATGCGCGGTATGTCGCGGCGGGGGACGCTCTGGTGGGGTATGCCTCGGCGTTGGAGCGGGTGCAGGGCGAGACGCTGGCGGCGTTGGACCGGGCGCGGGACGCGCAGGATCAGGCGCAGTCTGCGTCGGGGTCGCAGGACCGGTGGCAGGAGCTGGCTGATTCGGCGAAGGACGAGACCGAGAAGCAGGAGTTCCAGTCGAAGGCGGATCAGGCCGGCAATGATGCCGACCAGGCTGCTGGGGCGATCAGTGCGGCCAAGAGCACGATCGAGTCGGCGGTGTCGGATCGGGATCGTGCGGCGAACGCGGCGGTGGACCGGATCGAGGAGATCACCTCCAGCGATGATCTCAATGATGGGTGGTGGGATGACTGGGGTTCGAAGCTGGTCGCGGCGATTGCTGATATCGCGGACATGATCTCCACGATCGCGGGGATTCTGGCGATCGTGGTGGCGTTCATCCCGGTGGTGGGTCAGGCGTTGGCGGGGGTGTTGATCGTGATCGCCGCCGTGGCGGCGATCGTGTCGGCGGTTGCGAATATCACGTTGGCTGCCACGGGTGAGCGGTCGTGGGCGGAGGCGGGGATCGCGATCGCGGGTGCGGCGTTGTCGTTGATCGGTCTGGGTGGTGCGGCGAAGGCTGCGATGGGGTTGTCCAAGAGCATCGCCAAGGGGGCGTTCAAGGGCGGCTTCAAACAAGGCATGAAGGACGCCTGGTGCAAGTTCCGGTTCGGCGCCTGCTTCACCGCGGGCACGATGATCCGCACCGCCGACGGCGAGAAGCCGATCGAGGACATCCAGGTCGAGGACAAGGTCTGGGCGCGGAACGTCACGACGGGCCAGGACGAGCTCCGGATCGTCACCGAGACCTACGTCCGGCGTACGACGGCGCTCCATCACCTCACGGTCGCCGGCGCACTTCTGACCACGACCGCCGAGCACCCGTTCATGGTCCACGAGCGCGGCTGGACCGCCGCCGCCGATCTTCGTCCCGGTGACCTGCTGGTCACCGCCAACGGTCCGGTACCCGTCGACGGGATCCGGATCGAGGCACGCGCGGAGACCGTCTACAACTTCAGCGTCGCGACCGACCACACCTACTATGTGCTCGCCGACGACGTCGCCGTGCTGGTGCACAACTCAGGTGGCTACAGCGAGCCGGTCCAGAACATCCTGGACGCGCTGTCGCACGGGGTGAACAGCGCGAACCCGATCGGAGACGGCACGGCACTCGCGGCAGCGAACAACGAGGTGCTGACCGGCCAGCTGACGAACGGAGTCGACCACGTCGCCAGCACCACGCAGTACCGCAACCGGCTGGTCAAGATGCGTGACGGCGTACCGATCGGCAAGACCAGACGAACGGCCCAGGTGATCCCGCTCACCGAGGTCGACCGGCCCGCCGTCGACGGGATGATCTCCGCGATCGACGACGCCCATGCGGGGCAGTACAAGGGAAAACTGAGCGCCTACGGAATTGGTGGTTGCAAGTGACGCGGTCCGACGAGGCCTTTGCCGTCGAGCTGGCCGAGACCTTCCCCTCTCTCGCCAAGAACATCGACTTCTACTACGACGACCCGGAGACGTTCCTGGCGCACGTGTACTTCGGCGTGGATGTCACCCCGAAGGTCGTGCAGGCCTATGTCGCCGACGTCACGGGCGAGCGGACGGCCGACCAGCTCGACTGGCGTGCCGTGCTTGCCTTCCTCGAGGAGAAACTGCATGCGGGGGACCCGGAGGTCCGCACCGTGATCGGTACCTCGTTCCTCTTCCAGCTCCCGACACCCGGCCAGGCCGGCTACGCCATCGTCGACGAGCTCCACGGTGAGCTGGCCGCGCTGTTCAAGGCTGCCCGGCCCAATGGCTGACCACCCGCACCGTACGACGACCACCAGGAGGTAAGACATGACGGACGTCCCGCACTCGGGCGGCGCGCCGCGACCCGACGCGCAACAGCCCCCTGCCTCCGTGGCCCCCCGGTCCGACGCCGGATCGGTGGCGCTGGCGCGGGCTCTCGCGGCGGGTGACCGGGCCGCTGTCGGCCGGGCCCTGCGCGACGACGTCGTCGTGGTACCGATCCTGGACCGCGAGGACGGTACGCCGCAGGTGCAGGTCTTCCCCGCTCCGGAGGGCTCGGTCCGGCCGTACCAGCTGTGCCTGTTCTCGACGACCCAGACGCTGGCGACGTTCCTCCAGGACGCACCCGAGCGAGCCTTCAGCATGCGACGGCGCGACTCGATGGCACCGTTCGTCACACGCCACGGGGCCGCACTCGAACAGGTGGTGATCGACCCGGCCGGGCCCAGCCCCATGACCTTCGGCGTCACCGACTTCCTCACCGCCCTCGACCCGCAGCCCCCCGCCGACGACCCCACCGGCCTCTTCGACGAGACCGGCACGGGCATCAGCGGCGAGGCCCTGCACGCCCTGGGCACGGTCGAGGAACCGGGCGGCTTCCGCGGGCTCGGTATCGAGCTGAACCTGCCCGAGCACTGGGCCGTCATCGAGCTCGACGAGCCGGAACGGCGCGAGCGGCAGATCCGCGACATCGTCAAGCAGCAGACGGCCAAGCTGGGCGACCGCTCCGCTCCCCTGCGCCGGGACCTGCGCGAGAAGCTCATCGAGGTCGCGGACAAGGCCGAGGCGGCGGGCGGCAAGGTCATGGCCTACCTGCTGCTGCCCGGCCAGGAGGCGACCCTCGCACTCAACCTGACCCTCTACTGGCACGACCTCGGCCCCGAGGCCGGCTCGTCGTCGCACCTGCAGCGTGTGCAGGACAGGATCGGCGCCGACCTCGGCCCGGACGACGCCCTGACGCGCACCGAGACGCTGTCCGGACCGTTCCTGCGCCATGTCCGCCTGGGCCAGGGGTCCGAGGAGGTCGGCGGTCAGAACCTGCCCCTGCTCCTGGTCGACTACTGGGCAGAGGCCCCCGGCCGGCAGTCCGTGGCGCGGCTGTCGTTCTCCACCCCGCACGTCGGCATCCGCGACGAGATGCTGCGGCTGACGGACAAGGTGCTGTTCTCCACGGAGTGGATCCTGGGCCAGCCGACCGAGGACGCCCCGGCGGCGCCGGACTCCGACGGCGCACCTGCCCCGGTCGCCCCGGCATCACCCAGCCCCGCGGTCGTCTGACGCGGTCCGCCCGGCCGCCACCCGCGAGGTGGCGGCCGGGCACCACCGGCCCGGGTGTGGGTGGTGCCGCGTACGCTGGCGCCCATGCCCAGGACGATCGCCACCAACACCACCGTGACCCGCGACGAGCTGCTGGAGTTCCTCCGCTCGCGCCACAACGGCATCCTCGTGACCAGCCGGGCCGACGGCGCCCCGCAGCTCAGCCCCGTGACCTACGGCGTGGACCCGGAGGGGCGGGTCGTCGTCTCGACCTATCCCGAGCGCGCCAAGGTGCGGAACCTGCGCAAGCGGCCGGCGGCGTCGTTCCTGGCGCTCGGCGAGGGCTTCAACGAGGCCTGGGTCCAGGTGGACGGCACGGCGGAGGTGCTGGACATCCCCGAGTCCGTGGAACCGCTCGTCGACTACTTCCGCGCCGCGGCCGGCAAGGAGCACCCCGACTGGGACGAGTACCGCGCGGCGATGGTCGAGCAGGGCAAGTCGCTGGTGCGTATCACGATCGAGCGCTGGGGGCCGGTGGCTACGGGCGGGTTCCCTGCTCGGCTCGCCCAGGTCTGACCTCCCCACCCATCCGGAGGATCATCCGGTAGGCGAACCGGGTCAGGACGGCGCAGAGCGCCCCGACCGGTACGACCACCGCCGGCACGACCCAGTCCTGGGGCCCCTCGTCGAACCAGCTCGCCACCCAGACCAGCACGGTCACCACGGCGAACACCACGCCGACGACGCCCGCCAGCATCAGGAGCACCAGCAGGCCGACGAGCGCGATCTTGCCGAGCTCGAACACCATCCGACCGGTGTCCGTCGCGATGGCGCCCGCCGTCTGCATCATGCTCTTCTCCTGGGTCTCCCGAGCCGCCCGGGCCGCCGCAGCCGCGTTCGTCTGCTGCCGTGCCGGCCGCTCGGGCGCGCCCGAGCGGGGGACCGGCACCACGCGGTCGGCGGGCACGTGCGCATCCACCAGCGCAGAGACCCGGGCCGCGGTGAGATCGTCGTGCAGCGTGGGCTCGAACGGAATCTCCGCGCCGTCGAGCCCCACCAGCAGCCGCCCACCGTCCGGGTACGCGAGCAGCGCCGCCGTGTCGGCGAACCGGACGGTCTGCCGGGAACGGCCGGCCCGCAGCGTCGCGCCCTCCTCCCCCACCACCACCGTCGCGTCGGTGTCGATCCGCTCGAAGGCCTGTCCGTCGAGCGCGGGGCCGGCACCACGGGGCACGACCGCCGTCCCCGCCCAGCCCTCCGCGACCGGCGCGACCAGCAGACCCGAGTCCCACGCCTGACGCGCGAGCGCCATGACGTCGTCCGCGGTCACGGCCTCGATCTCGGCGCGGCGCTCCGCGGGCGTCGGCACGGGCCGCCCCAGCAGCGTCCGCACGGCGTCGTCCGGCAGCCAGATCGCCTCCTGGTGCGGTTCGTCGAACGCGAGCAGGAGGTGAGCCTTGGCGGTGGCGAGATCGTCGGCCGGTACCGCGTGCCGCAGGCGGCCCCACGTGTCCAGGAACTCGCCGATCGCCTCCGAGGCAGTCTCCTCCCGCAGGCCTGCCGACAGGCGCAGCGCGGCGTACCGGCCGTCGAGCGCGCCGACCGATGCCGCCGGGTCGTACGTCCAGCCCCTGTCGTGACGCAGGTTCTGGAACAGCGCACGCCGCGCGACCTCTGCGAGCACGTGGGCCGCGGGCACGTCGGGCACGATGCCCTCCCACAGCACGCTGGTGCCGCCGGTGAGCGCCTCCGCGGGCAACGTCCACGCCGCCTCACCCACCTCGGGCGCGCGATGCGGCGCCACGGCCGGCGCGGGAAGCGGCACGTCGAGGTCGGGCGTCTCGGCGCCGCGGCACCACACGAGGGCGTCCGTCGCGCTGAAGCGTGCGCGTGCCCAGGACCGCAGGTCCTCGTCCGTCACGCGGTACAGGCCGACGCGGACATCGGTTCCCAGCCCGTAGCCCCGGTGGCCGAACCGCCAGCTCTGCACCGGGGGCACGTCGGGCGTGCGGTCGGCGAGCGCCTGCGTCTCGGACGCACGGTGCCGCACCGGCAGGTCCGCGAGGGCGCTCGCGAGGGCGTGCAGGGTGGTGCGCACCCGTTCACCGGTGCCGGTGACCCGGAATTCCGTGACGGTAGGGCCCACGGTAGCGGCCACCTCCAGCCCGGGGCGTTCGACGGCGCGGAGCGCGAGAGCGACGACGAGGGCGGTGATCCCGCTGGTGGGCAGCGTCTCGTCGGCGTACCCGACGCGGAAGGCCAGGCAGCCCTCGGTCGGTCCCGGCCAGTGCGCGGACAGCTCGCGGGGTGCGGTGGGAGTCGTGGTCGTCATCGCTTCTGCCTCGGGTGTCGCCGGTTGATGAGCCCGAACGTCGCCCACACGAGGGCGAGCACGGGCAGGATGCCGAGCCGGAGCTCGGTGTCGAGTGCGCGCTCCAGCAGGAGCTGCCCTCCGCCGAGCAGGAGCAGGCCGCCGACCCACAGGGCCACGACGAGGCCGACCGTCGCGGGGACCGAGCGCGGTTCCTCGACGGACGGCAGCTCGAGCTCCACCTCGGCGGGGTCCGGCGCGCGCCGCGTCGTCGTGCGCCGGCGACGCCGGGCGGGCGCCGGGGCGGGGGTCGGCACCGGGATGTCCCCGGCCGCACGCTCGGGCATCTGCACCACGACGTCGGCCGGCACGTGTGCGTCGACGTGCCAGGCGACGTCCACTGCCGTAAGGCCGTCGTACAGCGTGGGTTCGACGACCACCCGGAAACCGTCGGTGCCGGTGAGCGCGCGGGCGCCGTCGGGCCAGACCTCCAGGAGCACGCAGTCGGCGAAGCGGACGGTGACGCCGCCGTCGGGCGCGACGAGCCCGACGCCGTCCGACGCGAGGACCACGGACACGTCCGGGGCGTCGATGCGCGGGAAGGCACGCCCGACGGCCGGCTGCGCCGACCATCGTGGCGCCTCGACGACGCCCACCCTGTCCAGGGGCTCGGGGGCGAACCAGAGCGCGCCGTCCCACAGCCGACGGGTCATGGCGCGTACGTCGTCCGCGGTCACACGGTCTACCGCGGCACGCATCTCGTCGGCGCTCTTGAGCGGGCGCCCGGTCACCATCTGGAAGGCCAGGCCGGGTAGGTGGTCCGCCGCCGGGGCGGCGGCGAACGCGGCGAGGTCCTCTGCCGCCAGCGCGCGCGCCGCGGCGAGATCTGCGTCGGCGACGTGGTACCGGAGCCCGCCTAGGGCGTCCAGGACGCCTCCCACGACGGCGTCCTGCCTGCCCTCGACGGCCTGCACGGCGACGTCGATGCGGGCATGCTCGTCGTCGAGCCCTTCGTAGGTCACGTCTACCGAGCCGGCCAGGTCGGCGTCGGCGCGCAGGTCGCGGTGCAGCACCTCGCGCAGCACGAGCGCGGTGACGGAAGCGGCGTCGCCCCGCGGCAGGATCGCATCGAGCGCGACGCCGTCCCGCAGGCCGGTGAGGTAGGCGGGCGTGGCACCGAGCACGTCGGTGAGCGGCGGGGCCGGCATGTGGCTGCCCTCGGGCAGGCGCAGGTCCAGGCCGTCCGGGAGGGCGTCACCGGTGAACCAGGCGACGGCGTTGCCCCGGGTGAACCACGTGGCCGCCCAGTCCCGTACCTCGTCGGCCGTGAGGCGGTCGAGGCCGCGCTCGCCGTTGCGGACGAGGCCCAGGCCACGCGCACCGTGGCGGTTGAGGCGCAGCCGGCCGGTGAAGCCGGGGCTCCGGGTCCCGGCCTCCGACCGGAGGATGTCCTTCTCGGTCTCGATCCGGTCGAGCGGCAGGTCCCGCAGCGCGGCGCACACGTCGTTGAGGTAGCCGACGACGTCGGAGGCCGACCCGGTGACGTGGAACAGTGTCACGCCCGCGTGCGTCTGACCGTTGAGGTGGGCTTCGCTGAGCACCTGCTCGCGCAAGGCGAGGTGCTCTACCAGGTGGGTGATGCCCGAGGTGGCGAGGGTCTCGTGCGCCGAGCCGACGCGGAAGACGATGCCTCCCGACATGTTGCCCTCGCGCGGGGCCAGCAGCACGGGCACGCCGTCGACCTCGTCGACAGCGACCCCGGGAAAGGCCGTCAGCTCGCCGAGCTCCGGCGCCCTCATGCGGGCACCACCCGCCGGCCCGCGGCCCGGGCAGCCGCGGCGCGGGCCTTCCGGAAGGGGTGCAGGCCGCCCCACAGTCCTTCGACGGGCGCGTCGCCGAGCGCCTCGAAGTGCGGCCAGGCCTCGGCGGGCAGCTTGGCGAGCGTGAAGAACAGGGCGAACGTCGAATGAGCAGTCGCCGTGGCCGCCGTGCGGACGTGGTCCGGGTGGAGCACGGTGGCGGCTGCCGCGGTACGGACCCGCTCGACCATCGCGGACGGGACCGGCCCGTCGTCGTCGAAGGCACGCTCGACGGCGTAGTCGGCGACGAGCGCGGAGGCGAGCGCGCCAGGGGCCGCACCCGCCGCGCACTCCTCGACGAACCTCGACGCGTCCTCCCACGAGCCGCTCCACTTCGGCAGGATCTGCTGCAGGTAGGCCCGCTGCGCGGCGAAGACGGCGGGGTCGAGCGCGGCCAGCCGGTCGTACCGGCGGCGGGCCTCGCCGTGGCCGAGCTGCAGGCCACGGGCCGTCGTGATGCGCGCCTCCCAGGCAGGGACGAAGTGCGGGTGTTCCGAGCACACCTCGAACAGGACGCGCTCGGCGCGCCGCAGCCAGTCGAAGAACTGCTCGAACTGTGCCGCCGAGACGTGCTCGGCGCGCAGTCGTGTGCGGATCGACCAGCCCACCGTCACGTACCGGACCGCTCGCAGGGTGCGAGCGAGCGGCGTGCCGTCGTCGACGGCCTCGATCGCAACGGTGAACGTGGCGCGGTCGTCCCCGGCCAGCTTCTCCGAGGCGACCGCCCACAGCGCGGCGGCGAGGTCGTCGGCCACGGTCAGGCCGCGCAGGCCCGCCAGCACCGCCGCGAGGTCGTCCCTGTCGCACGCGGCGCGCAGGGCCGCGCCGTCGGGCAGGTGCGCCCAGGGATCGAAGAAGGTGTCCTGCGGTGCCGCGTCGCGCGTCGATGCCATCTGTGTGACCTGTCCGGGTGTTCGAGTACTTGGGGGCGTCGGTGCCCGACCGGACCCTACTGGCGCGGCAGCCCGGATCAGCTCCCGAACGGCCCGTTCACGGGGTGAACTTCACGAAACGGGCCTCTCAGGTCGTCTCGCTCCCGGACCGTCGCGCGCACCGATCCGTGCGAACCTGCGACCATGAGCCGGTGCGAGAGATCAGACAGAGCCGCAAGCTGAAGTCCGTCCGGTACGACGTCCGGGGCCCCATCCTGGAGGAGGCGTACCGGCTGGAGGCGGAGGGTCACAAGATCCTCAAGCTGAACATCGGCAACCCGGCGCCCTTCGGCTTCGAGGCGCCCGAGGCGATCCTCGCCGACATGATCCACCACCTCCCGGAGGCCCAGGGCTACAGCGACAGCCGTGGCATCTACTCGGCGCGCACGGCCGTGGCGAACTACTACCAGACGCACGGCCTCGACACCCGGGTGGACGACGTCTACATCGGCAACGGCGTCTCCGAGATGATCGGCATGGTGCTGCAGGCACTGGTCGACGACGGCGACGAGATCCTGGTGCCCGCTCCCGACTACCCGCTGTGGACCGGTGCGGTGAGCCTGCAGGGCGGCAAGCCGGTGCACTACCGCTGCGACGAGTCCAACGGGTGGAACCCCGACCTGGAGCACATCGAGTCGCTCATCACGCCCGCGACCAAGGCGCTGGTCGTCATCAACCCGAACAACCCGACGGGCGCCGTCTACAGCGAGGCGATCGTGAAGGGCATGGCGGACCTGGCGCGCGAGCACGACCTGGTGCTCCTGAGCGACGAGATCTACGAGAAGATCCTGTTCGACGACGCCACGCACCACCACACCGCGACCTACGCCGGCGACGACGTCCTGTGCGTCACCTTCAGCGGCCTGTCCAAGGCGTACCGGATCTGCGGCTACCGGTCGGGCTGGGCCATGATCTCCGGGCCGAAGCACCGGGCCAGGGACTTCCTCGAGGGGCTCACCCTCGTGTCGAACATGCGCATGTGCGCCAACGTGCCGGCGCAGCACGCCATCCAGACGGCGCTGGGCGGATACCAGTCGATCGAGGCGCTGATCGTGCCGGGCGGCCGGTTCTACGAGCAGGCCATGCTCGCGGACAAGCTGCTCAACGACATCCCCGGCGTCACCTCCGTGCGCCCGCGCGGTGCCCTGTACTGCTTCCCCCGCCTGGACCCCGAGGTCTACGGGATCGAGGACGACGAGGCGTTCGTCATCGGGCTGCTGCGGGACAAGAAGATCCTGGTCACGCACGGCAGCGGGTTCAACTGGCCCGAGCCGGACCACTTCCGTCTGGTGACGCTGCCCGACGTCGATGTGCTCACGGAGGCGATCGGCCGCATCGCGGAGCACCTCGAGACGCTCCGCACGTAGCTGACGCCGGACGGCGCGCGGCGAGGTCAGGGCACGGCGTGCACGTCTTCCGTGCGGGCGATCGCACGCAGGTGCTCGCGCGCGCGGCGGACCACCGGCGTGGTCACCGGGCGGGCCGCGAGCTCGACGAGGGCGACCAGGTCGGCGGCACGGGCCAGGTCCGTCGCCGCAGCGGGGTCGGGCCGCGACCCGGTGGCCCGCCCGACGGCGGCGCACCAGCCCTCCAGGACGCCCTCGACGTAGGCGGGCTCCCGGTCGAAGCGCAGGAGGTTGCCGAGGTCTGTCGCCGGGTGGCCGGCGTGCGCGTACTCCCAGTCGAGCACGCCGGTGACGCGCAGCGCGACGGGGTCGACCAGCAGGTTCTTGGGGTTGAGGTCGCTGTGCACCAGGCACGGCGGCGCGCCCTCCAGGGCAGGGCCCACGCGCTCGGCCACGGCGCGCAGGGCCGCGGTCTCCGCCGCGAACCATCCGGCGGCCGCAAGCCCGCGCGCGTGGTCGTCCACCCAGCCGGGCAGCCGCAGGCGGAACGGCTCGATCCGCAGCGTCGCGTCCGCGAAGAGCCCCACCTCGGGCATCCGGACGCCGGCGAGCGTCCCGGCGACGCCGCCCAGCGCCCGCCCGAGCGTCCTCAGGTCGTCGTACCGGGCCGCGGTGACCAGTCGCCCCAGGACCAGGTCCCCGCGCTCGCCCGGCAGCAGCTCCGTGAGGAGCAGACCAGGGACGGGCCCGTCGCCGTCGTACGCCCCGTGCACCTCCGGGACCGGCAGGAGGCCACGGACCTGGCGCAGGAGCGCCGCCTGGATGCCCGCCGCCTGCGGGGCATGGTGCGCCGCAGCGAGGTACCGGGCGACGAGCGGTTCGCCGCCCGCCGCTGCCGGCACGGCGAGGAACGTCTCCCCCGACCAGCCTCCGGCCAGCGGCTCCAGCGTGCGACCCGCCAGGCGCGGGTCCTCGTGCGGTGAGTGGCGCATCAGAACAGGGTCTCGCTCCCGACGTCGTCGCCCAGCGACGCCGCGCCGACCCCGTCCGCACGCACACCCGTGAACGCGCCCCGCGGGTAGTCGCCCTCGGTGTGCTGGTCGGCGGCGTCCGCACGTGCCCCCGCGGCCCGGGCCCGGTGCATCGCGGCCCCGCCGAGCCCACGTTCCGCGATCAGCGGCCGCACCCGCTCCCACAGCCAGTCCCGGTAGCCGCGGTGGGCGTACGCACCACGCGCGTAGACCCGGCCGTATCCCTCCACGAGGTGCGGGTGCGTGCGGCCCAGCCAGTCCAGGTACCACTCGCGGGCACCCGGGCGCAGGTGCAGCGGGAGCACGGTGACGCCGGTCGCTCCGGCGTCGACCAGGTCGTCGAGCAGCCGTTCCAGGTGCGCGAGCGAGTCGGTGAGCCAGGGCAGCACGGGGGCGACCATGACGCCGCAGGGCAGCCCCGCGGCCCGGATCGCCCGGATGAGGTCGAGCCGGGCGCGCGGCGTCGGCGTCCCTGGCTCGACCGCCTGCTGGAGCTCCTTGCCCGCCGGGGTGTCGGCGAAGGCCAGCGACACCCCCAGCCCGATGTCCACCCGCTCGGCGGCCCGCACCAGCAGCGGGAGGTCCCTGCGCAGGAGCGTGCCCTTGGTCAGGATCGAGAACGGGGTGCCGGAGTCCGCGAGCGCCTGGATGATGCCGGGCATGAGCCGGTAGCGGCCCTCGGCGCGCTGGTAGGGGTCGGTGTTGGTGCCGAGCGCGACGGCCTCGTGGGTCCAGGACCGCTTGGTGAGCTCGGCGCGGAGCACCTCGTCGGCGTTGACCTTGACCACGACCTGGGAGTCGAAGTCGTGGCCGGCGTCCAGGTCGAGGTATTCGTGGGTGGGCCGAGCGAAGCAGTTGTGACTGATCACGCCGTTGGCGATGAAGTCGCCGGTCCCGGTGGTGATGTCAACCATCTCGGTCTTCGACCCGAGGTTCTCCACAGCAACTATCCGCAGCGGCGCGGAAGCCTTGACCGCACTGCCGATGATTCTGAGCTTTCGCGTGATCACCGGGTTCGTCAGTGCGAAGAAACGACGGCGGCCGGACGGACCGCCGACGACACGAACGGTGGCCACTCCGATGCCGTTGGCAGGCTCCCGGACGGACGGAACACCCAGCACGCCCAGGGAGTCCGTCGTCATGGTGAGCATCCGTTCGTCCGAGTTGGAGATCCGCAAGATCCGGCCGTCGCAGCTGCCCTCCGCATCAAAGATCCCGGCAAGAAACCCTGCGTGCCACTCCCGGGTCGGCTCGCTCGGCCATTCGATCATGGCGCGGATCGCTGCCACGTCCGCCCTCCTGGACGTGAAGATCCCGTCGATCGCCTGCCGCGTCGACGTGGCGGCCGAGAAGGGACGGCGGTTCGTCGCAACGCCCGCAGCCGCGAGATAGGACTGCGAACGAGTCAGCGCCTCCTGGTCTACCAGTGCGAGGCGGAACATCGTGATCCGGCCGTTCGGATACGTCTTCTCGAAGAGCATCCCGTCGCCACGGATCATCCCCGTGAGATATCCCTGCCGGTAGTCGGTGGTCTCCGGCGGAGCCGTGTATGCGGCGGCAACCATTCCCAGCCCGAATCCTTGCAGCCGGTTGGTGGTCGTGAGGTATGGCCGTTGTCCCTCACCCTTGGGCAGCGGTGCGACGTACTTCCAGCCGCGCTCGGTGAGGAACCGATGGTCGCCGCTGGCCACTATCTCCGTGCCGTCCTCGAGCGTGATCCGATAGGCGTCCTTGGTCGAAGCCCGGCGCGCCAGCACCTCTGTCTCCACGAAGCGCCGGTGCGCGCCCTCACGACGGGTCCCGACGATCCGGTCACCTGCCACCACGTGCCGGATCGGCTTCTGCCTTCCGTCGGCCATGAGAACGAGGGTCGACGGATCCACGCAGTAGGTGCACGCATGACTGCATCCGCGGTACGGGTTCACCGTCCAGCGGAACGGCATCTGCGAGGCGGCCGGGACCTTCGAGAGCGCACTCTTGGCGAGCACCTCGTGGAAGGTCACACCCGCGAACTCCGGCGACCGGACGGTGCGCAGCAGCCCCGCGGTGCGCAGCCCGGGCAGCTCGAGCCCGGGCAGCGCGCCGTCGTCGTTCGAGATCGCCTGACCGTGCCAACGCATGACACGATTCGAACATTCGTTCGAACAATCGTCAAGTCGCCGGACGCACCCCTCCCCGCACCGTCAGGGCAGGGTCCCCGCACAGGTCGCCACGACGGCTCCCCCGGCCGCCACGACCGTCTCGACCCGCCACAGCCCTCGCTCCTGCGCGGGCACAGGGCGCGGCGGCTCGACCGCGAGCAGGCCGCCGCCGGACACCTCACCGCGCACGGCCGGGTAGGTGGCGCCGGCGGCGTCCGTGAAGACGACCTCGACCGTCGAGCCCGCAGGCGCCGCGACCTCGAGGTGATCCCGCGGATCAGGAACCCGCACACCCAGGACGTCGCGGTACTGGTCCACCCAGGCCACGGTCACGACGCTCCCCGCCGGGCAGCCGAGCACGGACCGCTCGACCGCCGCCGGGGACAGCACGAGCACGGCGGTGCACCCCATGAGCCCGGCACCGAGCACGATGGCGGACCCGGCGAGCCGACGACGGGTGCGGCGACCCGTCCGCAGGCGGTTGCTGTCGGCGGCCGCACGCTCGCGCACCGCGAGGTACGGGGTGCGCATCCGGACCCCTCGTGCACGACGGCGCCGCGCCGCACCCGTCACTCCGACGAGCGACTGCTCCCAGCGGTCGCCGAGAGCTCTGTCGTGCAGCCGTCCCGAACCTGCCATCAACCGGCCCCCTCGGCCAGACCGTGGCCGATGACCGGCCAGCGACGTCGAACGGGGCCCTGATCGGTCCCGCAGCGAGGCTAGTCGATGCAGACGGATACTTTTCGGGCAAACCAGGCAGGCAAGTCCAGTTCACCCGTCCCAGAGGTCAGCCGCGCGTCCAGGTGGCCGGGTCCGCGACCTCCTGGTCACCGGTCACCATGTTCTTCACCTCGTGGTCGCGGCCGTCCTCGAAGGGCGGGAACCACACGAACGGGATGCCCTTGCGCGAGGCGTACTTCAGCTGCTTGCCGACCTTGTCCGCCTGGTGGTAGGTCTCCACGTTCAGCCCGCGCCCGCGCAGCGCCGCGGACGTCGCGAGCGCGTCCCCCCGGCGCTCGTCGCTGGGGATGACCACCAGCACGTCCGTCGGGCTGCTCGGGCCGGTCTCCAGCTTCCCCTCCGCCACCAGCTTCGCGAAGATGCGCGTCAGGCCGATGGACAGCCCGACGCCGGGGAGGCTCTGCCGCGTGAAGCTGCCCGTCAGGTTCTCGTACCGGCCACCCGCGGCGATGCTTCCGTAGCCAGGGAAGTCGAGGAACTTCGCCTCGTACACGGTGCCCGTGTAGTAGTCGAGGCCACGCGCGACGGACAGGTCCGCCGTGACGGTGCCGGCGGGCAGGTCGGCGAGCGACTCCAGGAGCCGGCCCAGCTCACCCAGCCCCTCCTCCAGCAGGTCGGACTTGACGCCCAGCGCCCGGATCTTCTCGATCACGGAGACGTCCGTCCCGCGGATCAGGGCGAGGTCACGGCAGGCGGCCACCTGGTCGGCGGTGAGACCGACCTGGGTGGAGAGCAGCTCGGCGACCGCGTCCGGACCGATCTTGTCGATCTTGTCGGTCACCCGGATGACCGCCATGGTGTCGTCGATGCCGAGGCCCTCGTAGAACCCCTGCAGCACCTTGCGGTTGTTGACGTTGACGGTCCAGGCCGGCAGGTCGAGCGCGGTGAGGACCTCCACGACGATGCGCAGCAGCTCCGCGTCGAAGTGCAGCGGCACGGTGTCGATGCCGATCACGTCGATGTCGCACTGCGTGAACTCGCGGTAGCGACCCTCCTGCGGGCGCTCGCCACGCCACACGCGCTGGATCTGGTACCGCTTGAACGGGAAGACCAGCTTGCCCGCGTTGGCCGCGACGTACCGCGCGAACGGCACGGTGAGGTCGAAGTGGAGACCGATGCTCGCGTCCGACTGGTCCTTCGAGTCCGCCTGGAGCCTGCGGAGCGTGTAGACCTCCTGCGAGGTCTCGCCCTTCGACTGGAGCACGTCCAGGCGCTCGACCGACGGCGTCTCGATCGAGCTGAAGCCGTAGCTCTCGAAGATGCGCCGGATCTCGTCGAGCCAATGCAGCTCGACCAACCGGACCTCGGGCAGCCACTCGGGGAAGCCGCTGATCGGGTCGGGGCGGACGAGCTGTTCGGCCATGCTGAGGTGCTCCTCGTGTGCTGTGGATGGACCCGCTTCTCGGGGCCCGCGGGACCGGCGACGGCAGCGACTGCTCACGCCACCGCGGACCGGCCTCGATTCTAGGCGCTCAGGCTGCCAGGAACGGGTTGGTCTCGAGCTCGTGCCCCACCGTGGTGGCCGGCCCGTGCCCCGGCACGACGGCGAGCGCCGGGTCGAGGCCGCGTACCACGTCGTGCAGGGTCCGGGTCATCACGGCCGGCGAGCCGCCGGGCAGGTCGGTCCGGCCGATCGAGCCGGCGAACAGGACGTCGCCGGCCAGGACGGTGTCGTCGAGGCGGTAGAGGGTGGAGCCCTCGGTGTGGCCGGGTGCGTGCAGGCCGTGCAGCGTGACCTGGCCGAACGTGAGCAGGGCCGAGCCCTCCGGCGTGCCGAACGGCTCGATGCGTGCGGGCTCGCGGTAGTCCGCGCGGTGCAGGCCGAGTGCGGACTCCAGGGCGGGGCTGAGCGTGCCGAAGGGGTCGGCGAGGCGGTAGGCGTCGGCCTCGTGCAGCACCATCGGGATGTCGTAGCGGGCGCAGAGCGCCCCGGCGTCCCAGGTGTGGTCGGCGTGGCCGTGGGTGGCCAGGACGGCGCGCGGCGTCAGCCCGGCGTCGTCGACCAGCCGCGCGACGGCGTCCGCGACGCCCGCGCCCGCGTCCACCACCACGCAGTCGCCGCCCGAGGACACCACGCAGCAGTTGGTGCCGAACACCGGTGCGACCACGACACGAATCTCCACGGACCCACGCTATCCCGGCCCGTGGGCCGCTCGCGGGGCCCTGTTCACCCGCCGGCGGAACCGCTCGGACGGTATGAGCTGGCATCCGATGCCTACACTGTCCCCGCACGGGGTGATTCGCCCCGGATCCGGCGGTGAATCGGTCCAGCGGGGCCGCGTCCGGGTCGAGGCGGGTCCGAGAGAGCACGGAGAAGGGAACGCGGTGGCGTCCACCAAGCAGCGGCAGCGCGCGCAGCAGGCCAAGCAGGACCGCAAGCGCGAGCAGCGGCAGGCGGCCAGGCGCGCCCGCAGGCAGCGGTTGTGGACCCTGATCGCCCTGTTCACGGTGCTCGCGCTCGTGGGTGCCTTCGCCGTGGCGGCCCTCATCGACGGCAACGCGCCGGACGACGCCGGCGCCTGCCCCGCCGGCGTCGAGGAGGCGCGCGAGGGCTACGAGCTCGCCGACCCGTCCGTCGCCGAGGACCGCACCTGGACCGTCACCCTGCAGGCGTGCTCGGGCGACACCGAGGCCGACATCGTCCTGGAGCTCGACGGCCACGAGGCCCCGCAGGCCGTCGCGAGCTTCGTCACGCTCGCCCAGGACGGCTACTTCGACGGCACCGGCTGCCACCGGCTGACCACCGAGGGCATCTTCGTGCTCCAGTGCGGCGACCCGACGTTCACCGGCTCCGGCAGCCCGGGCTACAGCTTCGGCCCGATCGAGAACGCCCCGGACGACGACGTCTACCCGGCCGGCACCGTCGCCATGGCGCGCCGCGGTGGCGACGCGGAGTCCATGGGCTCCCAGTTCTTCCTCGTCTACGAGGAATCGACCATCCCGTCCGACGCAGCCGGCGGGTACACGGTCTTCGGCACGATCACATCCGGCCTGGACTTCGTCCAGGCAGTCGCTGACGCGGGAGTGACGGGCGGTGCCGCTTCTGACGGCGCGCCCGCCACCCCGGTCACCATCGAAGGAGTTGAGACCCAGTGAGCGAACCCACTTCACGCTCGTCCGAGCCCGTCCAGCAGGACGCGCCCGCCGAGCCCGTGGCCGAGACTCCGACCGCAGCAGAGGCACCCGCCGAGGCGGTGAACGAGGCGGCCGAGGCACCCGAGGCGGAGACCGCTGCGCCGGATGCTCCTGAGGCCGAGACCGAGGAGGCACCCGCCGAGGAGGCTCCTGAGGCGACCGCGCCCGCGGAGACCGCCACCGAGGAGGCAGCCGCGGAAGCGACCGCGCCCGCGGAGACCGCCGCCGAGGAGGCAGCCGCGGAAGCGACCTCTGCCGACGACGCCGCCGTGCCGGAGGCTGCCGCTGACGAGGCTGGCACCGACGAGGCCGTGGTCGAGGCTCCCGCCGAGGAGGCACCCGCCGCGGAGGCACCCGCCGCCGAGGAAGCAGCCGAGGCACCCGCCGAGGAAGCACCCGTCGCAGAAGCCCCCGCCGCCGAGGCGCCCGCCGCCACCACGCCGGCCCCGGCACCCGCGGCCCCGAAGCCGTCGGCGATCCCGTCGCCGGCCGCTCTGGCCCGTCCCCGGCCGCCCAAGCCGGGCGCGCCGGCGGCTCCCGCCGCGCAGTCCGCGCCGGTCGCACCCGCCCCGGTGGTCCCGGCTGCCGCCGACGCCGCCGCGCACGCCGAGGCCGAGACCTTCGGCCGCGTGGACGACGAGGGCACCGTGTACGTCCGTGAGGCCGCCGGTGAGCGCGTCGTCGGTCAGTTCCCCGGGGTCACCACCTCGGAGGCGCTGGCGCTGTACGTGCGCCGCTACCTGGACCTGAACGCGAAGGTCGGGCTGTTCGAGGCCCGTCTGGACAGCGCCGACCTGTCGGTGCGCGAGATCGACCAGACCCTCCAGAAGCTCGGTGAGGAGACGGCCGAGCCGGCCGCCGTCGGCGACCTGGACGGTCTGCGTGCCCGTGTCGAGGCCCTGCGCGGACGCGCCGCCGAGCGCCGGGCGGCCCTGGAGGCTGCACGCGCCGCCGCGAAGGCGGAGGCCGTCGCCGCGCGCACCGTCATCGTGGAGGCCGCGGAGAAGATCGCCGCGACCGACCCCGCCAAGATGCAGTGGCGCCCCGCCGGCGAGGAGCTGCGTGCCCTGCTGGACCGCTGGAAGGACGCGCAGCGCTCCGGGCCGCGCATCGACCGCCCCACGGAGGAGTCCCTCTGGAAGCGGTTCAGCCACGCCCGCACCGCGTTCGACCGCGAGCGCCGGCACTTCTTCGCCGACCTGGAGCAGCGCAACAACGCCGCCAAGATCGAGAAGGAGAAGCTGGTCTCGGAGGCCGAGGCGCTGTCCACGAGCACGGACTGGGGCTACACCGCGGGCGCGTACCGCGACCTCATGGCGCGCTGGAAGGCCGCGGGCCGGGCGTCCCGCAAGGACGACGACGCGCTCTGGGCCCGCTTCCGGGCGGCCCAGGACCGGTTCTTCCAGGCCCGAGACGCCGAGAACGCCGTGATCGACGCGGAGTACGGCGAGAACCTGAAGGTCAAGGAGGAGCTGCTCGCGGAGGCGGAGGCCCTGGTCCCGGTCAAGGACCTGAACAAGGCCAAGGCCGCCCTGCGCGGCATCCAGGAGCGCTGGGAGGAGGCGGGCAAGGTCCCGCGCGGTGACATCCAGCGCGTCGAGGGTCGCCTGCGTGCGGTCGAGACCGCGATCCGCGACGCCGACCAGGCGCAGTGGCGGCGGACCAACCCGGAGACGCGCGCCCGTGCCGAGGGTGCCGCCGCGCAGCTGGAGGCCGCGATCGCCGGCCTGGAGGCGGACCTCGCGGACGCTCAGGCCAAGGGCGACAAGCGCAAGGTCTCCGAGCTGGAGGCCGCCGTGACCGCGCGCCGGTCCTGGCTGGAGCAGGTCGTCAAGGCCGCCGAGGACTCGCGGGGCTGATCCTCGGTCGTCCACAGCGGGCCCGGTCGCGCTCTGCGCGGCCGGGCCCGCTGTCGTAGGTTCTCGGGGTGTCGTCCTCGCTCGCCGCGCTCCTCGACCCCCGGCCGGCTCCCGTGCCGCTGGTGGTCACGCCCGCGCACGTGGGCGGACCGGTGGCCTGGTCCGACCTGATGCGGTCGGGCGCCCTGACGGAGCTGTACGACGGCGCGGCGGTCGGCCCGGCGTCGGCCGTCGACGCGCGGCACCGCGCCCTGGCGCTCGCGCCCGAGGTGCCGGCCTCCTGCGTGCTGGCCGCCGCGACCGCCGCCTGGGTGCACACGGGGGTGTACGACGGCGGAGCCGCGCAGGCCTGGCCCGCGGGCGCCCCGGTGGAGGTGGCGTACTCCCCCGGCCGGCGCTGCCCCGTGCCGCGGCCCGGCAGGGTTGCCCGCCGGGCGCCGGGCCTGGCCGCGGACACCGTGCGGCCTGCGGGCGTGCCGGTCACGAGCCCGGACCGGACCGCCGTCGACGTGGCGCGCACGGTGCCGGCGGAGGCCGCCGTGCCCGTCCTCGTCGCGCTGGCGGGCCACGGCGCGGACCTCGGACGTGCGGCGCGGTTGCTCGACCGGCGCGCCCGGGTGGTGGGCCGGCCGGCGGCGCACCGGGCGCTCGCGGCGGCGCGCGCGCTGCTGGAGCGCTAGTTTCGGGTCATGGCCGCATCCAAGTCACCCGCAGTGGAGCTCGATGTCGCAGGCCGCACGGTGCGCGTCACGAGCCCGGACCGTGTCGTCTTCCCCCGGGGCATCACCAAGCTCCAGGTCGTGGAGTACTTCGTCGCCGTCGCGGACGGCATCACGGGTGCGCTGCTGCACCGGCCCACCACGCTGGAGCGCTGGCCCAAGGGCTGGCACGAGGGCGCGCACCTGGCCACCCGCACGCCCAAGCCGAACGACCCGAAGGGGGACGGCTTCTACCAGAAGCGCATCCCGCAGGGCGCCCCGGACTACGTGGAGACCGCGACGATCGCGTTCCCCTCGGGCCGGACGGCGGACGAGGTGTGCCCCACGGAACCCGCGGTGGTGGCCTGGGCGGCCAACATGGGCACGCTCACGTTCCACCCCTGGCCCGTGCGGCGGGACGACGTCGAGGCGGTGGACCAGCTCCGGATCGACCTGGACCCCCAGCCGGGCACGGACTTCGACGATGCCGCCGCGGTGGCCCCGCACCTGCGGGAGCTGCTGGGTGAGCTGGACCTGGTGGGGTACCCCAAGACCTCCGGCGGGCGGGGCCTGCACGTGTTCGTGCCGCTGGAGCCGCGGTGGACGTTCACGCAGGCCCGGCGCGCCACGATCGCCGTCGGGCGGGAGCTGGAGCGACGCCTGCCGGGACGGGTGACCACGCGCTGGTGGAAGGAGGAGCGGGGCGAGGCGATCTTCGTGGACTACAACCAGATGGCCCGTGACCGCACGATCGCCTCGGCGTACTCGATCCGCGCCAACGCCCGGGCCACGGTCTCGATGCCGCTCGACTGGGACGAGGTGCCGGACGTGCACCCGGACGACTTCGACGTGCTGACGGCGCCGGGCCGGCTCGCCGAGCGGGGCGACCTGTTCGCGGCGCTCCGTGCCGACCGGGACCCGGCCCTGGACTGCTCGCTGGACGCGGCGCTGGAGCTCGCGGCCCGCGACGAGGCCGACGGCCTCGGCGACCTGCCCTACCCGCCCGAGTACCCGAAGATGCCGGGCGAGCCCAAGCGGGTCCAGCCCAGCCGCGACAAGGACCGGGACCGGTCCGCGGACTGAGCCTCGCGGACCGGTCCCGCGCCGATCTCGGTTCGCCCGGTGCACCGCCCGGTCTCATCGCCCGGTCTCAGTGGGACCGCAGCGCCTTGATGAGCTCCCCCTTGCGCATCGACGAGCGGCCGGGGATGCCGATCTCGGCGGCCCTCTTGCGCAGGTGCTCGACCGTCCAGTCGTCGTAGTCGCCGGCCTTGCCGCCCTTGCGCCCGACGCTCTTGCGGGACGAGGCCGCCGCGGCGTTCGCGATGCGTGCCGACTTCTCCTTCGAGCTGCCCTCGTCGCGGAGCTTCTCGTACAGCTCCTTGTCCTTGACGCTGGGTCCGGGATCACGCTTCGGCATGGTTGCTCCTCCCGCTCGGGACGATTGCTCACTTTCCACGATGGCCCAGGTCACGCTGACTCGCACCCGCGCGGATCGATGAGTTCCGGCCCGCTCCGTGGTCGGATAGGGCCATGGGAACTCTGCGCTACTCGGCGAACATGTCCGCCGACGGCTACACGGTCGACACCGAGGGAAAGTTCGACTGGGCCATGCCCTCCGACGAGGTGCACGCCTTCATCAACGAGATGGAGGCCGACGTCACCACCTACGTCCTGGGCCGCGACATGTACCGCACCATGGTGTTCTGGGAGACGTACCAGGACCAGCAGGGCGCCAGCCCCGTGTACGCACAGTTCGCGGACCTCTGGCGGCGGGCGGACAAGTTCGTGGCCTCCTCGACGCTGCCGCAGAAGGCCGTCACGTCCCAGCGCACCCGGATCGTCCGCGACCTGCGGCCCGCCGACCTGCGGCGCATCGCGGACGAGCGGCCCGGCGTCACCTCCGTGGGCGGGCCGACCCTGGCCGCAGAGGCGATCCGCCAGGGCCTGGTCGACGACTTCCGCCTCATCGTGTTCCCCGAGGTGGTGGGTGGTGGCCGGCCCGCGCTGCCGCCCGGAGCCCGCCTCGGCCTGCGCCTGACGGACATCCGGGCGTTCTCCGACGGGTGCGTCTACCTGCGGTATGCGCCGCGCTGAGGCAGGCTCGTCCTCGTGACCACTGACCACCTGCCCGTGCAGCCCCCGGTCCGGCCGATGCTCGCCAAGAGCGTGGCATCGGTGCCCGCCCAGTCCGGGTCCGACGACGCACCCGCCTACGTCTACGAGCCGAAGTGGGACGGCTTCCGCGCGATCGTGTACCGCGACGGCGACGAGGTGCGGATCGACTCGCGCAACGCCAAGCCGATGGACCGGTACTTCCCGGACGTGGTCGCGGCGGTGCGCGAGGCGCTGCCGGAGCGGTGCGTGGTCGACGGTGAGATCGTCATCGCCCGGGCCCCCGAGGGTGGCGCGGCGCACCTCGACTTCGACCTGTTGTCGCAGCGGATCCACCCGGCGGCGTCACGCGTGACGATGCTCGCGGAGACGACGCCGGCCGCGCTCGTGGTCTTCGACGTCCTGGCGCTCGGCGGCGACTCGCTCATGGAGCGGCCGCTGACCGAGCGGCTCGAGGCCCTGGACGGGCTGGGGCTGACCGGCCCGCTGGTGTTCGCCACGCCCCGCACGCTGGACGCCACCGTGGCGGCCGAGTGGTTCGCGTCGTTCGAGGGCGCCGGCCTGGACGGCGTCGTCGCCAAGCCCGCGGACGGACCGTACGCGCCCAACAAGCGCGCCATGCTGAAGATCAAGCACGCGCGCACGGCCGACGTCGTGCTGGCGGGGTACCGGCTGCACAAGACCTCGACGCCGGAGCAGCCGCTGCTGGGCTCGCTCCTGCTCGGCCTGTGGGACGACGCCGCGCCCGCGCCACGCCTGCAGTTCGTCGGTGTCGCGGCGTCGTTCTCCGCCGGCCGGCGCGCGGAGCTGGTCGCCGAGCTCGCACCGCTGGTCGTCGAACCCGGGACCCCGGAGGCGGACGCGCACCCGTGGCACGGCTGGGCGGACCCGGCCGCGGGCGAGCCGAACGACCGGCTGCCCG
Source organism: Promicromonospora sp. NPDC052451 (assembly GCF_044547525.1). NCBI lineage: Bacteria > Bacillati > Actinomycetota > Actinomycetes > Micrococcales > Promicromonosporaceae > Promicromonospora > Promicromonospora sp. NPDC052451. Next base: position 93,725 of record NZ_JBIUAP010000004.1, read on the forward strand.
GCGCGCAGTCCCGCTGGAGCGCGGGCAAGGACCTGTCGTTCACGCCGCTGCGGCCCGAGCGGGTGCTCGAGGTGGGCTACGACCACATGGAGGGCAGCCGGTTCCGGCACACCGCCCAGTTCAAGCGGTGGCGGCCGGACCGGGAGCCGGCGTCGTGCACCTACGAGCAGCTCGAGGAGCCGGTCCGGTTCGATCTCGGAGAGCTTCTGCCCGGAGCGCCCGGCACCGCCTGAGACCCTCCACTTTCAAGATATAGCGCCATGGGGGGCTTGCGGCAAGGGCCCGGGCATGCCGCAGAATCGTCGGCCGGCGGGCCGCAGCCCGCCGGGACGAGGCTGACCGGGGGAGCTCGATGACCGACGTGATCGTGGTGGGCGGCGGGCCCACCGGCATGATGCTGGCGGCGGAGCTGCGCCTGCACGGGGCGGACGTGCTCGTGCTGGAGCGCGACACCGCCCCCACCGAGGTGGTGCGCGCGCTGGGCCTGCACGCACGCAGCATCGAGGTGATGGACCAGCGCGGCCTGCTGGACCGGTTCCTCGCTCTGGGCACCAGGCATCCGCTGAGCGGGTACTTCGCGGGTATCACGCGACCCGCCCCCGGCGACCTGGACACCACCTACCCGTTCGTCCTCGGCATCCCGCAGCCGGCCGTGCACCGGCTGCTGACGGACCGGGCGGTGGAGCTGGGCACCCAGGTCCGACGCGGCGCCGAGCTGTCCGGCCTGCACCAGGACGACGCCGGGGTCACCGCCGAGCTGACCGACGGCACCCGGCTGCACGCCCGGTACCTGGTGGGCTGCGACGGTGGCCGCAGCACCGTGCGCACGCTGCTCGGCGTCGGTTTCCCGGGCGAGCCGGCCGACGTGGAGTGGCTGCTGGGCGAGGTCCGGATGACCGCATCACCCGAGGAGGTCGCCGAGGTGACCGCACGGGTCCGCACGACGCAGCGCGGCTTCGGCGCCGGTCCCGTCGGTGACGGGCTGTTCCGTGTGGTCGTGCCGGCCGACGGCCTGGCCCCGGACCGGACCGTGCCCCCGACCCTCGACGAGCTCGCACGCCAGCTCCGGACGCACGGTGGCACGGACTTCGGCGTCCACTCGCCACGTTGGCTCTCGCGCTTCGGCAACGCCACGCGACAGGCCGAGCGGTACCGGACCGGACGGGTGCTGCTCGCCGGGGACGCCGCGCACGTGCACCCGCCGCTCGGCGGCCAGGGCCTCAACCTGGGCATCCAGGACGCCTTCAACCTCGGCTGGAAGCTGGCCGCCCAGGTGAACGGCTGGGCCCCGGACCACCTGCTGGACACCTACCACGCCGAACGGCACCCGGTGGCGGCAGACGTGCTCGACACGACCCGCGCCCAGGCCGAGCTCCTGTCACTGGCGCCTGGCCCGCAGGCGGTCCGCCGGCTGCTGGCGCAGCTCATGGATCTCGACGACGTGAACCGCTTCCTGATCGAGAAGATCACCGCGACCGGGATCCGGTACGACGTCGGGGAGGGGCCCGACCTGCTCGGACGCCGCCTGCGCGACGTCGACCTGACGACCGGCCGCCTCTACGACCGGATGCACGCCGGCCGCGGGCTGCTGCTCGACCGGACCGGCGAGCTCTCCGTGGCAGGCTGGGCCGGCCGTGTGGACCACGTCGCCGACCCCGGCGCGGCCGGGCCGGACGTCCCGGCCGCGCTGCTGCGACCGGACGGCCATGTCGTCTGGACCGGCACGGCGAGGCCGTCCCTGGAGACAACCCTGACCCACTGGTTCGGCCGCCCCACCGCTCGTTGAGTGCGGGACTAGACCGGGAGCTGGGGGCGTTCCACCGGCTTCGTGCCCGTGATGCGGTGCACGTCGAACACTCCCTCGACCTTGCGGACCGCCGACAGGACCGTGGCCAGGTGGGCCGGCTCGGCCATCTCGAAGATGAACCGCGAGACCGCCAGCCGGTCGTCCGACGTCGAGACGAACGCCGACAGGATGTTGACGTGGTTCTCGGACAGGACGCGCGTGACGTCCGAGAGGAGCCGCGAGCGGTCCAGCGCCTCGACCTGGATCTGCACCAGGAACATCGTGTTGGCGCCCTGCGTCCACTCCACCTCGACGAGGCGCTCCGGCTGCTTGCGCAAGCCGTCCAGGTTGACGCAGTCGGTGCGGTGCACGCTCACGCCCTGGCCGCGGGTGACGAACCCGACGATGTCGTCACCCGGCACCGGGGTGCAGCACTTGGCGAGCTTGACCCAGACGTCCGAGGACTCGGACCCCTTGAGCACGACGCCCGGGTCGCCCGAGCGCACGCGGCGCGCCGTGAGTCCGCCCGGCCGCGCGGCCTCGGCGACGTCCTCCTCCGCGCCGTCCGCGCCACCGAGCGCCCGGACCAGCTTCTCCACCACGTGGGCGGACGAGATCTGGCCCTCGCCGACGGCCGCGTACAGCGCGGACACGTCCTGGTAGTTCATCTCGTTCGCGACCCCGACCAGGGCCTCGTGCGACATGAGGCGCTGGATCGGCAGGCCCTGCTTGCGCATCGCCTTGGCGATCGAGTCCTTGCCGGTCTCGACGGCCTCCTCGCGGCGCTCCTTGGTGAACCACTGCCGGATCTTGTTGCGGGCACGCGGCGACTTCACGAACCCGAGCCAGTCGCGGCTGGGCCCCGCCGTCTCGGACTTGGAGGTGAGGATGTCGACGACGTCGCCGTTCTCCAGCGGCGAGTCCAGCGGCACCAGGCGGCCGTTCACGCGGGCGCCCATGGTGCGGTGGCCCACCTCGGTGTGCACCGCGTAGGCGAAGTCGACCGGCGTCGCGCCGCCCGGCAGGGCCATCGCCTGGCCCTTGGGCGTGAAGACGTAGACCTCGTCGCCACCGATCTCGAAGCGCAGCGAGTCGAGGAACTCCGCCGGGTCGGCGGTCTCGCGCTGCCAGTCCACGAGCTGGCGCAGCCAGGCCATGTCCTGGTTCTTCGGGTCGGCGCCGCCCGCCGGCGTCTTCTCCTTGTACTTCCAGTGCGCGGCGACGCCGTACTCGGCGCGGCGGTGCATGTCGTGCGTGCGGATCTGGATCTCGACGGGCTTGCCGCCCGGGCCGATCACCGTCGTGTGCAGCGACTGGTACATGTTGAACTTCGGCATCGCGATGTAGTCCTTGAACCGGCCCGGGACCGGGTTCCACCGCGCGTGCATGGCGCCGAGCGCCGCGTAGCAGTCGCGCACGGTGTCCACGAGGACGCGCGTGCCGACCAGGTCGTAGATCTCCGCGAAGTCGTGCCCGCGCACGATCATCTTCTGGTAGATCGAGTAGTAGTGCTTCGGCCGGCCCGTCACGGTGGCCTTGATCTTCGCGCTGCGCAGGTCGGACTCGATCTGGCCCTTGACCACGCCGAGGTACTCCTCGCGCGCCGGGGCCCGCTCGGCCACCAAGTGCACGATCTCGTCGTACACCTTGGGGTACAGGGTCTGGAAGGAGAGGTCCTCCAGCTCCCACTTGATCGTGTTCATGCCCAGCCGGTGGGCCAGGGGCGCGTAGATCTCGACGGTCTCGCGCGCCTTGCGCTCGGCCGACTTGGACGGCACGTACTTCCAGGTACGGGCGTTGTGCAGCCGGTCGGCCAGCTTGATGACCAGCACGCGGATGTCCTTGGCCATCGCCACGACCATCTTGCGCACGGTCTCCGCCTGCGCCGCGTCGCCGTACTTGACCTTGTCGAGCTTCGTGACGCCGTCCACCAGCAGCGCGACGTCGTCCCCGAAGTCGGCCCGCAGCGTCTCCAGGGCGTAGTCGGTGTCCTCCACCGTGTCGTGCAGCAGCGCCGCCGCGATCGTCGTGCCCTCGAAGCCGAGCTCCGCGAGGATCGTGGAGACGGCGACCGGGTGCGTGATGTACGGGTCGCCGCTCTTGCGCATCTGCCCGCGGTGAGCCTTCTCGGCCACCACGTAGGCCCGCTCGATGAGCGCGACGTCGGACTTGGGGTGGTTGCTGCGGATCGCCTGGAGCAGCGGCTCGATGGCGGCGGGCGTCCCGCCCCCGACGTTGCGCACGCCGAGGCGCGCGAGCCGGTTGCGCATCCGGTTGCCGCCGGGCGGTGTCGGCGGGTTCTTCTCGGGCACCGGAGCGCGTGACACCGTGTTCTCAGCCATGTACGCGCCTCCTTCCCCGGGTCCGACCCCGGAGTCGCCAGTCTAGCCCTGGACCTCTATTCCCCGTCCGGCACGGTCATCCGTCGGACGGCGTGCCCACTCGCAGGAGGGTATCGACGTTGTGCCCGGTCAGCCTGTCCCGGCCGTGGAGTGCGTCCAGCTCCAGCAGGAAGGCGAGCCCCGCGACCACTCCCCCGCACTTCTCGACCAGCTGTGCCGCGGCCGCCGCGGTCCCACCGGTGGCCAGGACGTCGTCAATGATGAGAACACGCGCACCGGGGTCGAGTGTTCCCGACCGCAGCTCGATCGACGCCGACCCGTACTCCAGGTCGTACGAGACGCTGTGGGTGGGCGGCGGGAGCTTGCCGGCCTTGCGCAGGGGCAGGAAGCCGAGGCCGAGCGCATGGGCCACGGGGGCGCCGAGCAGGAACCCGCGGGCCTCCATGCCGGCCACGACGTCGACGCCGTCGGCCAGCGCCAGCCGCGTGAACGCCTCCACGACGTCGGCCAGCCCCTCGGCGTCGGCCAGGAGGGGCGTGATGTCCTTGAAGAGGATGCCCGGGGACGGGAAGTCAGGGACGTCCGCGATCAGCTCGCGGACGCGCGTCGCCCTCTCCGGCAGCAGTCCGGAGAGGGCGACGTCGGTCATGTCATCTGTCACGAGGCGTGAGCCTACCGGCGCCGCCTGGGCTGGGCGGCCTGCCCCTGGTGATGCCCCGGCACGAGCTGCGCCGAGCCGGACGCCGCGGCGGCCAGCACGCTCTCGTCCGCGCCCTCGGCGATCAGGCCGGCCCGCAGGTCCATGACCTTCTTGGTGTGGGCGGCGATCTTGGGCTCACGCTCGCGGAGCGCCACGTCCAGCGGCGTCGCCAGGAACAGCGACGACAGGGCACCCGCGGCGATACCGACGAACAGCGACAGCGAGATGTCCTTCAGCGTGCCGGCCCCCAGCAGGAACCCGCCGACGAAGAGGATGCCCGCGACGGGCAGCAGCGCCACCACCGAGGTGTTGATGGACCGCACCAGGGTCTGGTTCACCGCGAGGTTGGCGCGCTCGCCGTACGTGCTGCGGGTCTGCTCCAGGACGTGGTCCGTGTTCTCGCGGACCTTGTCGAAGACGACCATCTTGTCGTACAGCGAGAAGCCGAGGATCGTCAGGAAGCCGATGATCGTGGACGGGGTGACCTCCCAGCCGATCGCGGCGTACACGCCGGCCGAGACCAGCACGTCGGCGAGCATCGCCACGATCGCGGCCACCGACATGCGCCACGCCCGGAAGTAGAGCGCCATGAAGATCGCGGCCGCGGCCACGAACGCCACGGTGCCCCACAGCGCCCGCAGGCTCACGGACTGCCCCCAGGTGGGGCCGATGAAGTTCGAGGTGACCTCACCCACCTGGACGCCGTACGCGTCGGCCAGCGCCTCGGCCACGCGGTCGGTCTGCTCGCTGTCCAGCTCGGAGACCTGGACGCGCACCGCGGAGGCGCCGACGGTGGAGACGTGCGGCTCCTCCCCCGGGGCCACGGTCGCGACCGCGTCGATCGCCACGTCCTCGTCCGTCGTCGACGCGCCCGAGACGGTGAACTCGGACCCGCCGCGGAAGTCGATGCCCAGGTTCAGGCCCTGGAAGACCAGCACGAGGATCGAGGCCACCGAGAACAGCCCGACGATCGAGAACCAGATGCCGCGCTTCTGGATGATCGGGTACGACCGGCGTCCCGTGTAGAGGTCGTTGCCCCACTGAGCGAAGCCGCCTGCAGCCATCAGTGCTTCTCCTCGTTCTGAGCCTGCTGGGTCGACTCGACCGACCCCGCGGCAGCCTTGCGCTCGGCGGCACGCCGCTCCGCGATCGTCATCCTGCGGCCGTCCTCGGTCATCCGGGGTGCGGGCGACACGGACTGCGCCGTGACCAGCTCCCGCTCCGGCACCTCGGCGTCGGCGCCGCCGGCCGGAGCGGCGTCGGGGCCGGAGAACCGGCCGGCGCCCCGGTACCGCGGCGTAACCTCGATCCGGTCGGGCGACAGGCCCGAGGCCTTGTGCCCGTCCCGGAAGAACGGCACCTTGGCGAGCAGCTCCATGACCGGGTGCGTGAACCAGATGACCACCATGACGTCGATGATCGTGGTCAGGCCGAGCGTGAACGCGAAGCCACGCACGCCGCCGACCGTCATGAAGTACAGGATCACGGCGGACAGCAGGTTCACGGCCTTGGCCGCGTAGATCGTCCGGCGGGCACGGAGCCAGCCGCGCTGGACCGCCAGGCGCAGCGACCTGCCGTCACGTAGCTCGTCACGGATACGTTCGAAGTACACGATGAACGAGTCCGCGGTGAAGCCGATGGCCACGATCAGACCCGCGACACCCGGCAGGGACAGGCGGTAGCCGATGCCCCAGCTCAGCAGGGCGATCACCACGTAGGTCATGGCGGCCGCCACGACCAGCGAGGCGACGGTGAGCAGGCCGAGCGTGCGGTACTGGAACAGCGAGTACACGACCACGAGCGCCAGGCCGATGAGGCCGGCGAACAGGCCGCGCTGGAGCTGCTCGGAGCCCAGGGTGGCCGAGATCTGGTTCTGGCCCTCGACCTCGAACGTCAGCGGCAGCGAGCCGAAGCTGAGCTGGTTGGCCAGCGTCGCCGCCGAGCTCTGCGTGAAGGAGCCCGAGATGCTCGCCTGCCCGTTGGTGATCGGCTCGTTGATGCTCGGCGCCGAGACGACCAGGCTGTCCAGCACGATGGCGAACTGGTTGCGCGGCTGCTCCAGGGAGACGAGCCGCTCCGTGGTGGTCCGGAACGCCCGTGCGCCCTCGGAGTTGAGGTCGAGGCTGACGCCCCACACGTTCGAGACGGTGCCGTTCGCGTTCGGGATCAGCCCGGAGGTCGCCGAGCTGAGGTCTGTGCCGTCCACCTCGACGGGGCCGAGGACGTACTTGGCGACACCCGTCTGGTCGCAGGTCACCAGCGGGAGGTCCGGCCGGTCACCGCCGCCGCCCTGCAGGTTCTTCGGGTCCGTGCAGTCGAGCTCGTCGAACGCGGTCTGCACCGACGGCGTGATCTGGGCCAGGTCCGACGGGTCCGTGGCGGCCTCGACGGCCGCCTCCTGCTCGGCGATCTCCTCCTCGGTGTACCCGCCCGGAGCGGTCTCGCCGTCAGCGGCCTCCTCGTCGGCGGCGTCGCCGGACGCGGACGGGCTCGCCGAGGGCTGCGCCGTGGGGGTCGGGTTGCCGATCGTCAGCACGGGCCGGAACTTCATCTGCGCGGCCTTGGAGATCAGCGCGACGGTCTCGTCGTCGACCTCGCCCGGGATCTCGACCACGATCTGGTCGGTGCCCTGGCTGGAGATCTCGGCCTCGGTGACGCCGTTGGCGTCCACCCGCTGCCGGATCACTCCGATGGCCTCTTCCATCGCCTCCGGGGTGATCTCGGAGCCGTCCGAGGTCACCGCCTTGAGGATGACCTGGGTGCCGCCCTGGAGGTCGAGGGCCAGACCAGGTGCGAGGCTCGCGCCGTCCGGATTGTCGCTCGACTTGCCGTCGAGCTGCCAACCAGCCAAGAGGGCGCCGAAGGGCAGCAGGATCGTCAGGATCGTGAGGAGCACGATCGTGCGAACCGGCCGCGAGCGCCGGGTGTCAGTCGCCAACGTCTGTCTCTTCTCGTGTGCGCGCCGGGGTACGTCCGGCGCGGGTTCGGCGCCGTCCGGGGTCACCGGACGGCGCGGCCGTCACTTGCCGTCCGCGTCGGCGTCCCGTCGCTGCTGCTCCCGGTACTCGCGCTGAGCGGTGTCCAGGCCGGACAGGTCGTCGGGAACGTCGTTCGCGTCCGGGCTGATGGTACTTCCCGTTTCGCCGTTCGATGTGACGTCGGCCTCATCGGCCGCGTCGTCGTCGGCCGCGTCGTCGGCGACGGGCTCGTCGATCTTCTTCGCGATGGCGGCACGGAGCCACGTGGTGGGGCTGCCCGGGAAGGACTCGATGGTCACCTGGTCGGTGGACTCGTCGACGTCGATGACGGTGCCGATCATGCCGGAGGCGGTCATGACCTTGGTCCCGACGGTGAGGTTGTTCCGGAACTCCGCGGCCTCGCGCTGCTGCTTGCGGGTACGGGAGGACATGAAGAACATCACCACGAGGAGGATCGCGATGAGGATGAGGAATGAGGGGTCCACAGTGGATGGTCCTGTTCGATTGCTGGGTCGGGTGTGCCACGCACGCACGTCACGCACAGGTACGACGAGGATCCAACCCAGTGTAGTGCGCGGTGGGCTGATCCTCGGATCGCGGCGGACGGCGCCACAGGGACAACGTCAGGGATCCAGCAAAGTTCCCTGGTCCTCGGGCGCGGTGCCCCCTGCCGCGGCGGCGCCGGGCTGCGCGGGCGGCTTCAGCCCCAGGTGCTCCCAGGCCGCGAGCGTGGCCACGCGGCCGCGCGGCGTGCGCCCCACGAGTCCCTCGCGCACGAGGTACGGCTCGGCGACGGTCTCGACCGTCTCCGCCTCCTCGCCCACGGTCATGGCGAGCGTGGACAGGCCGACGGGTCCGCCGCCGAACCGGGTGCACAGCGCGGTCAGGACGGCGCGGTCGAGGCGGTCCAGGCCGATGGGGTCGACCTCGTAGACCTCCAGGGCGGACCTCGCGGCGTGCAGGTCGAGGCGACCGTCGCCGCGCACCTGCGCCCAGTCGCGCACCCGGCGCAAGAGCCGGTTGGCGATGCGGGGCGTGCCGCGGGAGCGGCCGGCGATCTCGTGGGCGGCCGCGTGCTCGAGGTGGACGCCGAGCAGGCCGGAGGAGCGCAGGATCACGCGCTCCAGCTCCGCGGGCGAGTAGTAGTCCATGTGGCCGGTGAACCCGAAGCGGTCACGCAGCGGGGCGGGCAGCAGGCCGGACCGGGTGGTGGCGCCGACCACGGTGAACCGCGGCAGTGCCAGCGGGATCGCGGAGGCACCGGCGCCCTTGCCGACCACGACGTCGACCCGGAAGTCCTCCATGGCGACGTACAGGAGCTCCTCGGCGGGCCGGGCGAGGCGGTGGATCTCGTCGATGAACAGCACGTCGCCCTCCTCCAGGGAGGACAGGACGGCGGCGAGGTCGCCGGCGTGCTGGATGGCCGGCCCGCTGGTGAGCCGCAGGTGGGACTCCAGCTCGCCCGCGATGATCATGGCCAGGGTGGTCTTGCCGAGGCCGGGCGGGCCGGACAGGAGCACGTGGTCGGGCGGGTTGCCGCGGGCCAGGGCGGCCTGGAGCACGAGGGAGAGCTGGTCGCGCACCACCTGCTGGCCCACGAAGTCGTCGAGCCGCTTGGGGCGCAGCGCGGCCTCGGCGGCCCGCTCCACCTCGTCGGCGCTGGGTGCGACGATGCGGCCGCCGGGGCCCTCCGTCTCGGTGGAGACGTCAGCCACGGTGGCCTCCCAGCAGGCGCAGCGCGGCGCGGAGCGTGGTGGCGACCTCGTCGGCGGCCACGACCTCGGCGCCCGCCTCGGCGAGCACCTTCGCGACGGCGTCGTCCGCCTGCTTGGCCGGCCAGCCGAGGCCCGTCAGTGCCTCGACGACCCGCTCGGTGTGGTCGCCGGCGACGGTCGCCGCAGCGGTCGCGGCCTCGGCCGGAGCGCTGCCGGAGGCGGGGCCCAGGCGGTCTCCGAGCTCCAGCACGATGCGCTGGGCGCCCTTCCTGCCGATGCCGGGCACGCGGGTCAGCGCGGCGAGGTCCTCGGTGGCGACGGCGCGGCGCAGCGCGTCCGGGGTGTGCACGGCGAGCATCGCGAGCGCCAGGCGCGGCCCGACGCCGGAGACCGTCTGCACCGCCTCGAACACGTCACGCTCGTCGGCGTCGCCGAACCCGTAGAGGGTCATCGAGTCCTCGCGGACCACCATGCTCGTGGCGACACCCGCCGTCTCGCCGACGCGGAGCCCGGCGAGCGTGGTGGGCGTGGCGTGCACCAGGTAGCCGACGCCGCCGACGTCCACCACCACGCGGTCCAGGCCCACGTGGGCCACGGTCCCCGTCAGCGAGGCGATCACGGGCTCCCCTTTCACGATCGAACGTTCGTGCGAGGAGCCTAACAAGCGCGGGTGTGCCTCCTCGGGGAGGCACGCCGGGTCAGCGCCGCGGACGCTGCCGGGCGGCCTGCTCGGCGGCGGCCCAGGCCCGCTGGGCCGGTGTGAGCTCGTGCCGGTCGCCGCCCTGGAGGGCACCGGACGGCCGCCAGAGGTGGCAGACGGCGAGCGCGAGGGCGTCGGCGGCGTCGGCCGGGCGGGGCGCCTCCTCCAGGTCGAGGATGCGGGTGATCATCGTCGTCACCTGCGCCTTGTCGGCGCGGCCCGAGCCGGTCACCGCGGCCTTCACCTCGGACGGCGTGTGCAGCGCGACGGGCACGCCGCGGCGGGCCGCGGCCACCATGGCCAGGCCCGCCGCCTGGGCGGTCCCCATCACCGTGCCGACGTTGTGCTGGGCGAAGACCCGCTCGACGGCCACGACGTCGGGGACGTGCTCGTCGAGCCACGCGTCCAGGCCCTCGGCCACCTTCAGCAGCCGCAGATCGGTGGACAGGTCCGCGTCGGAGCGGATCACCCCGACCGCGACCATCCTGGCCCGGCGACCCGGCAGCGAGTCGACGACGCCGACGCCGCACCTGGTCAGACCGGGATCAACACCGAGAACGCGCACGGAGGAACCCTCTCACGCGCGCCCCCGGGGGCCCTGCAGGCTCGCCTACTCCTCGTCGTCGAGGGCCGCCATGACCTCGTCGCTCGCGTCGAAGTTGGCGTAGACGTTCTGCACGTCGTCGCTGTCCTCGAGCGCGTCGATGAGGCGCATGATCTTGCGGGCACCCTCGACGTCCACCTCGACCTGCATGGAGGGGTGGAAGATCACGTCGGCGGAGTCGTACTCGATGCCCGCCTCCTGGATGGCCGTGCGCACCTGCACCAGGTCGGTGGCCTCGCTGAGCACCTCGATGACCTCGCCCTGGTCCGTGACCTCCTCGGCGCCCGCGTCGAGGGCGGCCAGCATCACGTCGTCCTCCGTGACGCCGTCGGCCTTGGGCACCACGACCAGGCCCTTGCGGGAGAACAGGTACGACACCGAGCCCGGGTCGGCGAGGTTGCCGCCGTTGCGGGAGAACGCCAGGCGCACCTCGGAGGCGGCGCGGTTCTTGTTGTCGGTGAGGCACTCGACGAGGACGGCGATGCCGTTGGTGCCGTAGCCCTCGTACATGATCGTCTGGTAGTCGACGGCGTCGGCGCCCTCGCCGGAGCCGCGCTTGACCGCACGGTCGATGTTGTCGTTGGGGACCGACGACTTCTTCGCCTTCTGGACCGCGTCGAACAGCGTCGGGTTACCGGCGAGATCGCCGCCGCCCGTGCGCGCCGCGACCTCGATGTTCTTGATCAGCTTGGCGAAGAGCTTGCCGCGCTTGGCGTCGATCGCGGCCTTCTTGTGCTTGGTCGTGGCCCACTTGGAGTGACCTGACATGCCTTTACCTGACTCCTTGCGTTTGCGGTGACTCGTGTGCGGTGACTGGTGCAGTGGCGTCGAACGGTAGCGGGACGACCGCTCAGCCGCCCGCAACCATGCCGGCGAACAACCCGTGCACGCGCGTGTCCCCCGTGATCTCGGGGTGGAACGCGGTGGCGAGCAGCGGCCCCTGCCGTGCTGCGACGATTCTACCGGCGGCCGCCACCGGACGGCCCTGCGTATCCACAGCCGGGATCCGCGCGAGCACCTCGACGTCGCTTCCGGCCTCCTCGATCCAGGGGGCGCGGATGAACGCGGTGCGCACCGGTCCGCCGTCCCCGGCGTCCGAGATTCCCGTGAACTCGAGGTCCGTCTCGAACGAGTCGACCTGCCGGCCGAACGCGTTGCGCCGCACCACCACGTCCATCCCGCCGACCGTCTGCTGGTCCGCGGTGCCGTCCAGGATCCGGTCGGCGAGCAGGATCATCCCCGCGCACGAGCCGTACACCGGCAGGCCTTCCTTGATGCGGGTCTGCAACAGGTCGCGCAGCTCGAAGATCCGCAGCAGCTTGTCGATCGTCGTCGACTCGCCGCCGGGCAGCACGAGACCGTCCACGGCGGTCAGCTCGGCGGGCCGGCGCACGGTCACGGCGCACGCGCCCACGGACTCGAGGGCTACCAGGTGCTCGCGGACGTCGCCCTGCAGGGCGAGGACGCCGATGGTCGGGATGCTCACAGCCGTCCATCCTACGGCGCGGCCCGCAGGGCTCCCGGCGTTCAGGAGGTGCACTCCAGCGTCAGCCCGGGCGGTACCACGATCACCCCCGCCTGGACCGTCTCGGTGGCCACCGGCGCGGTCCACGACGTGCCGGGCAGCGATGCGGTCACGCGGACCGTCAGCGTGCCGCCGAACAGCCCGCCGAAGAGCTGCTGCAGCACGGCCTGGTCGATCACCACGGTGCGGGTGGCGCCGTCGTCCGTCACCGGCGCCGCCACGTCGTTGATCGTGGCCGTGTAGTCGAGGGCATGCGGGGTACTGGTCTCCGGCCAGGTGACCGCTGCCGTCTCGAAGACCTGCCCGTCGGTGTCGGTGCAGGTGGTCGCGGTGGCCGGCAGGGTCCAGGCCGTGACGGCGTCCGCCGGGCCCGTGGTGGTGCCCCCGGCCGCCCAGGCTCCCCACGCGACCCCTGTGCCCGTGCACAGCGCCAGGGCCACGAGCACGGCCACCGTGATGCGCCGTCGCCGCGACAGCGCGCGGGGTACAGCCCCGCCCCGGTCACCCACGGCGCGCTCCCCTGCGCAGCAGCACACCCAGGACGACCGCGGCGGCCGCCAGCAGGGTCGGCAACAGCAGGTTCGCGCCCGTCCGCGGCAGCGTCCCCGGGCCGCCCGCCCCGGGCACGGCGCCACCGCCCGCACCGCCGTCGCCCGCGCCCGGCCCGACGCCCCAGAGTGTCACGACGAGGTCGAGGTGCACCGTCCGGTCCTGTGTCGAGCTGCCGGCCGCGGGATCGAACCCCACCTCGATCCCGATCGGCAGCTCCTCGCCAGGTGCGAGGCTCGTGACCGCCGAGACCGGGCCGTCCGTCCACGCGCCGTCCCCCAGGCGCGTGCGCACGTCGAGCGCGTCCGCCAGGGGCAGGCCCGCGCCGGCCGGCCCACCGTCCAGGCGTACCGTCACCGCCACGTCCGCGGCCTCGCCGGACCCGTTGCGGGCGTACAGCGTGCCGGTCGCGACGTCGCCCGGCACCCACACCAGGCCGGGATCGAGCAGCGGCGCCGTGACGACGGGCGCCCAGGTGTTCCCGTCCACGCTCAGGAACAGCCGCTCCGCATCGCCGTCCGGCACCGCGGACGCCGACCCGGCCGGTCCCCCGAGGGCCGACCCGGCCACGAGCCCGGCGACGAGCACCGACGCCGCCCACCTCATGGCTCTCCCCCGGCCCCGCCCGCGGCGGTGTGCTCGCGCACCACCGGCCCCTCCTCGGAACGCCCCGGCCCCTCGCGGGGACCGCCGCCGTCGGCCACCCCAGGGCCGACGGCGGCGGGGCCTACGGGCACCCGCGCGGACCGTTCGCGCACGGCACGGAACACCTGCCACCCCGCGTAGCCGAGCAGCAGCACGGCCACGACGGCACCGACCGCCGCACGCTGCCCGGTGAACACCCCGGCCACGTACCCGAGGTAGGGCACGTGGTACCAGACCGCGCCACGCACCTGGACGTCCCGGACGGGCACCACGTCGGGCACATCGTTCGCGTCGCCCTGAGTGACGTAGGTGCGCTCGCCACCGACCGTCGAACCGACGCCGACGACGCGGTGCGTCACCATCCGTTCCCGACCCGACCGGAGCTGGTAGGTGATGACGGTGCCGGTGCCGATCCGCCCGGCGTCGACCGGGCGCGACACGACCAGGGTGCCGACGGGGAGCGTGGGCTCCATGGAGTCGGTGAGCACCACGAAGGGGGTGGCGCCGGCCGCCCGGGGCACGATCACCCCCAGCACGAGCGCGGCGCCCGCCACGACCACGACCACGGCCGCGAGCGCACGCCCCGTCAGACGAGCTGCTGTCCGCACGGTCTCGGCACCACCGGTCAGGGTGCGGGGACGAGGTGGGCCTGTGTCACCTGGACCGTGACGTCCTCCAGGGCTGCGGTGAGCGCCTGGGTCTCGTTGCCGGCGTCGTCCGGGAAGGTGGCCGCGACCGTGACCACGAGGTCGGAGGCCGCCTCGACGGGTACCGGCTCGGCCAGCGGAAGGGTGACGGGGGCACCGTCCAGCGTGGCCCCGGAGACGGCGACGTCCAGCACGGCGGTCAGCGCGTTGTCCTCCGCCCAGGTGGGGGCGGTCACCGTGATGTCACCCAGCGCGAGGTGGTCACCCGTGCCACCCACGGTCAGGGCGCAGTCGGTGGTCACGGTGTCGCCCGGCACGATGCCCTCGGTGACGGCACCGCCGCCGTCGAGCGTCCAGTCGCCGCACGCACCGTCGGTCATGGTCAGGGTGCCCGAGGTGACGTCCGTGCCGGTCGCGAGGCCGTCGTCCGTCCAGAACGCGAGGGTGCCGGCACCACCGAGCAGCAGTGCGGCGGCGCCACCCGTCGCGAGCGCGGCCTTGGTGAGTCTCTCCATGACTGGAACCTTCCGTGGTGGGTGCCCCTGCGCCACCACGCTAAACAGGCTTCATTGCGATGCGCGCGGCATATCAGCGCGCATTCCTGGTTTTCACCCGCAGTACTTTTCTTCGGCGTCCGGATTGCACGGCAGGCGTTGCATTTGTGCAGTTCGGACGCCCATGCATCGGCATATAAGACGCTCCAACAATGCATGATAAATCACAGAGAAAATGCGCCGAACACCATTCCAAGCACGCTCGCGCACACCGGGGGCGCTCAGTCGTCGAGCTGCACGCCCAGGTGCCGCACCTCGCCGTCCCAGCCGGCCAGCAGGTGGTCGACGACGTCGGGCAGCTCCGGCGGGAAGACCTCCAGCGGCTGCTCCCGCAGCTCCGCGGGGGTGAGCCAGGCCATCTCGTCCAGCAGCTCCTGCTCGGCCGCCGTCCAGCCGTCGGTCGACACCGCGACGGCGTCCGCCACCCGGGCCAGGTAGAACACCTCGTGCTGACGGCAGGTCTCCGCGAAGAAGTCGAAGATGCCCGTCCGGGTCAGCACCGGGCCCACCAGGTCCTCGGCGGCCAGCACGACGCCTGCCTCCTCACGGGTCTCGCGCAGCGCCGCCTGCACGGGAGTCTCTCCCGCGTCGATGCCGCCGCCCACCGTGAACCACCAGGACCGTTCCGGCTGGTTCACGTCGTGGCCGCGCACCACGAGCACCCGGCCGGCGCCGTCGACGAGGATGACGCGGGCCGCGGAGCGCTCGCGGACGCCGTCCGGCGCCGGGACCCAGTCGTCGCCGAGCGCGGAGGTGAGGGACATGCGGGCCAGGATAACCGCAGCGGTCCGGGGTCATGATGGGCGCATGACGCAGGTGTGGCCGGTCACGGGCCTGGATCGTGACCGTCTGGTGGGGCTCGCCTACCGGATGCTCGGCACGGTCGCGGACGCCGAGGACGCCGTCCAGGAGGCGTTCGTGCGCTGGTACCGGCTGGACGAGGGCGCCCGGGCGGACGTCGGCAACACGGTCGGCTGGTTCGCCCGGACGACGAGCCGCGTGTGCCTGGACGTGCTGAAGAGCGCGCGTCGGCGCCACGAGCTCTACACCGGCCCCTGGCTCCCCGAACCCGTCCCCGGCGGCCGGTTCCAGGGGCCGGCACCGTCCGGCGGCGACCCTGCGGAGCGGGCCCTGGCGGCCGAGTCGGTGGGCATGGCGCTGCTGAGCGTGATGGAGAGCATGACGCCGGCCGAACGTGTCGCCTTCGTGCTCCGGGACGTGTTCGACTACCCGGTGGCCGACGTCGCGGACATCCTGGACCGTTCCCCGGGCGCCGTGCGGCAGCTCGCGTCGTCCGCGCGTGCCCGCGTGGCCGCGCACGGGCCGGAGCCGTCGGCCGGCGAGGCGAGCGCCCCGCTGACGGCGGCGTTCCGACATGCGGCCAACACCGGCGACGTCGCGACGCTCGTGCGGCTCCTGCACCCGGGCGTCACCCTGCGGTCCGACGGCGGCGGGATCGTCCGGGCCGCCCTCAACCCCGTGCACGGCCCGGACAAGGTGGCGCGCTTCGTCGTGGGCGTGCTCGCGCGGCAGAGCCCCGTGCGGCTCGTGAGCCGGACGACGGACGCCGGCCCGGTCCTGACCTTCGAGCACGATGGTTCGGTCAGCGGCGTGCTGGAGCTCGTCGTCCGTGACGGTGCCGTGGTCGACGTGCTGATCCAGTGGAACCCGCACAAGCTCACGCTCTGGCGGGACTCCACCGGAACCTGACGCCAGGGCCCCGCATCTCGTCTACCCGGTGAAGCACACCTCGCCCACAGGACGAGACGACCGAACGGGAGAACATCAGATGAAAGCCATCACCGTCACCGACCGGGACGCCGGCACCGCCGGGATGCGGCTCACGGACCAGCCGGAACCGAGCGCGGCGGAGAACGACGTCGTCGTGCGCGTGCACGCCTCCGGCTTCACGCCGGGCGAGCTGACCTGGCCGGCCACGTGGACCGACCGCGCCGGCCACGACCGCACGCCGAGCATCCCGGGCCACGAGCTCGCCGGCGTGGTCACCGGGCTCGGGTACGGGACCACCGGGATCAGCGTGGGACAGCGCGTGCTCGGCCTCGCGGACTGGACGCGCGACGGCACGCTCGCCGAGTACGTGGCGGTCGAGGCCCGCAACCTCGCACCGCTGCCGGCCGACGTGGACTTCGTCACCGGCGCGAGCCTGCCGATCTCCGGGCTCACCGCGTGGCAGGCCCTGTTCGACCACGGACGGCTCGAGGCGGGGCAGACCGTGCTCGTGCACGGCGCCGCCGGCGGCGTCGGGTCGGTCGTCACCCAGCTCGCCCGCGAGACGGGCGCGTACGTGATCGGGACCGGACGCACGGCCGACCGGGCAACGGCGACCGACTTCGGCGCGCACGACTTCGTGGACCTCGGCACCGACGACCTCGCCGCCGTGGGGCACGTCGACCTCGTCCTCGACGTCATCGGCGGCGAGATCGCCGACCGGTCCATCGACCTCGTCCGGCCGGGTGGCACCCTCGTGTCGATCGCCGAGCCGCCCGCCCGGCAGCCGGAGGGCGGGCGGTCCGTGTTCTTCGTCGTCGAGGTCGACCGCGCCCAGCTCGTCGAGATCGTCCGCCGGGTCCGCGACGGGCGCCTGCGGACGAACGTCGCGGCCGTGCGGCCGCTCGCCGAGGCGGTCGAGGCACTGAACCCGACGGCGCGAGTCGCGGGCAAGACGATCATCACCATCGCGTAAGGGCCTCCCGCCCGGCAGGACGCCGGGGGCGCTCGCCCCCGGTGCTCCCGCCGGCCACTGCAGGCACCCGGCTCACCGCCGCGGCTTCGCCCTCCTCGTCGGCACCGCCGTCAGCGGATCCTCCGGCCACGGATGCCGCGGGTAACGAGCCCGCATGTCGGCCCGGACCTGCGGATAGCCCTGCTTCCAGAACGACGCGAGGTCGCTCGTGATCGCCACCGGGCGCTGCGCGGGCGACAGCAGGTGCAGCACCACCGGGACGCGGCCGTCCGCGACGGCCGGGGTGACGGTCCAGCCGAACACCTCCTGCAGCTTCACGGCGAGGACCGGCGGCCCGGCGCCGTCGTACGCGAGCCGCACCTCGGAGCCGGACGGGACCCGGAGCCGTTCGGGCGCGAGCTCGTCGAGCCGGACGGCCTCGGGCCAGGGCAGCAGGCGCCGCAGGGCCGAGGTGACGTCGATGCGGGACAGGTCGCGCGCGGCCCGCACCGACGCGAGCTCGGTACCCAGCCAGTCGTCGAGGCCGGCCAGCAGCGCGTCGTCGTCGACGGCCGGCCACGGGGCGCCGAGGTGCGCGTGGCAGAACGCCAGCCGGTCGCGCAGCGCGACCGCGGCCTCCGACCAGCGCAGCACGGACAGGCCGCTGCGCCGGATACCGTCACGGACGGCCGCCTGCACCTGCAGCGGGTCCGGCTGCGCCAGCGGTGCGTCGTTGAGGACGATCGCCCCGAGCGTCTCGACCCGCCGCGTCACGATCCGCCCGTCGGCCCAGCGGACCTGGTCGGCCCTCGAGACCAGCTCGGCGGCGACGTCCCGCGCCGTGGCCTCGTCGATCGGCGCCGCGGCGCGGATCCGGGCGTCGGCGCGGCCCGGCGCCCGGTCCGCGACCGCGATCGCCAGCCAGGGCGTGGTCCGCAGCGGCGACTGCGGGTCCAGCGCGGCGCCCGTGCCGCCCGACATCTGGTAGGTGGCCGAGTCGCTCCCCCGGGCGCGCGCGATCCGGTCCGGGTACGCCAGGCCCACCACGATCCCGGCCGCGAGATCGTCCGGGACGCGATGCTCCTCGCGGCCGGACCCCGCCTCGCCGCCCACCGGGGAGCCACCCGGCGTACCCCGGCCGAGCCGCCTCACCTCCTCCCGCCACCGCGCCGTGGCCGCACGGTCGTCGCCGCGACGCAGGGCCCGCCACCGAGCGGGCAGGTCGTCGCCGGAGCCCCGGCCGGAGTCGTCCGAGAGCAGCGCGACGACCTCGCGCGCCCGGTCGGCACCGACCCGCGCTGCCCCGTCCAGCAGCGCGCGGGCCAGCCGGGGGTGCGCCCCCACCGCCGCCATCCGCCGGCCCCGCCCGGTGATCCGGCCCTCCTCGTCCACGGCGTCGATGCGGCGCAGCAGCTCACCGGCCGCGGTCATCGCCGCCGGCGGCGGCGGGTCGAGCAGCGTCAGGCCGGCGCCCCCGGGCGCACCCCAGGCCGCGAGGTCGAGAGCGAAGGACGCCAGGTCCGCGATCGCGATCTCCGGCGCCGGATGGTCGTCGAGCCGGGCATGATCCGTCGCGGACCAGCACCGGTAGACCCGCCCGGGCGCCTCACGCCCGGCACGACCCGCCCGCTGCTCGGCCGAGGACCGCGAGACCCGGCAGGTGACCAGCGCACCGAGGCCACGGGACTGGTCGGTGCGCGGCTCCCGGGCCAGACCCGAGTCGACCACGACCCGGACCCCGGGCACGGTCAGCGAGCTCTCCGCGACCGACGTCGTCACCACGATCCGGCGCACGGCGGACGGCGCGAGCGCCCGGTCCTGCTCGGCGCGGGACTGGCGGCCGAACAGGGGCAGCACGTTCTGGTCGGCCAGCCGGCGCGTCACCCCGTGGATCTCGGCCTCCCCCGGTACGAACACGAGCACGTCGCCCTCGTTCTCGGCCAGCGCCCGCCGGACGACGGCGGCGACGTGGTCCAGCAGGCGAGGGTCGACCCGCCCGCCGGGGAGCAGCGGGGTGGTGACCGGCGGCGGGGCCCACTCGACGGCCACGTCGAACAGCGCGGCGGACGCGGTGACCACGGGCGCCGGCTCCTCCGCACCCAGCGCACGGCTCAGCCGCACCGTGTCCGCCGTGGCGGAGGTCGCGACGATCGCCAGGTCGTCCCGGAGGTTCGTCCGGACGTCGAGGGCGAGCGCCAGCAGCAGATCGGCGTCGAGGTGCCGCTCGTGGCACTCGTCGATCACGATCGCGGAGACACCCGGCAGCTCCGGGTCCTGCTGCAGGCGCCGGACCAGGAGGCCCGTGGTCACCACCTCGACGCGCAGCCCCGTGCCGCCGCTGCGCTCGCCGCGCATCGCGTGGCCGATCCGCTGCCCGAGCGGTTCGCCGACGAGGTCCGCGAGCCGGGCGGCGGCCGCTCGGGTCGCCATCCTGCGCGGTTCGGCCACGACGACCGTGCCACCGAGGGCGTCCGCCAGCGCGAGCGGCAGCAGCGAGGTCTTGCCCGACCCGGGCGGCGCGACTAGCACCGCGGCGCCGCGCGACCGCACGGCGTCGACCGTGGCGGACAGGACCGCCCGGACCGGCAGGTCCGCCCCGGGCACCGACGAGTCAGGGAGCAGCACGCCCCGACCGTAACCGACGAAGCCCCTGCGAGAATGCGTCCTCGTGAACCACCTGCTGGACCTCGGGTCCCGGAAGTTCTGGCGGCTGACCGGCAGGCCGGTCGACCTAGCGGGCGACCACTCCTGGTTGCGCGCCCCGACGAGCCGGTCCGCCACGGTCGCGGACGGCTGGCTCGCCGCCGAGGCCACGCACCACGGCGGCACGGTCGACGACGACGCGACCGCGGCGGTCCCCGCCCCCGGCCTCCTGCCGACGATGGCGGTCCTCGACGGGCCAGGCTTCGACGCCGCAGGGCTCGACCCCCGGATCCGCGACTTCTACGAGCACACCGCCGCCTGGCGCATGGAGGTGTGGTCCGGCTGGTCCCCGCTGTTCTGGCCGGCCGGCGAGCTGGTCGCGCGGTTCTTCGGCCGCCGGGTCGAGCAGCTCTCCCTCCCGATGCGCCCGCTCGACGTGGCACACGGCATGGACAGCAGGGTGCGCGTGATCCGCGACCGGCACGGCGCGCAGGTCGGGGCCGCGTGGCTCCGCACGCTGCGGCCGTCGGGCCGCTACGTGTTCAGCGGCTGCTACTCGGCGCGCCGGCTCCCCGGCGCTGCCGGGCCGAGCGTCCACGTCGCGTTCCCGCTCGAGTCCGGCAACGTGCAGGTCTTCCTGCGCCCGGCCGTCACCGACGAGGGCGGGCTCATCCTGGAGTCGCCCCCGGGCCGGTTCGGGCAGGACGGCGCGTACGTCACCGTCCGCGACGGCGGCCGGGACTTCGCGGCACGCATCCCCCTGCACGAGACCTTCCGCCTGTACCGCGACCCGTACGGTGTGCTCCGCACGGACCACGAGCTGCGGATGTGGCGCACCTGGATGATGCGGCTGCACTACAAGATGGAGCGCGAGCGATGATGCACACCTTCCACCTCGCCGAGCTGCCCGCGGCCGTGACGGCACGCGCGCTCGTGCGACCGCCGTCGGGCACCACGACGCCGGGACTGGACCACGCCGAGTGCCTGGCCCTCATGCGCCTGGGCGCGCCCACGGTCTCCGCGGACCGGCTGCAGCTGCGGCGGATCGCCGTCTTCGCACAGTGGCGCGACGAGGACGCCGTGGACCGTTTCCTGTCCGACGACGCCCTGGGCCGCCACCTGGCGACCGGCTGGCACGTCCGACTGGAGTACCTGCGCCGCTGGTCCCACCTGGCAGCGCTGCCCGGCCTGCCCGCCCGGTCGGGCACCTGGGACCAGGACGAACCCGTGGTCGCGGTGACCGTCGCGCGGATGCGGCTGCCCGAGGTGCCCCGGTTCCTGCGGTGGGGCAAGCCCGTCGAGCGTCAGGTGCGCGACCACCCCGGTACCACGCTCGCCCTGGCCGCCTTCCGGCCGCCGCGCACCATCGCCACGTTCTCCGTGTGGCGCACCGTGCGCGCGATGGAGGCGATGGTGCACGGCCGCTCCGACCTCCCCGCGGCCCGGCGGCACGCCGACGCCATGGCCGAACGCCGGCGGCGCGACTTCCACCACGAGTTCGCGACGTACCGCTTCCGTCCGCTCGCGGAGCACGGCACCTGGGAGGGCCGGACGGGGATCGTCCCGACGGCCTGATCCGGGGCCAGGTTGCAGGAACCTGCACGACGGCCGGGCACCGAGCGCTCAGGATGGGCGCGGAAGGCCACGTCGTTCACGTCCCTCGGGAGCCGCATGACAGTGCACAGCTCGGAGCACGACCTGCTCGCACAGCTCCGCCGCCGCGCGGGCCTGACCCAGGAGGAGCTCGCCGAGCGGGCCGGCCTGGCCGTGCGTTCGGTCAGCAACATCGAGCGCAGCGCCGTCGGACGGCCACGGGTGAGCACCCTGCGCGCGATCGGGGCGGGCCTCGGTCTCGACGACGCCCGGGTCGGGGAGCTGCTCGACTTCTACCGTCGACGGTGGGCGCAGCCGGCCCCGGAGCGGGCCCGGGCCGAGCCGGCCGTCCGGGTGCCCGCCCCGGAACCCCTCGGGCCGGCCGGTGCGGCGCCCACCCAGCTGCCCTCCCCGCCGTCGACGTTCTCCGGGCGGTCAGAAGAGCTCTCGGCGCTGGACACCGTGCTGACCGGCCCCGGCGGCGGGCACCGTTGCGTCGTGCTCGACGGCCCGGCCGGCGTCGGCAAGACCGCCCTCGTCCTGGCCTGGGCCCATGCCCGGCACGACGCGTTCCCCGACGGTCAGCTGTACGCCGACCTACGTGGCTCCACCGGGCGGCCGCCGTCGGCCGAGGACCTCGCACGCCAGCTCCTGACCGACCTCGGGATCCCGGACGCCGACGTCCCGTCATCGTCCGTCGCCCGCACGGCGCTGCTGCGTCAGGTGCTGGCCGCGCGGCGCGTGCTCGTCGTCCTCGACGACGCCGCATCCGCCCAGCAGGTCCGGCCCCTGCTACCCGGCCCGGGCGCCTGCACGACGGTCGTGGCCAGCCGCCACCAGCTGCGCGGGCTCAGCATCCGTGACGAGGCCCGGCACGTCGGCGTGCCCCCGATGCCCGAGGGGGCCGCCGCCCGGCTGGTCCGCACGCTCCTGGGGGACGAGCGTCTGCGTGCGGCGCCGGGGGCGGTCGACGCGATCGTGCAGCGCTGCTCCGGGCTTCCGCTGGCGCTGCGCATCGCCTGCGACCACCTGGTCCGCCGGACCACCGCGCAGGCGCCCGAGGCGCTGGCGGCCTGGCTGGCCGAACCGGCACCGCTCGACGCCTTCCGCACCGCGGACGACGCCGAGTGCGACCTGCGCGAAGCCTTCACGGCGTCGTACCGGCAGCTCTCGGACGAGGCGGCACGGTACTTCCGGCTGCTGGGGGTCCCGCCACGCACCCGCTTGTCCCGGGACGCCGTCGCGGCGCTCTGGGACCTGCCGCTGCGGACCACGGACACCATCCTGGCCGAGCTGGCCTCGGCGCACCTGATCGAGGAACCGTCGCCGGGCCGGTACGAGCTGCACGCGCTGCTGTGGGAGTTCGCGCGGGAGACCGGCATCGACCACGACCCCGAACCCATCCGGCGGGCGGCCCTGCGCGGGATCCTGGAGCACTGGGCCACTCGCTCGGCTCGCGGCTGATCGGACGCCGCGAGCCGGGCGACCGGGCGTGGCAGGCGCGGCGGTCACGGAGCGCCGACGCACCACTCCCCCTTCTGGCACTGGGCGCTCGCCGGCGCCGCCAGCGACAGTCCGCCGGCCACGACCATCAGCATCGTCGTGGCGACCACCAGGAATCGCTTCACCGTCGTCATGGGCTTCTCCTCACTCGTCCGCACCCTCACCGTGGGTGACGCAGGAACGCTGCCACGGCGTGCACGGCGCCGCCCAGGAAGTCTTGCCGGGCAACGGACGTTGCCTGCGCTGCTGCCGGTCGAATTGCCGGAGCAACTTCCTGGTCCTGGTCACCGCGCACTGCCTTAGATGGCCCAGTCCGAACACCCAGGAGGGAGGCCAGTCATGACGATCGTCGTTCGTAAGGTCGAGCCGGTGAAGGCGACCCAGTACCCGGACCCGCCCGGCGACAGCTGAGCAGCACTCCCGCACCAGGGGCCGGCCCCGCACGCCTCCCGTGCGACGGGGCCGGCCCTCGGCACACCCACTCCGTACACGACGACAGGGAGTCCTCGATGATCGCGCTGAAGAACTGCCGGTGGGAACGGTCCGGCGAGGTCTTGACCCTCATGGCGGACCAGAGCCGGACCATCGAGCTCGACGACCCGACCGGGGACGTCGCAGCCCTCCTGGCTGCCCTCCGCGAAGGTGCGGAGGACGCCGCCGCGCTCACCGCCCGGCTGCGCGCCTCCGGGCACGACACCGACGTCGCCACGGTCCGGACGGCGATCGAGGCCCTGGACGGGCTGAGGGTGCTGGAACGGTCCGAGACGTCGATCGACCGGCGGCCCAGAAAGCACCGGGACTACAGCAACCTCGCGTACTTCGACCTGTTCAGCAGCCTCGACGTCACGGCGGAGGACTTCCGCAGCCGCCTGGCCGACGCGCACGTGGTGCAGCTCGGCGTCGGCGGCCTCGGGTCGAACGTGCTGCAGTCGCTGTGCGGGCTCGGCGTCGGCCGCCTCACGCTGCTGGACAACGACCTGGTGGAGCCCGCGAACTTCGCGCGCCAGTTCGTCTACCGCGAGGATCAGGTCGGCACCCCGAAGGTGGAGCGCGCCGCGCAGTGGGCCCGGGCCTTCAGCTCCGACATCGACGTACGCACGGTGAGCCGCTGGGTGGGCGGGCCCGACGACGTCAGCGACCTGCTGACCGACGCCGACCTCGTGGTCTCGGGCGTCGACCAGCCGAACGACATCGACCTCTGGGTGAACGAGGCCTGCGTGACGGCCGGCGTCCCGTGGATCCGCGGCGGCATGTTCGGCACCATGGTGATCTACTTCTCGGTCGACCCCGGC
This sequence comes from Promicromonospora sp. NPDC052451, assembly GCF_044547525.1. Taxonomy (NCBI): domain Bacteria; kingdom Bacillati; phylum Actinomycetota; class Actinomycetes; order Micrococcales; family Promicromonosporaceae; genus Promicromonospora; species Promicromonospora sp. NPDC052451. The sequence goes on from NZ_JBIUAP010000004.1 coordinate 118,184, forward strand.
AGGACCGCGTGCTACCGGTGCAGCCGGGCCGCATCGGACCGGGGCGTCGTCCGCCGGCTGAGCAGCGGCCTGGACCGCGTCAACCGGGGCATCGGCCCGGCGGCCGCGCTGGTCGGTTCGCTCGTGGCCTTCGAGGCGCTGCGCTATCTCACCGGGTTCGCCCCGCCGTACGCGGCGGGCGCGTCCGTGATCCTCGACACCGCCGACGGCTGCCGCCAGACCCGCACGGAGTGGGCCCGCGACCCCGGCTGCCCCGCCTGCGCCCGCACCCCCCGTGCGATGGCAGGCGCCTCGTGAGCGACGTCGGCACCACCACCGTGGCCCTGCGCGACCTCACCGTCACCGACGACGGCGAGGAGTGCATCATCGGCGACCCGTCCGCCGGGAGCTACATCAACGTCCCCGCCGTGGGTGGCGTCGTGGTCCGGTCCCTGCTCGCCGGGCGGACCGTCGCCGAGGCCACGGCGGAGGCCGAGGCGTTCGCCGGGGAGGCCGTGGACGTCGCGTCCTTCGTCGACACGCTCGACGAGCTCGGGTTCGTCGCCCACGACGGAGCGTCCGGTGGCGCCGGTCCCGCGCCGACGGCGCCCGTCCAGCAGCGCACCTGGTTCGCCGGGGTGGACGCGCGGGTGGCCCGATGGTTCTTCGGCCGGACCGCCTGGACCGTCTACGCCGTCGCCGCGCTGTTCGCCCTGATCACCCTCGTCGCGCGACCGGACCTGCTCCCCCACTCGACGGATGCGATCATCGTGTCGGACTTCGGGATCAGCGCGCTCATCGTCCTGCCCGTGGGCTGGTCGATCACGGCCCTGCACGAGTACTGGCACTGGCTCGCGACGCGGGCACTGGGCCTGCAGTCGAGGTTCGGGATCGACGTGCGGTACGGGGTGCTCCTCGTGTTCGAGACGGACCTGACGCAGATCTGGAGCGTGGCCCGGCGCCGGCGCTACGGGCCCCAGCTGGCCGGGATGGCCGTCCAGAGCGTGCTGCTGGCCGGGACCCTGCTCGCCGAGGTGCTGTGGCGGGACGCGCCGTTCCTGCGGCTGCTCGTGCTGCTCAACCTGTCGACGCTGATGTGGCAGGCCATGGTCTTCCTGCGGTCCGACCTGTACGCCGTGCTGGTGACCGCCACGGGATGCACCAACCTGTGGGAGACGACCCAGCTGCGCGCCAAGGCGATGTTCCGCCTGATCAGCAGCTCGGAACAGCGTGCCCTCGACGACGCCTCCCCGGCGGACCGCCGGGTGAGCCGGTGGTTCGTGCACGTGTGGCTGATCGGTCCGGTGTTCGCCGCCGGCTACCTGGTCTGGTACCTGCTGCCGTGGGTCGGCGAGGCGGCCGCCTGGACCGCGGCGGGGCTGGCGACGTCCCCGGCGACCGGGCGGTTCTGGTGGACCGCCGCCTCCGCGGTCGCGCTGTTCGGGCCCCTCGTGCTGACGGCGGTCGTCGCGGCGAAGGCGGGGGTCCGGGCGCTGCGAACGCGGAAGGGCGCCGGACACGCGGCGACGGCCCAGCGCGCCGCGTGACATTCCAGACAGTCCACATGCGGCGGCCGGGAGAAGCCGGGTCCCGGCCCAGGAGCCGGTTACCCTACGGCGGTGCCGACCAACACGGGGATCGATCCGGACGAGCTTGCCACCACCCTCCGGGTGCTGGGCAGGCTCCACGACCTCGCACCCGACCATCCCGACGTCCAGACGGTCAAGCAGGCGACCGGCTACATGTGGAAGCTGCTCAAGAAGTCGCGCAAGGCCGCGGTCCGCGAGGAGATCCAGGCACACGACCGGAGCATCATCGAGAAGACGGCGACCGGTTCGCCGGCGCGGATCGACGACGAGACCGCCGGCATCCCGCTGGTCTCCTCCGCGCCCGGGGCGTTCGCCGGGGAGCTGCGTACCGCCCGCGGCTGCTACATCTGCAAGACGGACTACACGCTGGTCGACTCGTTCTACCACTGGCTGTGCCCGGACTGTGCTGCGAAGAGCCACGTGCGGCGCGACCAGCGCACGGACCTGACCGGCCGGCGCGCGCTGCTCACCGGCGGCCGGGCCAAGATCGGCATGTACATCGCGCTGCGCCTGCTGCGCGACGGCGCCCACCTCACCGTCACCACCCGCTTCCCGAAGGACGCGGTGCGCCGCTTCTCGGCGATGCCCGACGCCGCCGACTGGCTGCACCGCCTCAAGATCGTCGGCATCGACCTGCGCGACCCCACCCAGGTGATCGCCCTGGCCGACGACGTGGCCGCGGCGGGTCCGCTCGACATCCTGATCAACAACGCGTGCCAGACGGTGCGGCGGTCCCCGGGGGCCTACTCGCAGCTCGTCGCGGGTGAGTCCGCGCCGGTCGCCCCGCTCCCCTTCGGGCTCGAACCGCCGGAGATGGTCACGTTCGACCACGTGTCGCAGGCGCACCCCGCCGCGATCGCGGGCGCGCTCGCCGCCCTGTCGGTCGCCCACCACGAGGGCGAGTCGCAGGACGACGCCGTCGCGACGCACACCGCGGCATCCCTGACGGCGCTGGCGCTCCGAGCAGGCTCGGCCTCCCTCGACGCCCACCTGGCCGGTACAGCGGTCGACGCCGGCGGGCTGCTCCCCGACGTCCAGGAGAACAACTCGTGGACCCAGGTCGTGGACGAGGTCGACCCGCTGGAGCTCCTGGAGGTCCAGCTCTGCAACGCGATCGCGCCGTTCCTGCTCATCTCCCGGCTGCGGCCGGCGATGCGGGCCGCGACGGCCAAGGCCCGCCGCGGGTACGTCGTCAACGTCTCGGCGATGGAGGGGCAGTTCTCCCGCCGGTACAAGGGCGCGGGGCACCCGCACACCAACATGGCCAAGGCCGCCCTCAACATGCTGACCCGGACGTCCGCCGGGGAGATGTTCGAGAAGGACCGGGTCCTGATGACCGCCGTGGACACCGGGTGGATCACGGACGAGCGCCCGCATCACGAGAAGCTGCGGCTCGCCGCAGAGGGCTGGCACGCTCCCCTCGACCTGGTCGACGGCGCCGCCCGCGTCTACGACCCGATCGTCCAGGGCGAGGCCGGGACCGACCTGTACGGCTGCTTCCTCAAGGACTACGAGCCGTCACCCTGGTAGCTGTCCGCACCGGGCAGCGGAGGCGGGATCACAGCAGGAATGCAACCTCGACCGCCTGACCGGCGGGACATGCGTGATCGAAAACGACCCGACCCCCCAGTTGGTGCCGGTGACGGCGTGCAGCGATCGCACGATCGGCACGTGGAACTGCAGGTGGGCGGTGAGCTGGAACGCCCCCGCAGATGCCCCGCCGACCCTCGTCTCGCCGACGACGACCGCACAGCCGAGGGCCTGCAGGGTCGTTGGCGAACTCCTCACCGCCGCTGTAAGAGCGGTTGCTGCTCAAGACGGCGTCCGGCACGTCGTGCAGTCTGGGCGTGACACCCGGCGTGGTGACCGACCGTTCGACAATTCCGTCACGGTGGACCAGGTCCAGGAGCTGCACCTGCTCGTCGCCAAGCAGGTGGCTCACACCAGGGCGACGGACTTCGGCACGCCGCGCACACAATTGCGCAGGTCAACAGTAGGACGACCTGGGCCCCGCAGCAAAGTGAACGCCGCCGCCAGGCCCGGGCGGAATCACTCCGGCGAGAGGATCAGCAGACCGAACATCAGCAGACCCACATTGCGGTCGCGGCGATGCACCTCGCTCATGGCGGGGGCCTGCTCCCGGGCTGGCACGGGAAGTAGACGCGCGCCAGCCCGGGGACCTTGTCGACGTTGATGCCAATGCCCACGATGCGTCTCTTGAACGCGACGCCCAGGAGAGGCCAAAAGGTTCGCTACCGATCGTGCGGGATCCCAGTGGCCGCCAAAATCTTCTCGGCAAGAGAACGGAACTCGTGAAAGCACGTTTTCACGTAAGCCTGGGTGCTACCAAGGGCACCATCGGCAGCCTTAAGGTCAAACATGGGCTTGCGTGCGTCATGCGATAAAGGCATGAGGCTGCGGTAATTTCGGAGTGTGGCAATTTCATGGGGACGGTCACCCGAATGCGACTCAACGCCGAGTACCGCAGTGCTAAAGACCCATGGGATCCGCTCCAACCAGCGCGCATACGCTTTCACCGGTCGATCGAGGCGCATTTCCGGCTGCATAATTACGTAGCCGAGCGGAGCCATCGTTCCTGCCGGAGCTGAGATCACCTCCGGAATCCGGGGCCGGACCACCTCCTGCCAATCGCTCCTCCAACGCCTTAACACCGGACCAAGGTTAGAAAGACCCTTGAGGGAGAACAAGTCAGCGGCGAGGGGCATCAGAACGTGGTCCGCGCCGAGCAGCGCCGCTCGATTGATTGCCCCAAGGTTTGGCCCCACATCGATTACCACCACGTCGGCACCCGCATGTTGGGCGGCAAGTTCGACAACACGATAGAACGCCGTCGTGGTCCGAATCGCCGCAGGATCGCCCGCGAAAGAGGAAGGCCAGGCCCTCGAAAGATGATCCTCGAATCGGCTAAGCTCAATGTTCCCAGGCAGCAGCCATAATCCCGTGTCGATCCGGGTCGGAAGGATCTCCTCGACATCACCAAGCCCTTCGAGGATCGGTCGCACAGCGTCCGCCACTGTCTGAGCCGCAACGACCCTGGACGAGATAAGCGCCTGCGGAGCCGCACCCTGATCGATCAGCCCCGACGGCTCCCCCCATAATTCTTCAAGTTCAGCCTCGTCAAGGAACATCGACGTCAGATTCGATTGCGGGTCGAGATCGGCGGCGAGAACATTAACCCCCATCCGACTGAACATGTGAGCCAGATGGTAAGCCAGCGTTGTCTTGCCCACTCCTCCTTTGTTGTTGAACAACGCTATAGTAATCACAGAATCCGCCTCACCGTTACAGTCCACGACGAATCATCGACGTCGAACTCCGCTTCAGGGTTGCCGTTGGCCTTCAGCGTTCCCAGCACACGACCAATTCCACGACCAAAGCGGTTCACATAGCCAAGCGCTTTAAGCGACGCAGCCAGAGATGGGTTTCGATAATCCGTGACCCGATCGAAATTGTCACTCCGCACCTGACCGTACGGGCCTCCTGGATTGCTAACCTCGATCCGGTCATCGAACCACAAGATCCGCACAGGAGCGTTGGATGTCTCATAGTTTCGATGCATGATTGCATTAAAGCAGATCTCGCGCAGCGCTTCTAATGGATAGTCGGGGACAGACTGCTCCCGGAATCCACCTGCGCTCACCACACGTGACCTAAGATGACCCTGGACAAGAGGCGACAGGCCACCTGCGACATCGATGAGATTCCCACGCAACTCACGCTCATCGGCGATGGGCGCCGTAAGGTCCGTCCCGCGGTAGCGAACAAACTGCACGTACGCACCAGGGATCCACGCCGACGGGTCCAAGCCCACAACTAGAAGTCCCAACATGGTCGGTACTGGCATGTCGATGCCCTGAGCAACCCGCAATGAGGCAAGCTGGAGCCCGATGGGCCGCCCGTTCTCCGCGATCACCTCTGGATCGACCATGGCCGGGAGGAACGACGTCCGGAATAGGTCTAGATCTAGGTCGTCCAGGGTCGCGCCCGGCGCTGGTCTCGTGTCGAATGGGCCGTCGCCAGCCCGGCGACGTTCGGCAAGTACCCGCTCATCGTCGCGAGTCGCTTCCCGAACGCTTGGTCCAGGCCGCACCCAGCACCGACCGTCGTAGCGGACCGGTGGCGTGGCGCAAGCCTCGACGTGCAGGTGAATCACTTGCCGCCCCTGGAACGCGCCGACCTGCACTGTGAGCGAGGGACGATCAAGGATTTTGCCGTTGTCACGGAGGTCTGTCAGAGCCAGGAGCGTCGCGTCGCTTGTATCAACGGGTCCACCGACGGTGCCGTCGTCCCGGACACCGATGAGGATGTCACCGCTGCCATGGCCGACAAGGTCATTCGCCATGGCGCAGACCTGCTTGGCCAGGTCAGTCATGCGGTTGCGGACGTTGTCGTAGTCCTTGAACTCAAGCCATGGTGTTTCAGTTGTACCGAGTGTCTCGGCCAGATCATCGCTCACGAGCGCCATTGTTCCCTACGGGCCGGACAGAACGCCTGGGCACCCGCCGCGGCTGGCTGTACTGACGCCGACTCGATCGCGAGCATCCCGGAAAACCCACAGACTGAAGTGCTCCGCCGCTGCTGCGCGATGCGAGCGCCGCAGACCCTACGAAGAGGCCCCGCGGACACGACGTCCGCGGGGCCCCTCCGAGGAAGGTTCAGCTCACCAGCCGCGCTCGGCCAGCCGCACCGGCGCCGGCTCCTCCTCGACGTTGATGCCCACCATCGCCTCGCCCAGCCCGCGCGAGACCTTGGCGATCACGTCGGCGTCGTCGAAGAACGTCGTCGCCTGGACGATCGCCTTGGCACGCTGCGCCGGGTTGCCCGACTTGAAGATGCCCGAGCCGACGAACACGCCCTCGGCGCCGAGCTGCATCATCATCGCGGCGTCCGCCGGGGTGGCGATGCCGCCCGCGGTGAACAGCACGACCGGCAGCTTGCCGGTGGTCGCGACCTCCTTGACCAGCTCGTACGGCGCCTGCAGCTCCTTGGCGGCGACGAACAGCTCGTCCTCGGGCAGCGAGGTCAGCCGGCGGATCTCCTGCCGGATCTGACGCATGTGCGTGGTCGCGTTCGAGACGTCGCCCGTGCCGGCCTCACCCTTGGAGCGGATCATCGCCGCACCCTCGGTGATGCGGCGCAGCGCCTCGCCGAGGTTGGTCGCACCGCACACGAAGGGCACGGTGAAGCCCCACTTGTCGATGTGGTTGGCGTAGTCCGCGGGCGTCAGCACCTCGGACTCGTCGATGTAGTCGACGCCGAGCGACTGCAGCACCTGGGCCTCGACGAAGTGCCCGATGCGCGCCTTCGCCATCACGGGGATCGAGACGGCCTCGATGATGCCGTCGATCATGTCGGGGTCGCTCATGCGCGACACGCCGCCCTGCGCGCGGATGTCCGCGGGCACCCGCTCCAGCGCCATGACGGCCACCGCGCCCGCGTCCTCGGCGATCTTCGCCTGGTCGGGCGTGACGACGTCCATGATCACGCCGCCCTTGAGCATCTCGGCCATGCCGCGCTTCACGCGCGCGGTGCCGACCGTGCCCACGGTGTTCTCGCCGGTCACGGATTCAGTCACGGTTACCTCGCATAGTTCTCGCCGGTGGGATCGACGCCGGTCGTTCCGGGCGCGGTCGGCGCCCTGTCCCGATCCTATCGCCCGCCCCCGACGACCCTCACCGCCCGTTCGCCCAGCGGTCACCCGCCGTCCGGCCCGCCCGGGTGGTCACCCGCCATTCGGCTCCAGCGCGTGCGGCAGCACGTCGTCCAGCTCCACCGTGCGCGGCATCGGCGCCCGGCCGGCCAGGTGGAAGAGCCGCACGTACCAGAGGCGGCGCACGCGCCGGGCCTGGGCGACCGCCTCGTTGTGGAACCGGCGCGCGAGCGTCGCCCGGTACCAGGCGGCGCCGAGCGCCTCCACGACCTCGGCCGACGGCCCCTCCAGCAGCGCCCGCGCGGCCTCGGGCGCGCCCAGCGCCTCCCGCAAGGTGGCCGTCAGCCCCGACTCGGCGCGCTCCCGGTCCGCGCCGAGGCCGTCCATCTTGAGGGCCGCGGCCGGCGCGGTGACCGGCCCGGCGTCCGACGCCGCGTACGCCGCGTCCGCCACCAGCACCGAGCTCGCCGGGTCGAGCGCACCGGAGACCGCCAGCTCCGTCGCCGCCGACGCCCGCCGCACGAGCTGCGCGTCGAGCGCGATCCGCGACGCGGCGACCTTGCGGTGCAGCCGGTCGACGCGGGACGCCCCGCGCCAGGCGAGCAGCAGGCCCACGGCGAGCGCCCCCAGGGCGACCAGAGCCACCTCCGACCAGGTCATGCGTCACCTCCGACCCGCCGGGGGAACAGCCCCATGACGCGGCCGACGACGTCGCCGCCGATGGCGTGGTCGGCGGCGAGCGTCATGTCGTAGACCGCCAGCACCTGCTCGGTGACCCCGGACCAGTCGAACCGCTGGACCCACTGGCGGGCGTGGGCGCGGTAGCCGTCGCGGCGTGCGGGGTCGGCGAGCAGGGCGAGCACGGTGGCCGCCAGGCCGTCGGGGTCTCCGGTACGGAACAGCGCCCCGGCGGCGCCGTCGTCCAGGACGCGCTGGAACGCGCCCAGGTCGCTGGCCACCACCACGGACCCGGCGCTCATCGCCTCGACGAGCACGATGCCGAAGCTCTCCCCGCCGGTCTGCGGTGCGACGTAGAGGTCGGCGGAGGCCAGCAGGGCGGCTTTGTCGGCGTCGGACACCCCGCCCAGGAACTCGACGGAGGAGGCCAGGTCCCCGAGCGCCTCGCGCGTCTCCGCGACGGCGCCGTTCCCACGCCCCGCGACCAGGAACCGGGTGCCGGGCACCTGGGCGAGGATCGCGGGGATCGCGCGCACGAGGACGTCCAGGCCCTTGCGCGGCTCGTCGAGCCGGCCGAGGAACGCGACGGTGGGTGCCCCCGGCGTCCCGGTCCAGGCGGGCCGGCGGGCGCTGCTCGCGAACTGCTGCGTGTAGACGCCGTTGGGGATCACCACGGCGTCGCCGCCGAGGTGGTCCACGAGGGTGCGACGGGCGTCCTCGGAGACGGCGATGCGGGCCGCGATCTTCTCCAGGGACTGCCGCACGAGCGGGTAGGCGACCTGGAGGGCGCGCGAGCGCACCTGGGAGGTGTGGAACGTGGCCACGACGGGCTCGGTGGCCTGCCAGAGCGCGAGCATGGAGAGCGACGGCACCATCGGCTCGTGCAGGTGGACGATGTCGAAGGGACGCCCCCCGATGCCGCCCTCCAGCCAGCGGCGCACGCGGGTCGCGGTCACCGGGCCGAACGTGAGCCGGGCGACCGAGCCGTTGTAGGGCACGGGCACGGCGCGGCCGGCGGCGGTGACGACGTCGGGCAGCTCGGTGTCGTCGCTGGACGGGGCCAGCACGGAGACCTCGTGGCCGGCGGCCTGGAGCGCCTCGGCGAGGTCGCGCACGTGGAACTGGACGCCCCCGGGGGCGTCGAAGGAGTACGGGCAGACGATGCCCACCCGCAGGTGGCCGCGCCGCCGCGGGGTTCTCACCCGGCCGCCTGCCCGCCGGACGCGCGCCGCCGCGCGGGCCCGAGGTCGGCGACGAACACGCGCTGGAGCATGTGCCAGTCGTGGGTGTGCTCGACGATCGTCTCGGCGAGCTGGTCCACCCAGCCCTGCGTGAGCAGGCGGGCACGCTCGTCGCGCGGCAACCCCGGGTCGGGCACGGGCAGGGGCGGGTGGAAGCGGATGACGAGGCCCCAGGGGGTGCCCGCCGCCCGGCGTCGTTCGCCGCGCAGCCGCTCGTAGGTGATGCCCACGGCGTGCACGGGGACGCCGGCCTCCAGGCCCACCAGCGCGGGACCCGCCGCCACCCGGGCGCGGTGGCCGGCGAGGTCCACCTCGATGCCCGTCGAGGTCAGGTCCCGGTCGCTGAGCAGCGGGAGCAGCCGGCCGCCCTCCTTGGCGCCACGGACCAGGGCGCCAAGCACGTCGCCCTGGCCGAGGGGCAGCACGTCGATGCCGAGGGAGCCGCGGAACCGCACGAACTCCTCGAAGAGCTCGTCGGGCTTGAGCCGCTCGGCCACCGTGAGCACGCCCGCGAGGTTCTGGGAGGCGTAGGCCCCGGCCAGGTCCCAGTTGCCGAGGTGGCCCAGGGCGAGCGACACGGCGCCGCCGTCGGCGATCACGGGCCGCACGTGCTCGTCGTAACCCTCCAGGCGGACACGGGCCCGCAGGCGCGCGGGGGTGACGGCCTGCAGGGTGAACGCCTCGCGGAAGTAGCGCATGTAGCTGCGCATGCCGGCGCGCGACAGGCGGCGGACGGCGGCCGCGTCCAGGTCGGGCCGTACCCGGGCGTAGTTGGCCTCCATGCGGCGCACGCTCTTGCCGTGCCGCAGCCAGGTGACGTCGGCCACCAGGGTGAACAGGCCGCGCAGGACCGGTTCGGGGATCTTCGTGGCGTTGCGCCACGCGAACGTGTAGGCCGCCGCGACGTTCATCAGGCCTCCTTGCGCGCGAGCTGCGCCCGCACCGTGGCGATGCGCTGCACCACCGTCACCAGGCTCGCGACGGCGAGCAGCGTGAGCACGACCTCCAGCACGACCACCGGCAGGCCCACCTGCAGGAACGTGAACGGGACCAGGGCCAGCAGCAGCCGGTCGGCGCGCTCGGCGATGCCCACCTGGGCGGTGGCGCCCACACCCTCGGCCCGGGCGCGCGCGTACGGGACGACGCTGCCGAGCACCAGGCAGGCCAGCGCGGCGGCCACGCCCCACAGCCCGTGGTGCTCGTCGGGGTGCAGCACGAACCAGAGCGTGATGCCCGCGAACACCGCGCCGTCGGAGATGCGGTCGAGCGTCGAGTCCAGGAAGGCGCCCCACGGACCGGACCGGCCGGACTGGCGCGCCATGACGCCGTCGAGCGAGTCGAACAGGACGAAGAAGCCCACCAGCAGGCCGCCGACCAGGGTGTGCCCGGTGGGGAACAGCGCCAGGGCGACCGCGGTGACCACCACCGTGCCGGCGATCGTGACGGCGTCGGGCGAGACGCGCAGTGCGAGCAGCAACCGGGCCAGGGGCGTGAACAGGGTGGTCATGAAGGAGCGCAGGCCCCGCAGCATCAGTTCTCCTCTCCGCCCCCCGCGGCCCCCCACGCCTCGGCGAGCCGGCGGCGCGTGTCCGCCAGCAGCTCCGGCAACGACTTGGTCTGTGCCACCACGGGCAGGAAGTTCGAGTCCCCCAGCCACCGCGGCACCACGTGCTGGTGGAGGTGCGCGGCGATGCCGGCACCCGCCACCTCGCCCTGGTTGATACCAAGATTGAAGCCTGCGGGCGCGTGCACGGCGCGCGACACGCGCATGGCCTGCTGAGTCATCCGCGCAAGTTCGTCGGTCTCGGCGGGATCAAGGTCCGTGTAGTCCGAGACGTGCCGGTACGGGAGCACCATCATGTGCCCCGTGTTGTACGGGTAGAGGTTCAGCATCACGTAGCACCGCTCCCCGCGGGCGACGACGAGCCCCTGCTCGTCGTCGCCCTGCGGGATGCGGCAGAACGGGCAGTTCTCCGGGCTCCCGTCGGCGGGCTTGGCCTCCCCGCCGATGTACACCATCCGGTGCGGCGTCCACAGCCGCTGCAGCCCGTCCTCGGGCGGGCCGAAGCTCGCGGCGTCCTCCGCGACGGGCGCCATCAGGCCTGCTGCGAGCGCTCGGCCACGGCCGCCACGATGCGCTCGACGGCGTCGGCCACGGGCACGCCGTTCTCCTGCGTGCCGTCCCGGAACCGGAAGGAGACCGCGCCCGCCTCGGCGTCCTCGCCGCCCGCGATGAGCGTGAACGGCACCTTCTCCTTGGACGCGTTGCGGATCTTCTTGGCGAACCGGTCGTCCGACAGGTCGATCTCGACGCGGATGCCGCGCGCGGTGAGCTGCGCGGCGACGTCCTTGACGTAGTCGTCGAACGCCTCGGCGACGGGGACGAGCTTGACCTGGACGGGCGCGAGCCAGGCCGGGAAGGCGCCCGCGTAGTGCTCGATCAGCACGCCCATGAACCGCTCGATGGAGCCGAACTTGGCCGAGTGGATCATCACCGGCTGCTGACGCGTGCCGTCCGCGGCGGTGTACTCCAGACCGAAGCCCTTGGGCTGGTTGAAGTCGTACTGCACGGTGCCCATCTGCCAGGTGCGGCCGATGGCGTCCTTGGCCTGCACGGAGATCTTGGGGCCGTAGAACGCGGCGCCGCCCGGGTCGGCGACGAGGTCGAGGCCGGTCTCGCGGCCCACCCGCTCCAGGATCTCGGTCGCGGCGGCCCAGTCCTCGTCGGAGCCCACGAACTTGTCCGGCTTGGAGTCGTCGCGCGTGGACAGCTCCAGGTAGAAGTCGTCCAGGCCGAAGTCGCGCAGCACGCTGAGCATGAAGTCGAGCAGGTGCTTGACCTCACCGGGCGCCTGCTCGGGGGTCACGTAGGAGTGCGAGTCGTCCTGCGTCAGGCCGCGCACGCGCGTCAGGCCCTGCACGACGCCGGACTTCTCGTACCGGTACACCGACCCGAACTCGAACAGGCGCAGCGGCAGCTCCCGGTAGGAGCGCCCGCGCGAGGCGAAGATCAGGTTGTGCATCGGGCAGTTCATGGCCTTGAGCCGGTACTTGGACCCCTCGAGGTCCATCTCCGGGAACATGGTGTCCGCGTAGTACGGCAGGTGGCCCGAGGTGTGGAACAGCCCGTCCTTGGTGATGTGCGGCGTACCGACGTAGGAGAAGCCCTCCTCGATGTGCCGCTGGCGGACGTAGTCCTCCATGACCCGCTTGATCACGCCGCCGCGCGGGTGGAACAGCGGCAGGCCCGAACCCACCTCGTCGGAGAAGCTGAACAGGTCCATCTCGGCACCGATGCGCCGGTGGTCGCGCCGCTCGGCCTCCGCCAGCCGCTCCAGGTACGCCTTGAGCTCGTCCTTGGACGGCCAGGCCGTGCCGTAGACGCGCTGCAGCATCGGGTTCTTCTCGCTGCCGCGCCAGTAGGCGGCGGCCGAGCGCATGAGCTGCACGCCGTTGCCGATCAGGCGGGTGTTCGGCAGGTGCGGGCCGCGGCACAGGTCCTTCCAGACCACGGTCTCGCTCTCGCGGCCCGCGCCCCGGACGTTGTCGTAGATGGTGAGCTCGGCGCCGCCGACCTCGACGTTCTCGCCGTTGTCGTCGTCCGAACCGCCCTTGAGGCCGATGAGCTCCAGCTTGTACGGCTCGTCCGCGAGCTCGGCGCGCGCCTCGTCCTCGGTGACGACCCGGCGGCGGAAGGTCTGGCCCTCCTTGATGATGCGGCTCATCGTCTTGTCGAGGGCCTTGAGGTCCTCGGGCGTGAACGGCGTGGCGACGTCGAAGTCGTAGTAGAAGCCGTCGGTGACGGGCGGGCCGATGCCCAGCTTCGCGTCCGGGTTGACCTGCTGGACCGCCTGGGCCAGCACGTGGGCGGCGCTGTGCCGCAGCACGGCCAGGCCGTCGGGCTCACCGATCGTGACGGGCTCGACCTTGTGCCCGGCCGGGATCTCCCGGTCCAGGTCCCACAGCTCGCCGTCCACGCGCACGACGACGACGTCGCGGCGGTCGCCGTACAGCTCCACGCCGGTGGTCGTGGCCGTGGTCGTCGTCGCCTGCGTGGTGTTCTCGGCCGTGTTCTCGCCACCGGCGAGGTCGGCGGGGCTGGGCGGCGATACGACGTCGGACACAGGAGTGCTCCTTGGGACGGAAGACGAAATGGATCGAGGGGCACCGTCCGCGGACGGTGCCCCTCGATCGTACCGATACAGTGCCGGTCCCGTACCCGCGGTCACGCCGCGAGCAGGCCGGGCGGGTTCAGCTCTGGCCGAAGTCCTTGGCCTTCTCGCCGAGCGTGTCGATCGCACCGTCTGCCTGGTCCGGCGCGAACTCCTTGAGCTTGTCGGTAGCGGCGTCGACGTTCTCGTCGGTGAGCTGCTCCTTCGCCTTCGCCACGTTGTCCGGGTCGGTCACGAACTCCTTGGCCTTGTCAAAAAGCCCCATGTTCGACTCCTCTCGCCAGGCACACCTGCGTGCGCCCCCTGCACGACGACGGGGTCCCGCCGCCGTCTCGAAACTACGCGCACCCGCAGGCGCGCGCACGGCAACGCTGGTGCGGCGCCGGAGCGAACCTACACACAAGGTACGGACGCCGCATTCGCACCTGGACGTTCCGCACGACCCGGACATCACACTCGACACCCCCTCCCGGACCGGCAGGGCCGGGGACGACGAAGTCGGCACGGGACGCCGCCGTCTCGTACGGTCAGCCCGTGGAGAACGTCGAGTACCTCACCATCGCCGTCGTCGCGGCAGCCCTCGTCATCGCCGTCACGGCGCTCGCGCCCCGGGCGGGCGTCGCCTCTCCCCTGGTGCTCGTGGTGCTCGGCGCCGGGTTCAGCCTGCTGCCCTGGGTGCCCGCCGTCGAGGTGCCGCCCGAGCTGATCCTGGGCGGCGTGCTGCCGCCGCTGCTGTACTCGGCGGCGGTCGGTCTGCCCTCGATGGACTTCCGGCGGGACTTCACGGCCATCGGCGGCCTCTCCGTGACCCTGGTCGTGATCAGCTCGGTGCTGCTCGGGCTCCTGTTCCGGGTGCTGGTCCCGGGCATCGACCTGGCCACGGCCATCGCCCTGGGCGCGATCGTCAGCCCCACCGACGCCGTGGCGACGTCGATCGTGAAGCGGCTCGGGGCGTCGCCGCGCAGCGTCACGATGCTGGAGGGCGAGTCCCTGCTCAACGACGCCTCCGCGCTCGTGCTGCTCCGGTCCGCGATCGCCGCCACGGCCGCGTCGGTCAGCCTGTGGGAGGTGGTGGGCGACTTCGCGTACGCCGCGGCCGTGGCCGTCGCCATCGGGGCACCGGTGGGCTGGCTCGGTCTGCGCGTGCGCAAGCGGCTCGGCCACGCGGCCCTGAGCACCGCCGTGTCGTTCGTGGTGCCGTTCGTGGCCTACCTGCCGGCGGAGGAGCTGGGCGCGTCCGGGCTGGTCGCCGTCGTCGCGGCGGGCCTGGTGACCGGCAACGGGGCGGCGCGGCACCTGCGCCCGCAGGACCGCATCGCCGAACGCTCCAACTGGCACACGGTCGAGCTGCTGCTGGAGGGTGCGGTCTTCCTCGCGATGGGCATCGAGCTGTTCGCCCTGGTCGAGGACGTCGAGGCCGGCGACGGGTCCGTCTGGCGGGCCGCCGTCGTGGCCGCGATCGCGAGCCTGGCCATCCTCGTGGTGCGCACGGCCTTCGTGACACCGCTGATCGGCATCCAGGCCCGCCGGGCGCGGCGCGGCGAGGCCGTGCGCGACACGCTCACGGCGTTCCAGGACCGGATCGACGAACGGGCCGCGGCGACCCCGGCCGAGCCGACGCCGCAGGACGGCGGCCGCCGCGCGCGCCGCCGCTCGACCGCCGCCCGCCTGGAGCGCATCCAGGACACGCTGCGGCGGCGGCGGGCCGACATCGACTACGACCTGTCCCGGCCGCTCGGCTGGCGCGAGGGCACCCTGCTGGTGTGGGCGGGCATGCGCGGCGTGGTCACGCTCGCGGCGGCGCAGACCCTGCCCCACGAGACGCCCAACCGGTCGTTCCTCGTGCTGGTCGCCTTCGGCGTCGCGTTCGGCACCCTCCTGGTCCAGGGCAGCACCCTGCCCTGGGTGACGCGACGGCTCGGCCTGGTCGGCCAGGACACCACCAGCGACCTGCCCGCCCTGCGCCGCGACACCGAGGAGGCCGCCCGCGCCTTCCTCGCGGACCCGCGCCGGGCCGACGGCACGCCGTACGACGAGGGCGTGGTGGCCCGCGTGCGCAAGGACATGGTGCGCGAGCACGAGTCGCAGGACGAGGACGCGATCCTCACCAAGGAACGCTTCGTCCAGTACCGGGAGCTGCGCCTGGCCACCATCGCCGCCCAGCGCGAGGAGCTGCTGGCCGCCCGCTCCGCCGGCACCTACGACTCCGCCCAGCTCGGGAACGTGCTGGACCTGCTGGACGCCGAGCAGATCGCCGTCGAGATGCGCAAGGGCAAGGTGCCCCTTCGCGAGGACGACCCGGAGCGCTAGCCTCCCGGGCGTGACGGACTACACACCGCTCCATCTCGAATGGCCCGGCTGCCTCAACGTGCGCGACCTCGGCGGGCTCCCGCTCACCGGCGGGGGCACGCTGCGCCCCCGGGCGCTCGTGCGCTCGGACAGCCCCAGCTTCCTGACCGACGACGGCGTGACCGCCGCGACCACGTACCGGCTGGCCCGGGTGATCGACCTGCGCCGGCCCGACGAGGTCGAGCGGTACCCGAGCCCGCTGGCCGACCTGCACCTGCCCGTCCAGGGGCCGGGCGACCCGATCGAAGGGCCCTGGGTGCACCTCTACGCGGGCCTGCTGGACCGGCGCCCCGAGCTGTTCGCGCGTGCCGTCGCGGCCGTCGCGGACGCCCCCGAGGGGCCCGTGCTGGTGCACTGCGCCGCTGGCAAGGACCGCACGGGCCTGGTCGTGGCGCTGGCGCTGAGCCTCGTCGGCGCCGACCCGGACGCCGTGGCCGGCGACTACGAGGCCACCAACGCACGCCTCGCGCCCCGCTACGCGGCGGAGGCCGACGACCGGGAGATCCTGCCCGGGCGCGAGACGCCGCCCACCCGGCAGGTCATCGTCGGGGCGCTGGAGCACCTGCGCACCCGGTACGGCTCGGTCGAGGGCTACCTCACCGGCGCGGGCCTGACCCCGGGGCACGTACGGGCGCTGCGGGTGCGGCTGGTGGGCTGACACCGTCCGGCGGCGCCGACCGGGGGTGGTCGGCGCCGCCGGACGGTCGGACGTCAGTAGATGCTGACGCCGTACGCGCTGAGCGCCTCGGTGACGGGCTGGAAGAACGTGACGCCGCCCGTCGAGCAGTTGCCGCTGCCGCCCGAGGTGATGCCGAGGGCGACGGACCCGTCGTACAGCGCACCGCCCGAGTCCCCGGGCTCGGCGCAGACAGTCGTCTGGATCATGCCGCGCACCGTGCCGCTGCCCTGGTAGTTGACGCTGACGTTCAGCGCCGTGACCGTGCCGGAGTGCACGCCGGTCGTGGAGCCGTCGCGCGTGACGCGCTCGCCGACGTACGCGTTGCCCGCCGTGAAGCCGCCCGGGTGGGACAGCGAGGCGTTGTCGTAACGGACGAGCGCGTAGTCGTTGCCCGGGAAGCTGGAGCCCACGGTCGGGCCGATCAGGGTGCTCTGCGACGAGTTGGTGTACCACGTGGGTACCTCGTCGCCGCAGTGGCCGGCGGTGACGAAGTAGTACTGACCACCGCTCTGGACGTTGAACCCGAGCGAGCAGCGGTACCCCGAGCCGTAGATGGCGTCACCGGAACCCAGCAGCGGCTTGAACACGCCGGGGGCGCGCCGGATGGTCAGGTCGTCCGCGTTCGCCCCGGCTGCCTTGCGGACCGTACTGAGCTCGGCCGCGGAGACGGTGGAGTCGGCGGTGACGACCACCGTTCCGGTGGCCTCGTCCGTGTACCAGGCCACACCGTCGACGTCGGCCGCGCCCACGGCGGCGTGGACCGTGGCGAGCTCAGCCCTCGTGGGCCTGTCGGGCGCCGCGGTGGCGGCGGGTCCCGCCAGGGTGGAGGCCGCGAGCCCGAGCCCCGCGGCGAGTGCGATCAGACGGATCTTCCTGGCGGACGTGGTGCCTGCGGTGCCGGGGCGGAGCGTGGTGCGAGTGAACCTCATGGCATCCTCCTGGGTCGACGGGCACGCTGGCGGCGTGCCCTGCTCGGCGGGAACGGGGCACCGTCGCCCGCCGTCTCGCTGGCCGAGAGTATTGCCGGTTCATAATTCACCCCACAAGGGCTCGAACCAGATGTAACTGGCCGGAAACGAAATCTGCGCCTGGCAAGTCCTTTCACCCGCGGCACTTTGCGATCTACGGGGTGAAACATGGTCCATCACCTTCTTTTCACCCTCCGTCGACGTGGGGCCGGAGAATCGATGACTTCTCGCTTCAGGACCGGTCTCACCCTTCAGAAGCCGCTCGCACGCGGGCCAGCCACGAGAGAGCGAGATGACACATGCTGACCGAGGTCGCGAAGGATGTGCTGACCCATCAGAGCGCGCTCCTGCGGAACAACTCGGTGGTCGTGCGGGGACCGGCCGGGGCACTGCTCGTGGATGCCGGGACGTGCGGCGCCGAGATGTCCTGCCTGGCAAGCGACCTGCGCGAGCTGGCCCTGCCCGTCGCGGCGGGCTTCTCGACGCACCCGGACTGGGACCACGTGCTGTGGCACGCCGACCTCGGTGACGCTCCCCGGTACGGCACCACCCGCTGCGCCGCGCGCATGCGGGAGCTGCGTTCGGAACCGGGCTGGCAGGCAGGCGTCACCGAGGGGCTGCCGCCGGAGATCGCCGACGACGTGCCGCTGGACCGCTTCGGCCTGGTCACCGGGCTGCCCGCCTGGACCGCGCGGATTCCCTGGACCGGGCCCACGGTCCGGCTGATCGAGCACCCGGCGCACTCCCCCGGCCACGCGGCGCTGCTCGTCGAGGACCATGGCGTGCTGGCCGCCGGCGACATGCTGTCCGACGTCTTCGTCCCGATGCTCGACGACTTCACCGGCACCAACGACCCGGTCGAGGAGTACCTCACCGGACTGCGCCTGCTGGAGGACGTCGCGGACGACGTCGACGTGCTGGTCCCTGGACACGGGTCCGTCGCCCGCGGCACGGGCGCCGTCCGCGCGCGGATCGACCTGGACCGGGCGTACCTGTACGCGCTGCGCGAGGGGCGCACGCCCGACGACCCGCGCATCGGCCCCTCGGCGGAGCCCGGGTGGGAATGGGTGAGCGACATCCACGAAGGGCAGGCGGCCCGGGTCGCTCGGGCAGAGGGCGGGCACCGCTAGGCGGAGGACGACAAAGGCCCCGGACCGAGGGTCCGGGGCCTGTTGGTGGGCGATACTGGGATCGAAACTGTTCCAGTACCGGCTCTCACCTGCAACGACGTGGGTCTCTGAGCCGAGCGTGGGACCCCAGTGGGACCAGGGACTTCGCAGGGCGGCGGGCTGTGCAGATGGTGCTCTCACAGGTCGGGGACGACGAAGCAGGTGCGACGACGCCCGCGAGCGATCTTGCGGTCCTGGGTCGGTGACATGCCGGACGCCACGCCTGCCTTTGGCGAAGGTCGGTGTCTTCGGCATGTTCGATGGCTTGGCCCGATGCAGCGGCGGCCCCACCCTTCATGTCAGTCACTCCGGGCAGACTCTGCTCGCAACAGGGCCGGAACGAGCACTCGGGGGCTGAACGATGCACGAAGCCATGAACACGGTCGAAAGAGGGATGGACGCAACTGCGAGAGCTGTTCGGTGTCACGTGGGACCGGCTGTTGTTCCATGGGCTGTGCGGCTTGACCCACCTCTGGTTGGTCTGGGCCGTCATGGGAACGCCTCACCAGCACATGAACTCGCCGCTGGACGGACTGACCGTGCTGCTCAGGTCGCTCGGCATCCCCCTGCTGGCATGGATCGCCGATGTGTCGACATGGCTGGGCGCTCCCGAACGAGCGGGCCTGATTGCCGTCGCTGCCATCGGAGCCGGCATTGCCGCCATCATCAGCGCCCGCACCAGGAGATCCGGGCCCGGCATCGCGTGTGTGATGCTTACGCTCGTTGCCGTCCAGGGTGGCGGCAGCGCCGTACTGGTTCAGACCGCCGTCACCATCGCGGCGCCATGGCTGGTCTCCGTAGTACTCGCACTGGTATCGCAGTCTCCGAGATCAGCCAGCGCGCTCGGCCCTCAGTTCGATCTGCCCACGACGTCGATCCGCTTGTTCAGCGCGCTTGGTATCTACTTCGAGATCGCATTCGCGTACCCCCGAGCGAGACCAAGGCGACGACGCGACCGAGCTGTCGCTGACAGCCGCAGAACGGCTTCTCGATGGAACTGCCGACGACAGGCGCGCCGCTTACCAGGCACTGACAGTCGCTGGGGCGCTCCTCGCGAGCCAGAGTGAGCCGGCAGCACGGTCAGAGCACGCCGGTCGCTTGAGGTTCCGGCTCACCGGCCCAACCGGCGCGGCTCCCCTACCTGGGAAGTTAAAGCGTGCAGGAGACCTCACTCCAGCTCAGCACGAAGCGATCCTCGGAACTGTGCGGAACTCGGTCTAGTGGGTGCCGGTCGTGTCTGCTGCGTGCCACTCCGGAACAGCTGCCGACGCCGCCGCTCCATGGATTGATGGAGAGCACCCCACCGGCCTCCATCGGGATACGGTCGCCTCGTGGAACAGCAGCCGTCTGAAGAGCGAACCGAAAGCGTTGCTAACGCCGAGCAGTTCCAGATCGTGGCCTTGGAGATGGACTATGCCGCGAGTATTGGCAGGATCTACCGCTCCGACGGTCTGCACGCCGATTTCCCCGTGGTTGGCGAATCAGTCAAATCCGCGATCGCTTCAGTTCTACTGATACCCGATGCACCGGCGATGCTGGTACGCACGATCCAGGGTGACGAGTTCGCGGTGGACCTACCGATGCTCGGCGACATGGCCCCACTCGCGGGGCGGCCGGTCGTGTACCTAGACCAACAGGCATGGTCGAAACTCGCACAAGTAGAGACGACACCCACGTCCCTCAAAGCCGACGAACTCGCGGCGGCACGATGGTTGATCGAGCTTGCCCGGGACAGGCGGGTGATCCTTCCCTACTCGGCGGGTCATCTCGGCGAGACATCACATTGGTCCAACCATGAGCGCAGATATCAGTTAGGCCTGACCATCGCCAGCCTGAGCCGGGGCTGGCAGATGGTCGATCCTCTTGTGCTGCGAGCCGGAGAACTCGTACAGGCGCTCGCACCACTAGCCGAGGCGGGGCCGGCTCCCAACCTGGATGTCTGGACCCTTGCACCCGACGCAACGATGAGCGGGCGTGACGTACTCAGTGGTTTCGACGGTGCGGGCATGCCGGCGGAGTTCGCGCTCATCGGGCGGGCTGTGGTTGCTGCGCTCAGCGCATTCTCAGTGATCCTTGATGACCAGCCGTTGGAGCGTGCAGACCCTCAAAAGTGGGCTGAACGCTGGCAACAGCTCGCGGACCATATCGCCGATACCAGGAAACCGAGACACCTCACGGAGCTGGCTCTCCATGGCGCCTTCATTGCCGATCTCGGCGACACACTTCCTCTGATCGCAGCCTCACTGGGTATTAGCACTAAAGATTTTCGGCACTGGCTCATGAAGTCGGCGCGTGCCTCAATCGGTGAGTTGCCGGCACTCGGGCTCTCTCGCGAGGTCATGACCCTCAAGATGCTCAACCGTGGGGCCAAGTGGCATTCGAACGACCTCGCGGACGTCTTCTACCTGGTACACGCTGCTGGATATGCCAACGCCGTGGTTGGCGAGCGGGGCTTCGCAGCGTTAATAGGGCAGGCGCAAACGCGTCTACACAGGCCAAAGACCGCTTTCTCGACGCTTGCCCGACTAAAGGAGTCAGGGCTTCTCCCGTAAGGCGGAGCGCTCCAAATGTGTTCGTCACAGGCCGTCGGGGGACGGCACAGTCGCGACCTACTAGCGTGAGCGCGTTCCGAAGTCACGACCCGACCACTGCGTAGCGAGGAGGCCGGACGTCAGGGGAACATCGTTACAGCGGCGCGCCCCTCGGCACGAAGCGCATCGACTTCACCCCCAGGTTTCGAAGCCCAAGAGCAGATCGCCATGCGACGCTTGCAAAGTCCAACCTTGTATGCGCCAAGCCATGGGGGGGTGTGCGTGGGCAAGAAGTTAAAGAGCACCTATGGGTCTGTCCCTCAGGCCCAGCGACGAAGCTATGCCGAGTGGTTCATCAACGAGCCGCTGTCAGTGCACGTACGCCGGCTGCACAGGCAGGGGCGCACCTGGCCTGAGATCTGCAGGCTAGTAGAAGAACGGTCGCACTGGTGGCTTCGCATGTCGCTGGAAGAAGCACAGGCAGTCGCATCGGAGCCCGCTCCGACGTCATGGACGCGACCGACACCGCCTCCTCGGACTCCGGCCCACGGACGACGCACGGGCGGCAACGGCACGCTCATGGGTGCTGGCGGGACCGCCGGGCCGACATCGGTGAAGCTTGTCCCCGGCGGCCTCCCGTCGCTCGGCCGGAGGCATTGAGCCAACGTGACGGAGGCCGCTGAGCTCACGCCCGAGATGATTCAGAGCAAATGGAGCGAGATCGCTCCACTCATTGATCGCATGATGGAGCGGATTGGAACCAGCGACGAGTTCCCTGTACAGGCGGGTTCGTCCTTGTCCGGCGATGACTCCGCATCGAGTCCCTATCACGCCTCGCATGTGTTGAGAATGTGTCTCACAGCGGGTGTTGACCACCTCCACGCTGCGAAGGTCCTGGTCGTGGACCAACAGGTTCTCCATCTTGCTGCACCCTCGTCGCTCGCTCGCGGGGCGCTGGAGAATTTCGCGGCGGCGTACTGGATTCTGGGTCCGGCGAAGCGCGACGAGCGCATCGAACGCGCGCTCCGTTGGCACTACAAGAACGTGTCTGACCAGCACACGGCTTTGGCCGATCTGGCCGTACTCAAGATCAGCCGGGAAGCCGAGATGGCCAAGATCGATGCTGTGGCCCTCCGGCGAGGGTTCGATCCGAAACCACTGCGTAGCGGCTACACCAGTACTTTCATCGTCAAATACTGCGAGAGCGAACTAGGCGATCGGGTTCCACTAGGCGTTGTGCTCCCCTGGCGCATCTGTTCCGGCCTTGCCCACGGACGGCCCTGGGCATACATGGGTGTGTCGGAAACCATGAGAATGGAGCTGACTGACGGGATCGTCCTAGTGAAGCTGACAAGCAGTCTCTCGATGGCGTTATTTCCTCTCCTAGCGTCTATGTACCTGCTCCAGGAATTCCTGAAACTGCACGAACTCCGCGCTCGAAAGCATTATGGCTAGAGCCCTCTGCGTCGGTATTCGGACGGGATCTGTTCCATCAGGTTCATCGGGAGGATCAAACGATCGGATGCTTGATCGAGCGCTTCAAGCAACTCCGTGTCGTTAGTCAACTTCGCGATGACCCAGCGGGCGAGCATGCACGCAGCCGCAACGGCGTACGTGGCCTGGTAGGGGTAGGGATAATCCTGGTCGTAGTTGAGCGCCATCTGCTCATCCTCCCCTGGTTGGAGGAACGAGGTCACTGCCGCATGGGTGACGTGAACGTGCTGCGACAGGATGTGGTAGGTCGTCGCGAGGTAGTTGCCGGTGTCGAGTTCCCGCAGCATCGTCCCGAACTTCGGCATCCGCTTGCCCTCGGGAGGCGGCGAGAGCTTGGCGACTTCGCCCGCGAGCTCGTCGCTCTCCAGCCACTTGGCGAGAGTCGTGTAGTGGGTCAGGCGGTCGTGTTCGACATCGACACGGAACCGATTGGCCCCGCCGCTCACGATGAACACCCATTGAAGTGTGATCGCGTGCTCAAGCGCCGTCCGGGCCAGTGGAATCGCTTCGGACATGTGCTCGGAGTGCGCTAGCAGGAGGAAGGCATCGGAGTATCGAACCGTCCTACCGGCCAGCCCGAACAACAGGAGGAACTCGTTGGCGTGCGCTTCGTGGACCTCAAAACCACCGCTGTCACGCAGGTACGCCACGCAATCCTGAATCCAGGACTCCAGGTCGTTGATCGAGGGTTTCTCCACGAGCAACGAACCTAGAGCCTCATCCGCGCACGTCGCGTCAGAAACGCCCGTCCAGCCATCCACAACGCAGGACAAGGGACGGGACCGCTGCACCAGTACACCGGCTCGCGCGTCAGTCTCTGCGCCAACCCGGCTGCCCGTGTCCCTGCGCGGGGTAGGGCAGAGCGCCTCGGCTGCGGGACGTGACCTCACGCGCCAGGAGTATCGCAGAGTCCACGGTCGATCCCCATTTCGGGTCACGCAGCCCATCCTCTGCCATCAACTTCGTCAGGTAAGCCAGTACCTTGCGTACCGCCACGGGTGAAGCCCGCACCCGCCTGACGCACTCGTCGAGCCCGTGCTCGGTCGTCGTGACGGTCTCCACGACCTCGACAGCGATCGCCCCGGCTGCCGATGCGCGCCGTTCTTCGTACGCGGCGCGTCGACAACGCTGCGAGCACCATCGCGCTGGCCTCCCCGTCGCTTTGGCTGGGATCGGACTTCCGCACCGAGGACACACGCCCAGGTTTCCCTCGCGATGCCCAGCTGACCGCCGCTCAGCGGGCGCGTGAAAGCCAATGCCCCCCACCGCGGCAGAGCAATCCTCGACGCTCATCCACCCATCCTTCGTTTCGTACGGACGGAACCGCTCGCAGCTTGTGCAAGAGGTGTGTGGCCTTCGTCGGGGCGGTCCGCGGGACCCGTTGTCCGCAGCTCGCCTGCCTTGGCCCGCAGCCGCGTCCGTCACGCGTGCGTTGTCGTCGCGCGCGTGTCGTCGTCGCGTGCTCGTCGGCTGCATCCGTGCTACCAGGTATCGGAGACGCGGCTGCGAGGTCCCCTAACCAGGCCAAGGGGCCACCATCCCTCGGGAGGAATGGTGGCCCGTTGGTCTCTACCCGCCAGAGCGGGCTTGCGGCTGGGCGTGTGGTGCGGGGTCTGGGGCGGCCCAGCCGCAAGATCGTGAGCGAGTGGCTACAGGCCGCTCAGGGGCAGTTCGAAACCGGCAGGGCCCTCGCCAGCGACGCTGCGCCATTGCGCGCGGCGGCGGCCCTCGATCCCACGGGGATAGGGCAGTTCGGCCTCCAGCGCGGCTGTTTCGATCGCGCGCATCGTGGTCCCAACTCCGGAGGCAATCGGCCCGTGCCCGACCCACCGACCGTCCTGGATCGTCCCGGCTTCACATCGGGCGAGGTACGGGCCGGTTCCGTGCCAGACCCGCAGGACCACCGGACCGGGCGCGGTCCGCTCGGCGGTCGCAAGCTGCGCGGCCAGCGGCGACAGCCCACGGCTCACAACCGGGACCATTGAGGCTAGAACGGGTATGACCCCTGCCTGTTCGATGGTGCCGGTGGTCTGATCCGCGGCGCTGCGCACGACCGCGGGCGCCTGCCCCATTGCCACTGATCGTCCGGCCCACGCCAGCATGTCGAGGTCGTTTACGCCGTCCCCGACTGCCACTGTGCGATCAACAGGAACGTCCAGGTGGACACGGACTGCTTCGAGAGCGGAGGCCTTGTTCACACCCGGTGCGGTCACGTCGAGCCAGTTCGCCCCCTGCGGCGTGACCGTGGCACCGGCAGCGCGAAGCGTGTCCGTGTATCGGCGGATCCCGGGCGCAGTAAGCGCGATACGGGTCGATGGCTGGGCCATCAGGCTGTCCACCGGCACGGCCTTCTGCTGCCCGTTCAGCTCACCCGGCTCGAACCCGCCGCTGGTAAGCCACCCCCGTCCGACGTCCTCGACCGCGACCCGCATGCCTGGACCCACGTCCAGGGCGCGGCGAATCACCGGGGCGGGATCGAAGCTGCGGGCCTCGACGACATCGTGTCCCGAAGGTGCAGCCGGGTCCAGGCGAACGGTCAGGGCGCCGTTGGAGCAGACCGCCCACCCGGTCGTGAGGCCCAGCCGCGTCGCGATCGGCAGCAGCCCCGCCAGGGATCTGCCCGAGGCCAGCACGATCTTGTGCCCGGCAGCACGGACCAGGTCCAGAGCCTCGACAGTCCCGGACGGGATCCGGCCGCCGCTGTCCACCAGCGTGCCGTCGATGTCGAGCGCGACCAGAGTACGTGCGTGTGTGGCCGCTACCTGCGCTGATCGGTCGGACGTGTCAGACCGTCGCAGCACGTCACGGCTTGCGGCTCGGGCTTCGATGTCCTGCTTGACGAGTGGCGGCATGGACACAGACTCGTCGGGTCACCAGTCGGCGCCAACGGCACCACACACCATGTGTGGTGTCACAGGAAGTCTGGTCACGGCTCCCGCCTCGCCGCGACGGAATCGAGCAGCGCCTCCCAGGGAAAAGCGTCCAACGGGGCGTCTCCGCCTCCCGGAGCATGAGGTTCGAGCGGCCCGTTGACCACGTCGATTCCAGCCTCCTGGAGAGCATCGAGGCTGCGCTGGTAGACGGGGTTGGCAGCGAAGTTGGTATTGACGTAGGGCGCGACCGCGATGGGGATGCCGCGGCCGGTCTGCTCGGCCAGGCGCGTGAGCACGTACGTGTCCGCGATGCCTGCGGCCCACTTGTTGATCGTGTTGTACGTCGCCGGAGCGACGATGACGGCGTCAGGGTCAGGCAACGAGTACCCGACCGTGGTGTGGAAGTCGGTCCGCACCGGACGGCCGAGCACTTCCTCGATCGCCGCTATCGCTTCGGGGTACACCTCGACGGCTTGTCTGGTCGCCACGCAGTGGACGTCCCAACCTCGATCTATAGCGACGGGCAGCAAGGCTCTTGCGACGCGCGACGTGGGGCCGGCTGCGGTCACGACCGTGTAGAGCCGCCCGGTCATGCCGCGATCCCTGCCTCGTCGGCCAGGTTGCGTAGCCGTTCGTCACGTCCGCACTCACGCGTCGAGAGCAACCGGCGCACCAGATCCGCGGACTGAGGACGACCCCTCACCTCTTGGGGCGCACTGGCGTCCGCATCCAACAGACGGCCCAGTGCGGCCGATGGACGGCCGATGGCCAGCAGGGCTTCAGCGAGGTCGAGGAAGTACGTCGCACGCCGCTCGGCCGGCATGGTTGTCACCGCCTGCGGCGACACCGTGCGCCCGACGGCCAGAGCGTCGGCCGGCTCCCGTAGCCGGACCAAGGCCGCCACCCGGTGGAAGGCCACGTTCGTCGGCCCGAACTGAGTCTCGTGCCGCCGCGTCTCGCTCACCCCACGCGCCAGGGCCGCAGCGGCCAGGTGCAGCTCACGGGCCGTATCGGCATCGCCGAGATTCGCCGCGGTGATCTGCGCCGCGAGCAAGAGCATGCCGCGCAGCGGCAGCGCCTCTTCCTCGACCGAGGTCAGCGGGACGAGACGATCAGCCATCGCGACAGCCGTTCTGATCGAGCGCAGGCTCTGCCCGTTGTGCGACAGCGCCCGCGCCACCGACCGGGTCGCACGCGCCAGAGCCATGTCGTCACCCGACCGGTCCCCGACAGCCATCGCACGGTCCGCCGCCAGCCACGCCAGCTCATGGTGGCGGTACTTGAGCAGCATCGAACACGCCAACCGAAACGCCTTCACCTGAACACGAGCGACAACCACCGAATCAGCACCGTCAGCGTGTAGCTGCTGGACCGCCACGAGCAGGCCCGGCAGGTACCGCCCCACCGTCACGAACTCTGACTCCAGCCACGCGGCCCCGAGACGGTCCAGCACCGGCACGACCTCATCGAGGCTTCGACCGTGATCCGGGTCGGTCACCGGATACCAGGCAAGCGCATCGCGAATGCCCGTGATCTCGGCCGCATCGACCCGTACTTGCGCCGCACGGGTCGCGCCACCATCGACCAGGAGAGCCGTCTCGACGCTCAACGCCGTGGCAAGACGCTCGATGACCTCGAGGTTGTGCAGGGGCCGCTCGCCGGCCTCGACCTTCTCCAACCAGCTCACCGACCGATCGACCAGGGAGGCCAGCTGCGGGCGCGAGAGCATGCGGCGCTGGCGCCAGTACCTGACCCGCGCACCGATCGGTTCCACCTCGCGCTGTGCCACGCCTACACGCTATCTGGCGGCGTCCACGAACGACCATTGAGGGGAAGATCACGAGTCGTCCAGTAGGTGACTACCGCCACGACGAGCTCGGAGCCGGCCCGTCAGAGATCAACCCAGCCCTGTTGACGTGAAGGTCGGACCGGACAACCTCAAGGAGACGCCCCATCCAGTTTCGACCCCTGGTACCCCAGTGACTGCCGGTGAACTCGTCGTAGTGGATCTCCCGGTCACCTGTTCCCAAGAGCACCTCGGCGAGCAGTGGGTTCTGGCTGTACTTCGCCCGGAGCAGCGTCAGCATGACCGACTCTCGCAACGCGTCCCATCCTGGCCGCTTCGGCGCATCCCGAGCCAGTTTCATCGCGTCGTACGGGCGCGGCGCAGCAGCGATCCTCGCACGCAGGTCGTCGTCCAGGACGGACAGCGCGTGCCAAGCGGTTTCCACGTCCGGGAAATCGGCATCGAACACGTCGAGCCTGCACGGGTAGGAGTTGCGCAGCCCGTGGATCGGTGGAGCCGTCTCCACACCCTGCGGGTACACGGCTTGTGGCACCAGGACCGCTGGACGGACCTCACGATCGCTGGCGCGGTGCTTCCTCCAAGGCCAGCCTGGTTCCGACGCACGCCGGTCCGCAAAGTACACGAGTGCGCGTGCGTGCATTCCCTCGGAGACCTTCGTACCGCCGGGCCCGTCGCCGCCGATCCCAGCGGCAACGGCTTGAACTGG
Organism: Promicromonospora sp. NPDC052451; assembly: GCF_044547525.1. Lineage (NCBI taxonomy): Bacteria > Bacillati > Actinomycetota > Actinomycetes > Micrococcales > Promicromonosporaceae > Promicromonospora > Promicromonospora sp. NPDC052451. The sequence goes on from NZ_JBIUAP010000004.1 coordinate 146,090, forward strand.
CCAGTCGCGGTAATCCATGTCGCCGAGCATGTAGGTCCGCAGGTGGGCGGGAACGGCCAGATACGCATCGAGCAGCGCCTGGCGGTTCACCTCCGTCTGGTCGTCGAGATACGACCCGAGAGCGGCGAGGCACCGGTCCGTCGAGTCCGGGCGGCCTGCGAGGCCGTCGACCGTGTCCCGCACCTCGCCGATCAGGTCGCCGGCGCTCACCCATGGCTGCGACGACGACATCGTCCAGCCCGCGAGATGGTGGGCAGATGCCTGTGCGCCGTCCTCAAACGTCGTGGCGACCCGACCCGAGCGTACTTTTCGCTCGAACTCGTCGAGGTCCACCAAGTCCCCGCAGTCGACCATCCCGTCCGCGTAGATCACCAGCTCGGTCAGGAAGTACGTCCGGCCGTTCTTGATGAACGCAAGCCGCGTCATGCCCGCGATCTCGTGCCCCTCGACCTGGCGAGACGTCCTCCTACCACCCATGAGACCGAACACTAGGCCGTGTCAGATGAAGCGCGGAGCCAGACGAGTACAGGGGACGAATCTCGGCGCAAGGATCAGGGATCCGACAGGACGCATGTTCGCCCGTCAGTACCAGACATGCAAAAGACCCCCTGGCCTGCGTCTCCGCTGGCCAGAGGGCCTTGCCTTGCTGGTGGGCGATACTGGGATCGAACCAGTGACCTCTTCCGTGTCAGGGAAGCGCGCTACCGCTGCGCCAATCGCCCGAGGTGGGTACGGGATTCGAACCCGTGTGTACGGCTTTGCAGGCCGCTGCCTCGCCTCTCGGCCAACCCACCGTGCTCCCCCACCAAAGCGGGTTCCGAGCGGATGACGGGACTTGAACCCGCGACCCTCACCTTGGCAAGGTGATGCTCTACCACTGAGCTACATCCGCAGTGCCACCATCCTCGACCCCTTCGGGCCAGCGTGGTGACGCTCCGGAAGAGTAGTTCACAAACGGCGTGCCGGTCCAATCGAAAGCCCTGACCGCGGCAGGGTGCCGGACGGTGCCGCCGGCCGTGGCCGCGACACCGCCCGTGCAGGTCAGGAGCAGGCCGTGTCAGTACAGGTGGAGCTTGTAGGTGCTGAGCACCTCGGCGATGGGCTGGAAGAAGGTGATGCCCCGCCCCGGGCACTCGCCGGTTCCCCCGGAGGTGATGCCGAACGCCTTGTTGCCCTTGTAGAGCGGGCCGCCGGAGTCGCCGTGCTCGCCGCAGATGTCGGTCTGGATCAGGTCGTGCACCGTCTGCCCGCCCACGTAGCGCACGGTCACGTCGAGCGCGGTGATGCGCCCGGAGTGCGCCCCGCTCGTGGAACCGTCCCGCGTGACCCCGAGGCCCAGCTTCGGCGTACCCAGACTGAAGCCGCCCGGCCGCTTCGTCCACGCCCGGTCGTACCGGATGAGCGCGTAGTCGTTGTTCGGGTACCAGGACCGTACGGCGGCGCCGATCCGCGGCCCCGTGGAGGATCTGTCGTGCCAGACCTTCCCCTTGGGGCCGCAGTGGCCCGCGGTCACGAAGTAGTACCGCGCGCCGCTGCGCACGTTGAAGCCCAGGCTGCAACGGACCTGGTTGCCGTGCACGGCGTCACCGGGGTAGATCGCGCGCAGCGGCGTGAAGACGCCGTCCGCCCGCTCGAGGTTCAGCGCGCCGATCTTGTCCCCCGCCGCCCGGCGCACGTCGTTGCGCTCGCCGCCGGTGACCGTCTCGTCGGCGGTCACGACCACCTCGCCGGCGGCCTCGTCCGTGTACCAGGCGATGCCCTCGACGTCGGACTCCTCGATGGCGGCGTGCAGCTCGGCGAGCTCGTCCTCCGTGGGATCGTCGGAGGGCCTCGCGTGACCGGGCAGGGCCAGGAGGGGTGTGACGACGAGCCCGAGCAGGGCGGCCAGGACGATCGGACGACGTCGCCCCGCAGGAACGGGACGCACCGGGCTGGAAGAAGCTGACTTCATGGTGACCTCTTGAGGTTCGCGCCGACCACAAGGGGTTATGTTCGGGGGCATGAGTGCGACCGACATCATCCCCGCCCACCTGATCCCGCTGCTCGAGGCACCGAACTACGCGTTCCTCGGCACCATCCGGCCGGACGACACGGTCCAGGTCAACCCGATGTGGTTCGACTTCGACGGCGAGACGCTGCGCTTCACGCACACCACGTACCGCGCCAAGTACCGCAATCTGCAGCACAACTCGTCGATGAGCCTGGCGATCCTCAACAAGGAGAACCCGTTCAACTATCTCGAGGTCCGGGGCAGGCTCACCGAGGTGATCCCCGACCCCACCGGCGAGTTCTACGTGCATCTCGGCAAGCGGTACGGCAACCCCGACCAGCAGGCACCGGCGGACAGCGCCGACCGCGTCATCCTGGTGATGAGCATCGAGCACTACACGACGCAGTAGTCACACGCCGACGAGAAAGGCTGCCGAGCCATTTCTCGTGGCCCACGGCGCCGATTCACCAAGATATTGCGCTTCACTCTCCCGCCAAATTTAACCCGCTCCCCGGACGACGGCGACAGCAGCACGCACCGCACCGGGAGTGCCACGGCCGAGGCCGGGCAACGAGAAAGGCCCCGACCGCCCGGTCGGGGCCTTCTTGGATGGTGGGCGATACTGGGATCGAACCAGTGACCTCTTCCGTGTCAGGGAAGCGCGCTACCGCTGCGCCAATCGCCCGTCGTGCCTGCGAGGTGGGTACGGGATTCGAACCCGTGTGTACGGCTTTGCAGGCCGCTGCCTCGCCTCTCGGCCAACCCACCGTGCTCGGGTTCTGAGGGCCGAAAGCCCACGAGAGCGGTGTTCCGAGCGGATGACGGGACTTGAACCCGCGACCCTCACCTTGGCAAGGTGATGCTCTACCACTGAGCTACATCCGCGAAGCCGGACGTCCTGGGGTTTCCCCCGGCGTTCCGGCGTGATCTGAACATTAATCGACCGGAGGGCGAACCGTCCAATCGCGCGCGCCGCCGTACGGTTGACCCGTGTTCCCCCGTTCGGCCCATCCGCCCGCAAAGCGCACCATTCCACCGGTCACCCACCGTCCCGACGCCACCGCGACCCGGGACGACGTGACCGGGGACACCGGCTGGGCCACCTTCGACGGTCGCGTGGCGACCGGCGCCGTCGAGTGCGTCGACGTGCGGGCCGAACCGGACCGGCTCGCCACGGGCACCTGGTTCGTGGTCGCGGACTTCGAGGGCCCGGCGCGCGCGTGGCGTTTCGCGCGGGTGCGGGACGCCGTCGTCCCGCCGCCGGACGCCCCGGACGACACGTGGTGCGGCCCCGCGCCCGACGCCTGGACCTCGTCGATGGACCAGGCCCGCTACGAGGCCGCCGTCGCCCGGGTGCGCGAGCACGTGCGCGAGGGCGACGTCTACCAGGCCAACATCTGCCGGGTCCTGTCGGCGCCGCTGCCCGCCGGCGCCACCGAGCCCGATGCCTGCGCGCTCGCCGCGCGCCTGGCCGCCGGGAACCCCGCCCCGCACGCCGCGGCCGTCCACGTGCCCGCCGCGACCGGGCTGGACCCCGTGTGGGTGGTCAGCGCCTCCCCCGAGCTCTACCTCTCCGTGCTCCACGACGACGGCGCGACCGTCGTGGAGTCGGGACCCATCAAGGGCACGGCCCGCACCCCGGACGGCCTCACCGAGAAGGACCGTGCCGAGAACGTCATGATCACCGACCTGGTGCGCAACGACCTGCAGACCGTGTGCCGGCCGGGCACGGTCGAGGTCACCGCGCTGCTCGCCGTCGAGGAGCACCCCGGCCTGGTGCACCTGGTCTCCCGCGTGCGCGGCACCCTGCGTGACGACGTCGCCCGCTCCGGCGACCTGTGGCGCCGGCTGCTGGCCGGGACGTTCCCGCCGGGTTCGGTCTCGGGCGCGCCCAAGTCGAGCGCGCTGCGGATCATCGAGGAGCTGGAGCCCGTCCCGCGCGGCCCGTACTGCGGTGCGGTGGGCTGGGTGCACGACGGCGAGGCGTCCCTCGCGGTCGGCATCCGCACCTTCTGGTGGGCCGACGGCGTGCTGCGGTTCGGCACGGGCGCCGGGATCACGTGGGGCTCCGACCCCACAGCCGAGTGGCACGAGACCGAGCTCAAGGCGGAACGGCTGGTCGGGCTGGCGTCGGGCGGGTGAGCCGGGGATCCACCCGCCTCGTGTGCCACAGGCCGGGGCTACCGTGGAGGCGTGGCACCTGTCCCGGGCTCCGGGGTTCCGGAGGTCCTCGCCCCCTACGTCAGCGCCGTCGTGCCGTACGACCTCGACATGGGGGCGCCGGGCGTGCACCGGGGCATGCCCGGCACCGGGCTGACGTTCGAGCTGCCGCTCGGTGAACCGATCGACGTCTCGTGGACGGGGCGCGACGACACCCGGCGTCGGGCCTGGTCGTGCGTGTCCGGCCTGCACACCCGGCCCGCCGCGATCCACCACGACGGGCACCAGCGCGGTATCAGCCTCTCGCTCACGCTGCGCGGCGCCCGCGCGCTGCTCGGTGTACCCGCGGGCGAGCTCGCCGGCGAGCTGACGAGCCTGGCCGAGGTCGCGCCGCACCTCGCGCACCTGCCCGAGATGCTCGCCGACTCCCCGGACGGCGCGACGGTCGTCCGAGCTCTGGTCGAGCGGCTGGCCCGGGCCGGCGAACCCGGCCCACGGGCCGACGTCGGACGGGCGCTGGCCCGCATCGCCGGCGGCAGCCAGGTCCACCGGGTCGCGGCCGAGCAGGGCTGGAGCCGCCGGCACCTGCAGGACCTCGTCCGCGCCGAGTGCGGGCTCACGCCCCGGGACCTGCGCCGCGTCGCCCGCCTTGCGCGCTCCCGCCGCGCGCTCGTGGTCGCGGCCCGCTCGGGCCGCGTCACGCTGGCCGACGTCGCCGCGGCCGCCGGGTACGCCGACCACGCCCACATGACCCGCGAGTGGGTGGCCCTGGGCGGCTGCACGCCGTCCACGTGGCTGCGCGAGGAGCTCCCGTTCGTTCAAGACGTCGCCGACCCGTCCGGGGCATCGTGGGAGACACCTGACCGAGGAGGAGAACGATGAGCACCGGACTGTGGGTGACCCTGACCTACCGCGACGCCGACGCGGCCCTGACCTGGCTCAAGGCCGTCGGCTTCACCGAGACCGCCGTCTACCGGGACGACGCCGACCCCACCGTGGTCCACCACGCCGAGCTGGGCTGGCCGCAGGGCGGCGGCGTCATGCTCGGCACGCACCGGCCACGCCCCCGGTGGCCGGACCAGACCGGGACGGGCTCGGCCTACGCCGTCACGGACGACGTCGACGGCGCCCACGCGGCCGCCCTCGCCGCCGGCGGGACCAGCCTGAGCGAACCTGCCGACCAGGACTACGGCGGGCGGTCCTGCGTGGTCCGCGACCCCGAGGGCAACCTGTGGAGCTTCGGGAGCTACCGCGGCGAGGGCTGATCCCGCTCACCGATGAGTTCCGGCAGCCGCCGCCGTCAGACCGGGCATGGGAATCGTGAAAGCAGACATGGCAGTCTCGCTCGACGGCTACTCCGCCGGGCACGACCAGAGCCTGGAGCACCCGTTCGGCCCGCTGGCAGGCGAACGCCTGCACACCTGGATGTTCGAGCACGGCGACGCGCACCAGGCCGAGGTGGACGCCATCGTGGGCGCCGGCGCGTACATCATGGGGCGCAACATGTTCACCCCGGGCCGCGGCGACTGGGACCCGGACTGGACGGGCTGGTGGGGCGAGAACCCGCCGTACCACGGGCCCGTCTTCGTCCTGACCCACCACGCGCGCGAGCCGATCCCGATGGAGGGCGGCACCACCTTCCACTTCGTCACCGACGGCATCGAGAGCGCGCTCGCCCAGGCACGGGAGGCTGCGGGCGACCGCGACATCTCCATCACGGGCGGTGCCACCACCCTGAACGAGTACCTCGCCGCCGGGCACGTGGACGAGCTGCGCCTGCACGTGGTGCCGTTCACGCTCGGTTCCGGCACCCGCGTGTTCGACGGCGTGCCGCCCATCGAGTTCTCGTCCACCAACGTGCGGCACACGCCCGAGGTCACGCACGTCACCCTGCGCCGGTGACACACTGGGCGCCATGACGGTCATCTGGGCAGAGGGGCGCATGGTCGCGCCCGGTGAGGCCGCGCTCAGCGCGGTCGACCACGGCATCACAGTCGGCGACGGCGTGTTCGAGACCTGCGCGGTGCTCGACGGGCAGGCGTTCGCCCTGACCAGGCACCTCGCGCGCCTGGAACGTTCGGCGGCAGGCATGGGCATGGCGACGCTCGACCTGGGCAAGGTGCGCGACGGCGTCGACGCGGTCCTGTCGGCATCCCCCGACGCCGGCCGCCTGCGCATCACCGTGACCGACGGCATCGGGCCGCTCGGCTCGGGGCGCACGGACGGGCCGCAGACGGTCGTCGTGGCGGCGACGCCCGCCGTCGTCGTGCCGACGGGCCGCGCCGCGCGGGCCCCCTGGACCCGCAACGAGAACAGCGCGGTCGCCGGCCTGAAGACGACGTCGTACGCCGAGAACGTCGTGGCGCTCGCGGACGCGATCAAGAAGGGCGCCGACGAGTCGGTGCTCGCCAACACCCAGGGCGACCTGTGCGAGGGCACGGGGTCCAACGTGTTCGTCGAGATCGACGGCGAGCTGGTCACTCCCCCGCTGTCGGTGGGCTGCCTCGCGGGCATCACGCGCGAGCTGCTGCTGGAGTGGGGCGCCGAGGCGGGCCTGCCGGTCCGCGAGGCGAAGGACGGCGAGCTGCCGTTCTCCGTGCTGGACCGGGTGGCCGCCGGGGAGGCCCGGATGCTGCTGACCGGATCGGTGCGCAACGTGCAGCCGACGGTGTGGCTGGACGGCGTGGACCTGGAGATCGGCGAGCTGTCGGCGGCTGCGCGCGACCTGTTCGAGCGGAACATGCGGGAGCGGATCGACCCCTGAGGCGACCTGGCGATTTGGATTTCGCATCCGCGCTCGAAGCAGGCTAATATCGTCCACGCACGCCCCAAGGGGTGAGCAGCACGGGCGATTGGCGCAGTGGTAGCGCGCTTCGTTCACACCGAAGAGGTCACTGGTTCGAACCCAGTATCGCCCACCGTGTCGAAGGGCCCTCCGGCTCAGCGGAAACGCTGAGCCGGAGGGCTTTTTGCATGCCTCTCAGGTGGGGTGGGTCCAGGTGAGGTCGGGTCTCCGTGTTCGTGCGCGGGCTCGACCAGGTGGCCCGTGTGTCGGGCGTGGTGGGCTTGGTCGGTAAGCAATCGCTCCCCGGTCGCGGGGGGTGTGGCAGCCGATCGTGTAGCGGCTGCGTGGGGTGCGGCCGGGTGCGGGGCCAGGCATGCCCACGGCTGGGGTCCAGCCCGGGATCGTGGTGCCACCTGCGGCCTGGGACGCGTCGGTGGCCGATGCCGCGCCGCGAGGCATCGGCGTGCCGCCCGGCCGGGGCGCGACATCAGGTTGGGCCGCACCACCGGGTCGGCGCGTGGTACCGAGCTCGGGCGCGTCACCTTGCGATCCGCCGTTCGTCCTCCTGCCGCTGGCCCGGACCGGTGTCGGTGGCATGGGTGCCACCGAGACGTGCGTGTGCCCGGTCGGGGTCCTGGTCTCTACCGCGTGGCGTCCGTCGTGCTGGGTGGGTTTCTGTATCCAGCCGGGTGCCTGCTTGGCGTGGTTGCACCGGGCGCACAGGCCTTGCCCGTTGTCCAGGCTCGTCTCACCACCCTCAATGTGGGGGGTGATGTGGTCCAGGTGGCGGATCGGTGCGTCACACCACGCCGTGGCGCAGATGCCCTGCCCCCGGGCGCGTAGCAAGCCCGCCAGGCCTCGGGGGTGGAACCGGGAGGTGGACGTCGCAGCCAGCAGACGACCGGACGGGTCGACGTAGATGCTGCGCAACCACGCCGCGTTCGTGTCGATCGCGTGGGCTGCGAGGTTGCGGGCCACCGGCGCCGGGACCACACCCGCACCCACCGGGACACCCTCGGTGATCACACCAGGCTGGGTGCCACCGGCCAGGAGCGTGTCGTCGGAGACGAGGAGGTTGATCGTCACCGGCACGTCCGCGGCCTGACCGGGTTCACGCCCGGTGACCCGCTCGATCAGAGTGTCGGCCATGATCTGACCGGTCCCCCTCTCGTCCCCACCCGTCTTCGTGGCCTCGGCGTGGTGCTTGAGGTGGGCGTAGGCCTGCACACCCTGCCCCATCGGCACCAGAGCGGTCAGGTAGACCATCAGGTCCGGGGCCGGGCGGATCGAGACCCGCCGCTGCGATACCGCACGAGCGTTGCGGTTCACGCACGCGTGCACATCCAGGCTCGCGGCGAGCTCCTTGATCCGGGCCACCAACCGCCGCGTCCCCATCCGTACCAAAGCATCCAGGTGTGCGGGGCCGCAGACCTGCTCGTCGATCAGAGCACGGTGCTCCACCGACAGGTGCGACGTCTCCCGCACCAACAGGGTGGCCCGCCACTGCGAGAGGATCCCCGTCTGCAACGCCGCGAACGTGTGGGGCATCTGCGTGACCCACACCCGGGACGTGGACACGAACCCGGACCCCGCGTGCGGGGACACCCGTAGCGCGGCACCCACCTGGCACGACACACCACGACCCCGACGCTCCACCCGAACACCCTGCCGGGCCTCCTCAGCCCTGGTGGCCTCGTCCAGGGCGACCACCAGGCGGGCCTGCGTCGCGGTCACCGCAGCCTTCACCGCCTCCAACTCACCCAGCAGATCCACCCACTCGCCCTGGACCTCCCGCGAGACCAGGCCCGACCCGGACGTGTCAGAGGCACCCGGCAGAATCAATCCCGCCAGCGCCTCCCGCACAGCCCGAACATCAGCCACAGCACCGACACCACCAGCCACCCGCCCTCCGGACATCCCCGCACCACCGGGCAGCACACCACCGGGCAGCACCGACCCGACAGGCCCCTCGCCCGCCAGTCCCCGCACCTCACCCGATCGCGTCATACCACCAACCTATCGCACACATGTTCGCACTGCTCGTTGAACCGACCCGCTCTGCCACCAGCAGAAACCGGTCGACGCACCCTCGGAACCCGACAGCCGCCAGCCCCTCGCGGCCCACTCCACCGACCAGGTCAGACCCGAACCGGCCCCCACCACGGTGAACACCACCGGGAGGAACCTGGCTTACTTCGGAGAGACACCCGTCACAAGGCCTTCATGACGACGCGGCCCGCTAGCGTCAGCCGCAGCCACCGACCATCGAGCAGAGGGTTCCGATGAAGGCCGACCACTACGACGAGTTCGCCGCGAGCTACGACGCCGAGAACTCCGGCAGCCTGCTCAACGCCTGGTACGAACGGCCGGCCATGGTCCGCCTGGCGGGCGACGTGCGCGGCCGCAAGGTCCTCGACGCCGGCTGCGGGTCCGGGCCGCTGTCGGCCGCGCTGCGCGACCGCGGCGCCGAGATGTCCGGCCTCGACGGCAGCCCCGCGATGATCGAGCTCGCCCGCCGCCGGCTCGGCGACGACGTGCCGCTGACCGTCGCGGACCTCACGCAGCCCCTGCCCTACGCGGACGGCACCTTCGACGACGTGGTCTCGTCCCTGGTGCTGCACTACTTCGAGGACTGGCACGGGCCGCTGACGGAGCTGCACCGGGTGCTCAAGCCCGGCGGGCGCCTCATTCTCTCGGTCAACCACCCGCTCGTGCGTCCCTTCTTCGCGCCGGAGGAGGACTACTTCGCCGTCCGGGAGTTCTCCGAGGAGTACGAGTTCGCGGGTCAACCCGGGACCCTGACGTACTGGCACCGCCCGCTGCACTCGATGACTGACGAGTTCTCGGCCGCCGGGTTCCGCATCGCGACCGTCGCCGAGCCGCCGCCGGCCCCGGACACACCGGCCGAGCTCCTCACGCCACGCATCGCGAGCGGGGAGCGGACCGCCTTCGTGTCCTTCATCTTCTTCGTCCTCGAGGCCTGCTGAGGCACCGCGCGCCGGGGAACGAGCCGGCCGTCGTCAGCCCTCGCCCCGCCCGCTCCCCCGCGCCGGGTCCAGCGTCGTCGTCCACAGCGAGCGCCCCGCCTGGTCCCGCAGGTCGACGCGGAGCCGGCCGGTGTCCCCCTCGATGTTCACCTCGCCGAAGTGCTGGAAGCCCTCCAGCGGTGAGGTGTTGGCGCGCGGCGGCGCGCTGACGAACGCCTGCCGGGGGCCGAACGTGGGATCCAGCGTGTTCGGCCCGAATGCGCCGGCGTGCAGCGGCCCCGACACGAACTCCCAGAACGGGTCGAACCCCTCGAACGCGGCCCACTGGGGCGAGTAGTGGATCGCGGCGGAGTAGTGCACGTCGGCGGTGAGCCAGACGGTGTTGCGCACGCGGCGGCGCTTGATCTCCTGCAGCACCCACGCGAGCTCCGCCTCCCGGCCGTTCGGCACGCCCGGCAGCCCGTTGGCGACGGCCTCGATCCTGTCGCCGTCGGGCACCACGATGCCGATGGGCATGTCCGAGGCGATGACCTTCCACGTGGCGCGGGAGCGGTCGAGCTCCTCGACGAGCCAGCGGGCCTGGCGGGCGCCGAGGATGCGCTCCGGCGTCGTCCCCGTGGAGTTCGGGTCGCGGTAGCTGCGCATGTCGAGCACGAAGACGTCGAGCAGGGGGCCGTGGGACACCTTGCGGTAGACGCGGCCGTCGACGGCGTCCTGCCGGCGCACCGGCTGCCACTCGTGGAAGGCGCGGAACCCGCGCGCGGCCAGCACGTCGACGCGCCGCTCCGTGTAGCGGTCGTCCTGGAGCACCTCGCCCGGGTACCAGTTGTTCGTGACCTCGTGGTCGTCCCACTGCACGAGCTGGGGCACCTGCGCGGCGAAGCGGCGGACGTTCTCGTCCAGCAGGTTGTAGGCGAACTGGCCGCGGTACTCGGCCAGCGTCTCGGCGACCTTGGACTTCTCCGGCGTGACGACGTTGCGCCAGACGCGGCCGTCGGGCAGCGTCACAGTCTCCTGGAGGGGGCCGTCGGCGTAGACGGTGTCGCCGCTGTGCAGGAAGAAGTCGGGGGTGCGGGCGGCCATCGCGTCGTAGATGGTCATGCCGCCGATGTCCGGGTTGATGCCCCAGCCCTGCCCGACGACGTCGCCCGACCAGACGAACCGCACGTCGCTGCGGTCCCGGGGCACGGTGCGGAACCGGCCGGTCAGCGCCTGGCTGTCGGCCCGGCCGTCCAGGTCCTGCGCCACGACGCGGTAGTGCACCTCCTGCCCGCCGGGCAGGCCGGTCAGGCGTACCTCGCCGGTGCCGTCCGTCTCGGGCGTCAGCAGCGGTCCGCGCACGCGGACCACGCGCCGGAAGTCCGGGTCGCGGGAGATCTCGACGAACATCCGTGCGGGCCGGTCGGCGCGCGTCCACACGACGGCGCCGTCGGCGCGCGGGTCGCCGAGCTGCACGCCGTGCGTGAGCACCGGACGTCCTGACCGGGCGAACGCCGGCGCGGACGGCAGCAGGAGCCCGGCGGCCGCCAGGCCGGTGGCGCCGAGGAGGGTGCGACGGTTCAGCTCAGGTCCCGGGTTCATGCTGCCGTTCTAGTGGCGCTAGGAGACGGCCGGGTGACCGTGCCCCGACACCGCGGTGAACAGGACGCGCAACGAGAGCACCGGGTGAATTCGACGGCAGATCGGTGACCTTGTCAGGATTCCTCACTAATATCCGTTCTGCTGACATCCCAGTAAGTACGACGACGTACTCGACGGAACGCGAGGAGATCTCCATGTCACGTACCGAGGCAAGGTCCCAGGCACGACCCCGCACCGGAAGGCCCAGGCTCCGCGCACTGCTGAACACCGTCGCGGCACTCGGCGTGCTCGCCGTCACCGCGAGCGCCCTCGTTGTCGCCCAGCCGCAGGCCGCCTCGGCCGTACCGGCCACGATCCCGCTGACCATCACCAACGACTCCGGGCGCGGTGACCAGGTCTTCGTGTACGTGCTGGGCGACCCGGGCACCGGCCGGCTGGGCTGGGCCGACGCGTCCGGCACGTTCCACGCCTGGCCCACCGTCGGCGGTACGCCCGTGGACGCCCCCGACGCCTCGATCGCCGGTCCGGCGAACGGCCAGTCGAAGACCATCCAGCTCCCGAAGATGTCGGGGCGCGTGTACTTCTCCTACGGCAGCAAGCTGTCCTTCAAGGTGGTCAACGACGGCCGCCTGGTGCAGCCCGCCGTGCAGAACCCGAGCGACCCCAACCGGAACAAGCTGTTCTCCTGGACCGAGTTCACGCTCAACGACGGCGGCCTGTGGATCAACAGCACCCAGGTCGACTTCCTCTCCGCGCCCTACCAGACCGGCCTGCGCAAGGCCGACGGCACGGTGCTCAGCACCGGCATGCTCAAGCCCGACGGCTACCAGAACGTGGTCAACGCGCTGGAGGCCACGCCAGGCTGGAACAACCTCGAGCAGCGCGCACCGGACGGGTCGCTCCTGCGGGTCCTGGCACCCAGCCACGCCATCGGCACGGGGCAGCTCGACCCCAACGTCCTGTCGTCGTACGTGGACCAGGTGTGGGCCAAGTACACGAACGAGAACCTCACCGTGGCGCCCTACTCCTACGACCCCGCCACGGTGTTCACCGGCCGGGTGGTGAACGGCGTCATGCGCTTCACCAACGCCTCGGGCGCGTACGTGACCGAGTTCCGCAAGCCGTCGAGCGACTCGATCTTCGGCTGCTACAACGACCTGGCGGCCCCCAACAACGACATCGGTGCCATCGCCCGCACCCTGTGCGCGGGCTTCCACCGCTCCACGCTGCTGACCCGCACCACGCAGCCGGGCACCAGCACGTCGGGTTTCTACGAGGCGTCGGTCACCGACTACTACTCCAAGTTCATCCACCAGCAGATGGCCAACGGCAAGGCCTACGGGTTCGCGTTCGACGACGTGCTGGCGCAGGAGTCGCTGGTCCACGACGGCAACCCGACCGCGGCCTACATCCAGCTCGACCCGTTCTCCGGCACGGCCAGCCCGATCGACGGATCGGACGGCGGCGGGGGCGACGGCGGCACCTCGCCGCTGCCGTCGGGCACGGGGCCGGTGCGCGCCGCCAACGGCATGTGCGTCGACGTGCCCTGGGCCGACTCGTTCGACGGCAACCCGCTGCAGATCGTGAACTGCAGCGGCAACGCCGCCCAGACCTGGACCCGGTCGGGCTCCACGCTCGGCGCACTCGGCCGGTGCGCGGACGTGTCGGGCGGCGGCACGGCCGACGGCACCGTCGTGCAGCTCTGGACGTGCAACGGCACGAGGGCGCAGAGCTGGACATACCAGTCCGCCACCCGCGCGCTCGTCAACCCGCAGTCGGGCAAGTGCCTGACCACCGTCGGCGGCACCCCGCAGCACGACGGCCAGCGCCTGGAGATCCGCACCTGCTCGGGCGCGGAGGCGCAGCGCTGGACCTTCTGACACCTCTCGCGCCGACGTCGGCCCGTTGCCTCGAGATCGGTCCCCCGAAGGACCGTTCTCAAGGCAACGGACCGACCTCGCCCGAAGACCTCACCCACTAGCCTGAGCCCATGGACAGCACAGCCGGCGAGCAGCAGGAGCTCCGCCGCTGGAACCTGACCGACGGCGTCGTCGAGCTGCCCGACGGGCGACGGGTCCGGGGCACCGGGCTGCGCCTGCCACGCGGGGACGTGCCCGCCCCGGACTTCGCCGTCTACCTGCGCGGCAAGGACCCCCGGGTCGAGGGCTGGGAGTACCGCTGGGTCCGCTGGCGGGACTTCCGCCTCCCGGACTCGACCGACGACGCCCTCGCCGCCCTGCGCGAGGCCCACACCAGGGCCGCGACCGAGCGCGTCGAGATCGCCTGCGGCGGAGGTGTCGGCCGGACGGGCACGGCGCTCGCGGTCCTGGCGACCCTGAGCGGCGTGGCGCCGACCGACGCGGTGGCGTGGGTCCGCGCCCACTACCGCCGGCGCGCGGTGGAGACCCGGGGGCAGCGGCGGTGGGTCGAGCAGACCGGGACCGCCGTCCGCCCCCGTGACCGGTAGGCGTCAGCCGCGGGCCAGGAGCTCCAGCGTGTCGATCACGCGGTTCGAGAAGCCCCACTCGTTGTCGTACCAGGCCACGACCTTGACGTGCCGGCCCTCGACCCGGACCAGGGCCGCGTCGAAGATGGCCGACGCCGCCTCGCCCGTGATGTCGCTGGAGACCAGCGGCTCGTCGGAGTAGTCGAGGATGCCGGCCAGCGGACCGTCGGCGGCGGCGCGGTACGCGGCGAGCACCTCGTCGCGGGTGACCTCGCGGGCGACCGTGGTGTTCAGCTCCACGAGAGAGCCGACCGGCACGGGCACGCGGATCGAGTCGCCCGACAGCTTGCCGTCCAGGCCCGGGAGCACCAGCCCGATCGCCTTGGCCGCGCCGGTGGTGGTGGGCGCGATGTTGACGGCGGCGGCGCGGGCACGACGCCAGTCGCGGTGCGGCCCGTCCTGGAGGTTCTGCTCCTGGGTGTAGGCGTGCACGGTGGTCATGAAGCCGTGCTCGATGCCCGCCAGGTCGTCCAGCACGGAGGCGAGCGGCGCCAGGGCGTTGGTGGTGCACGACGCGTTCGACACGATCGTGTGCGCTGCCGGGTCGTAGGCGTCGGTGTTCACACCGTAGGCGAGCGTGACGTCGGCGCCGGCCGACGGGGCGCTGACCAGCACCTTCCGGGCCCCGGCGTCGAGGTGGGCACGGGCGGCGTCGGCGGCGGTGAACCGGCCGGTGGACTCCAGCACGATGTCGACGCCGAGCTCCGCCCACGGCAGCTTGCCCGGCTCGCGCTCGGCGAGCACCGTGATGCGGCGGCCGTCGACGACGAGCTCGTCGCCGTCGACCTCGACGGGACGGCCGAGCCGGCCGAGCGAGCTGTCGTACTTGAGCAGGTGCGCGAGGGCGTCGGGGGCGGTGAGGTCGTTGACGGCGACCACCTCGAGCGTGCTGTCACGCTCCAGCAGGGCGCGCAGGGAGTTGCGGCCGATGCGACCGAAGCCGTTGATGGCGATGCGGGTCATGGGTGTCGTTTCCTTTCGTCGCACCCATGCTCCGTCGCGCGCGGGCGGCCCGAAAGCGGCTCGATCGCCCCGGTGCGCAAGGATCCCGCCAGACACTTCGCCACCACCCGCAAGGATCCCGCCACCCCCCGTGCCGGCCGCTCACGCCGAGAAGGTGTGCCGGTACTCCGTGGGCGATGTGCCCAGGATCCGGTGGAAGTGCAGGCGCAGGTTCGCCGCGGTGCCGAGCCCCACCCGGTGCGCGATCTGCTCCACGCCCAGGTCGCTGCGTTCCAGCAGCTCCCGGGCCAGGTCCACGCGCGCCCGCAGCACCCACTGCATCGGCGTGTAGCCGGTGTCCTGGACGAACCGCCGCGAGAACGTGCGCGCCGAGACCCGGGCGTTGGCGGCGAGCGTCTCCAGCGTCAGCGGTTCGGCCAGGTGCTCCAGCGCCCACGCGCGCGTCTCGGCGAACAGGTCGCCGAGCGGTTCGGGCACGCTGCGGGGCACGTACTGCGCCTGTCCCCCGCTGCGGTACGGCGCTGCCACCAGCCGCCGGGCCACGTGGTTGGACAGCCCCACGCCGTGGTCACGCCGCACCAGGTGCAGGCACAGGTCGATCCCCGAGGCGGCACCCGCCGAGGTCAGCACGCCGCCCTCGTCCACGAACAGCACGTTCTCGTCGACCTGCACGCGCGGGTACCGCTCGCGCAGCGCCCGGGTGTAGTGCCAGTGGGTGGTGGCACGCCGGCCGTCCAGCAGCCCGGTCGCCGCGAGCGCGAACGCGCCGGTCGAGATCGCCGCCAGCCGCGCCCCGCGCGCGTGCGCGGCGCGGAGCGCGTCGACGACCACGGCCGGCGGGTCGGCGTCCGCGGGCGTGCGGTACCCGGGGACGAAGACGGTGTCGGCGCGCTCCAGCGCGGCCAGCCCCTCGGCGACGTGGTACGAGAGGCCGTCGCCGCCGGTCACCAGGCCCGGCGCCGCCCCGCACACGCGCACCTCGTAGGGCATGCTCGGCCGGTTGGAGAACACCTGCGCGGGGATGCCGACGTCGAGCGGCTTGGCGCCCTCCAGCACGAGCACCGCGATCTGGTGGTTCTTGCGCGGGACAGCACTCACGCGAGCGATCCTAGGCGGGGCGCCGGCTACCGGCCCAGCAGCTCCTCGCTGAGGGTCCACAGCCGCCGCGCCGACCCCGGGTCGATCGCGTGCGGCACCACCGTGGCGGGCGGGTTCTGCTCCGTGGCGAAGTCGATGTCCTGGGGCTCGGGGTCCAGGGGCGAGACGTCGTTGTCCTTGAGGTAGACGCCGCCGATCCCGGCCAGCAGCGGGCTCGTGGCCGCGAACACGCTCGTGCTCGCCCCCTGCTGGACCGTCTTCTTCTCGTTGTCCGGGTCGACGACGGGTTCGCCTGCCTCGTCGACCAGCCCCATGGCCCGCCGGGCGTCGTGGTCCAGCCACGGGGTGCGCTGCTCGCCCTCGGCGAGCCACGGGCCCAGGTTGGTGGTCATGACGATGCCGGGGTGCACCGCGTACCCGCGGATCCCGTCGGCGGCCCAGCGCCGGTCGAGCTCGACCGCGAAGAGCACGTTCGCGGTCTTGGACTGGCCGTAGGCGAGCATGCCCATCTCGTCGTAGCCCGCCGTGAAGTGCGGGTCGTCCCACCGGATGCCGGACAAGCGGTGCCCGCCCGAGGTCAGGTTGACCACCCGGGCGCCGTGCGCGGCGCGCAGCGCGGGCAGCAGGCCGAGGGTGAGCTGGAAGTGCCCCAGGTGGTTCGTCGCGAACTGGGACTCGTAGCCGCGTGCGTCGCGCACCAGCGGCCCCGCCATGATGCCCGCGTTGTTGATCAGCACGTGCAGCGGCCGGCCGGAGCCCAGGTACCAGGCGGCGAACGCGTCGACCGACGCCGGGTCCATGAGGTCCAGCCTCCCGGTGTCGACGCGCGGGATGCCGGCGAGCTGCTCGGCGGCCCGCTCGGGGTTGCGCGCCGCGACGGTGACGGAGGCCCCGGCGGCGGCGAGCGCCCGGGTGGTCTCGCGTCCGATGCCGTTGTGCCCGCCGGTGACGACGACGTTCGTGCCGGTCAGGTCGATCCCGGCCAGCACGTCGTCGGCCGTGGAGGCCGGGGTGAAGCCGGTGCCGAGGGGGTGCTGCTGGTGTGTTGTCTGCATGGTCACCACCCTGCCTGCGCGCAGGCGGACTCTGAATACTTGTCAGTGCGTATTTCTTGCGCGAGAGTACGGAGGTGATCGAGGACCAGCTCTCCGCCGTGTTCGACCTCGTCGAGGTGCGCGGCGTCGTGTCGGGCGGGTTCGCCGTGCACGGGCCGTGGGTCTCGCGCGCCGAGATCGAGGGCATCAAGTTCTTCGCGGTGGTCAGCGGTCGCGCCCGCCTGAGCACCGACGGCGCCGGACCCGTCGCGCTGGGGCCCGGCGACGTCGCCGTCCTGAACGGGCGGACGTGGCTGCGGGCCGAGGGCGGCACGGGTGACGGGCCGCCCCGCGAGGTCGTGCCGGACGCCGACTTCGCCACCCTCCCGCCGCCGGGGTCCGCGGGCGCCGCGCGCGACGTCGTCATCGGCGGCCATGTCGACCTCGACCCCGCCGGGCACGCGCTGCTGAGCCAGGCGCTCCCGCCGCTGGCCCACGTGCGCGGGTCCGGTGTGGCCGCGACCAACCTGCGCGGCACCCTGCACCGGCTGTACGTCGAGGTGACCGGGGACCGGGTCGGCACGGCCTTCGCCGTCCGGCAGCACGGGCAGCTCCTGCTGCTGGAGGTGCTGCGGGCCTACATCGAGCAGACGGCGGACGAGGCCGCGGGTGACCCGGCCGGACCGCCCGCGGGCTGGCTGCGGCTGCTGGCGGACGACCGGCTGCGCCCCGCCGTCGGCCTCATGCACGCCGACCCGGCCCGGGCGTGGGGCCTGACGGAGCTGTCCCGCGCCGCCGCGATGTCGCGGACGTCGTTCGCGCAGCGGTTCCGCGCCGTGGCGGGGATCCCGCCCGTCGCGTACCTGAACCGGTGGCGCATGCTGCTCGCCCGGCGCGCCCTGCGGCACCAGGACGTCCGCGTCGGCGCACTGGCTGCCGAGCTCGGCTACGCGTCGGAGAGCGCGTTCAGCACCGCGTTCAAGCGGGAGGTGGGTGTGTCCCCGCTGCGGTACCGCACCCGGGTCCGGGCGTGATCCCGCCAGGGGTGGTGCAACGTTGACTCAAGCGCGGGTCCGTCACTACCGTGGCCGCCGAGATCAGTGTCGATCAGATCAGTGCCGATCAGAGAGGTACCACCCATGGTCGTACGACGTTTCCTCCGGCCCGCGCTCACCGTCCTGGCGCTCGCCGCGCTCACCCTGACCGCCGCGGTCGTCCCGGCCACGGCCACAGGGACCGCCGCGCCACCACCCGGCGGGGCGGTGAACGGCACCCGGCTGATGGACGGGGCGGCCCTCTACCCGCGCGCGATCCGGCTGGAGCACTCGGGCGCGGCCGACGGCACGATCATCGCGAGCGTGGTCACGTTCGAGGGCGACGTGGGCCACGGCGCGATCTTCGCCAGCACCGACGACGGCCGCACCTTCGACCGGGTCGGCACCGTCTCCGACCCCGGCGCGGCGCAGGGCCTGTGCTGCTCGACCCTGTTCGAGCTGCCGCGCCAGGTGGGCGACCTCCCGGCGGGCACGCTGCTGTGGTCGGCGTCCGTGGGCCAGCAGCAGGACGAGGCCACCCGCCGCATGACGCTGCCGGTCTGGGCCAGCCGCGACCAGGGCCGCACCTGGGAGCACGTCTCGACGGCCGCGACGGCCGCAGGGACGAAGGGCCTGTGGGAGCCGGAGTTCGCCGTGACCCCGGACGGCGACCTGGTGCTGTACGTCTCCGACGAGAACCAGCAGCCCACGCACAGCCAGACGCTCGTGCAGACCATCTCGGCCGACGGGCGCACCTGGGGGCCGCTGGAGAACGTGGTGGCCGCCGCCGACCCCGCGCTGCGGCCCGGGATGCCGGTCGTGCGCACCCTGCCGAACGGCACGTACCTCATGAGCTACGAGATCTGCGGCCCGGGGCAGGACTGCCGCCACTACGTACGGCGCTCCCCGGACGGCACGAGCTGGGGCGACCCGGCCCAGCTCGGCCACCGGGTGGCCACCGCCGACGGCACCCACTTCCGGCACGCCCCGACCGTGAGCTGGTACGACGACGGCACGCCCGACGGGCGGCTGCTCGCCGTCGGCCAGATGCTCTACGGGGCGGGCGGCGCGGTGCTGCCCGGCAACGGTTCCACGATCATGACGAACGAGGCCGCGCCCGAGTCACCGTGGACGACGGCCGCCGCGCCGGTCGCGATCCTCGACCCGTGGAACAACTACTGCCCCAACTACAGCTCCAGCCTGCTGCCGCTGCCCGAGCGTGACGAGGTGCTGGAGCTGGCGACCGGCTACGAGTCCGAGGGCGGCGCCTGCACCACGTACTTCGCGGTCGCCGGCCTGCCGGACTGACGACGGGCCGGACGCCTCGGGCTCACCGGCTCACGGCGGCCACGAGCACCATCACGGGGGCGACGATCAGCAGGTACAGCACCCCGAGGAACAGCGCGTGCACGACGACGAACCCCCCGAGCGCCCGCAGGTTCGCCGGCACCCTCAGGTGCCCGGCGAGCTTGCGGGCGAACGAGGCCGGGTGCAGCAGGTCCCAGGTGTTGAACCGCACGTAGCGCCCGAGGTAGATCCCCACGCTCACCAGCACGAGCGTGACCCCGACCAGCAGCCAGGAGTCGGGGTGCCGGTAGGGGTCGTCGTCGTTGGGCCGCACGATCATGATGTAGGCGAGCTGCACCAGCAGCACGTTCGACAGCGTGTTCAGCACCCCGGACAGGGCCAGGGCGAGCACCATCACGATGTCGTACCACAGCGGCGCCGGGTCGTCGGTGGGCCGCCGGTGGGAGAAGTTCAGCTCGGTCACCAGGTAGGCCGCGTTGGGCAGCAGCAGCACCCACACCACGAGCACCACGGCGATCACCGTGAGCAGGAGCGCCTGGCTCGGCACGAAGGCCATGACCGCGAGCATCAGGGCCAGCCCGATGCCGAGCACCACGGCGGGCGCGACGGACAGCCCCACGTTGAGCACCATCGGCCAGTACACCGGCAGCCGGAACAGCGGTGCCCGCAGGAACACCAGGGCCAGTGCGAAGACGTTGAGCAGGACCAGGCCCAGGGGCAGCAGCAGGATCGCGTTCATCACCGCTCATCCTCGCCGTGGCCCCGCCGCCGCGCGCGACGGGGCCACGAGCCGGGCCCGGTCACCGCACGGGCGCACCCGGCCCGAGCGGGATGCCGAGTCCCCACCAGGCGAAGAACAGCAGCGTCCAGGCGAGCGTCATGCACACGGCCAGCGGCAGCGTGTACGAGGCCAGGGTGCCGATGCCGGCGTCCTTGCGGTACCGCTGCAGGAACCCCAGCGCCATGACGAAGTACGGGCTCATCGGCGTGATCGCCGTGGATCCGGAGTCGGCGATGCGGAAGAGCGCCTGCGTGGTCTCGGCGGGCACGTCCAGCAGCATGAGCATCGGCACCACGATCGGCGCCGCGATGGCCCACATCGCCGACCCGCTGGTGACCAGCACGTTGACCACGGACAGCAGCGCGAGGATCGCCAGGAACACCACCCAGATCGGCACCCCGCTGGTCTCCAGCGCCTCGGCGGAGTTCACCGCGATGACGTCGCCGATGTGCGTCCAGTCGAAGTACGCGAGGAACTGGGCGATGGCGAAGAACAGCACCAGCACCGGCGCCATCTGCCGCACGCCCTCGGCCATCAGCCGCGGCACGTCCCCGGCCGTCGTGATCGCCCCGGACCGCCACCCGTACACGATGCCGACCAGCGCGAACAACACGGCCACGATCGCCGCGATGCCGTCCAGGAACGGCGACTCGGTCAGGCTCCCGCCCTCACCCCGCAGCGGCGACGCCGGCGGCAGCACCACCGCGGCGACCACCAGGACCGCGCCCAGCCCGGACAGCAGCGCCGCGCGCAGCGCGGACCGGTCGCGGGCCGACAGCTCCAGCCCCTCGACGTCGTCCAGGTCGGCGTCGGGGTCGGCGTCCAGGTCCGGGCGCTTGGCGAGAACCAGGTTGGTGACCAGCGTGATCACGATCGCCAGCAGCAGCGAGGACCCGATGTTGAAGAACCAGTTGCTCACCGGGGAGACGTACGCCGCGGGGTCGATGATCCGCGCGGCCTCCGTGGTGATGCCGGCGAAGATCGCGTCGTTCGGCGTCGGCACCGGGCTCGCGTCGTAGCCGGACGCGATGGACGTGTAGGCCACGACGACGCCGAGGATCGGCGACTTGCCGACGGCCCGGAACGCGAGCCCGCCGAGCGGCACCAGGATGATGTACGCGGCGGCGCTCGCGACGTGGGAGACGGTGCCGGCGAACGCGACGGCGAACACCACCCAGGACACGGGCACGCGGGACACGGAGACCTTCATGGCCGCCGCCAGGAACCCGGTGCGCTCCGCGATGGCGACGCCCATGATCACGGCCACGATGGTGCCCATCGGCCCGAACGTCGCGAAGTTGTCCACCGCCGTGGACACGGCCATCGCCAGACCCGCACCGCTGAGCAGGTTCTGCACCACGACGGTCTCGCCGTCGGCCGGCGAGACCACCGACACGCCCGCCGCCGCCAGCCCGGCGCTGGTCACGCCGAGGATCGCCGCGAGGATCCAGAACAGCCAGAACGGGTGCGGCAGCGCGTTGCCGAGCCGTTCGACGACGGCGAGCACCCGCAGGACGGCGGGCAGGCGGTCCTGCCCGCTGGGCGACGTGGACGTGGCGGTCATGACGCCACCCCCGTGGCTCCGGCGGACCGCAGCGGCAGCCGCTCGTCCCGCAGGAACTCCCACATCACCTCGTGGGCCTCGATGCTGTGCGTGGCGTACCCGCCGCCGGAGTAGCTGTCCTCCCCGGGCCACGTGTGGCCGCCGCCCAGCACCGCCACGTGCGTCACCTCGGCACCCGCACGGCAGCCGGTCCAGCGGGTGGTGGTCACGTCGGATGCCGTCTCCTCGACGTCGGGCCGCGGGTCGCAGCCGTTGCGCGCCGCCCAGCCGTCCACCCAGACCGGGATCGCGGGCAAGCCGCGCCCGGCGTCGCCGTCGTACGGGATGGTGGCGTCGTCGGTGCCGTGGAAGTCGATGACCGGGACCGGTCGCTCCGGCGCGCAGGTGGGGTGGCCCGTGCCGTACAGCGCGGCCGCCACCGGCGCGATCGCGGTGATCCGGTGCGACAGCTCGCACGCCAGGATGCCCGTGAACCCCGCGCCGTTGGACTTGCCGGTCGCGTACACGCGCCGGGTGTCCACGCACAGGCCGGACTCCAGGGTGTCGAGCAGGTCGTTCGTGTAGGCGACGTCGTCGACGCCGGGCGCCGAGTAGGGCGCGCCCTCCCAGGCCTGGCGGTCGCCGTCGCCGGTGCCGACCACGCCGTTGCCGTACGCGACGATCGCCGGCAGGGCGTCCAGACCCGAGAACGCCTCGGTCCCGGCGCCCGTGTTGCCCCGCCCGTGGAACACGAGCACGACGGGCCAGGCCCGGTCGCTGCGGTAGCCGTCCGGCAGGTGGAGCTGGACGGTGCGCTCCCGCCCGCCGCTGACCAGGGTGCGCAGCACGCTGGTGCCCGGCGCCTGGCCGGGGTCCGCGCCGCACCCGGCGGACCGCACGACCCCGGCCGGGGCGGGCCCGGCGGCTGCCGTGGTCGCGCCGGCTGCCGTGGTCGCGCCGGCCAGACCGGAGGCCGCGAGCGCCACGGCGGCCAGGAGCGCCGCGCCGAGGCGTGCGGGGCGCCTGAGCCGTGCGTGGTGTCGGTGTGGTGCTGTCGTCGTTGACATGCGAGTCCTTTCTGCGGGCCCGCCCGCGGTCTGCGGGCAGGGCGGAGCCGGCACCTGGCGGCCAGGTGCGTCGTGGGGGTCGGAGCAGGGTGGGCGCTAGGCGGCCAGCCACTCCTCCAGGAAGGTCGTGATGCGGGCGACCATCGCCGTGACGATCGCGGCGCCGTCCTCCGCCGTGGCCCGGCGAGGGTCGCCGAGCACGCCGTTCGGGCTGAGGCGGTCGTACGGCAGGGTCAGGGCGGGCTGCGCGTGGTGGCGCGCCGTCCGGGAGACGTCGTCGAGCTGGTCCGGGGTCGTGGTACCCGGCTCGAGACGGTCGGTGTGCACCAGGTGCGGTGCGAGGTGCAGCATCTGCGCGGTCTCGGCCTCGCCGGAGTGGCCGTGCACCGCGCTCGGGGCCATGGCGGCCACGGCGTCGCCGGCGAGCGACGTCAGCGGCGACCAGGCGAGCTGCACCCCCGGGAGGGACACCAGCAGGTCCTGCGCCACCGTGGTCAGGGTCGCGTTGTTGCCGCCGTGCCCGGTGACCACCAGGAACCGGGTCCAGCCGTGCCGGTGCAGGCTCGTCACGTACTCGCGCACCACGGCGGCGAACGTCGTCGTGGTCAGCGTGACCGTGCCCGGGAACGCCATGTGGTGCGGCGAGACCCCCACGGGGATCGACGGGCCCACCACCACCCGGCCGGACAGGTTGGCGGCGACCTGCGCCACCACCCCCTCCGCACGCACCAGGTCGGTCCCGAGGGCCATGCCCGGCCCGTGCTGCTCCAGCGCACCCGCCGGGATCAGCACGATCGTGCCCCGGGCGGCGGCGTCGGCGGCCTCCCGGGTGGTCATCTCGGCCAGCACGTCCGGCGCGGTCACGACGTCGCCCCGGGCTCATCGAAGTCCGCGGCCTCCAGGGACTCCCGGATCGTGGTCAGGTGCGCCCGGACCAGCCGCTCGGCCGCCGGACCGTCACCGTCCCGCACCGCCGAGAGGATCTCCAGGTGCTCGGCCTGGTCCCGCTGCCGGTCGTCGTACCGGAACCGGATCTCGGTCTGCTCCGTGGCGCGCACGTGCAGCAGCGCCTCCACGGTCTCGCGCAGCAGCCCGTTGCCCGACGCCGCCGCCAGCTCCACGTGGAAGTTCAGCGCCGGCCGGTACCCGTGCACCGGCGGCTGCAGCGCCGTGGCCGTCGCCGCCTCCAGCCGCTGCAGCGCGGCGGCGTCGCGGGCGCTCGCCGCCAGGGCCGCGACACC
This sequence comes from Promicromonospora sp. NPDC052451, assembly GCF_044547525.1. Taxonomy (NCBI): domain Bacteria; kingdom Bacillati; phylum Actinomycetota; class Actinomycetes; order Micrococcales; family Promicromonosporaceae; genus Promicromonospora; species Promicromonospora sp. NPDC052451. Next base: position 170,168 of record NZ_JBIUAP010000004.1, read on the forward strand.
GGGCTCGATGACCAGGCGGGCCTCGACCAGCTCGATCACCGACGCCCGGGTGATGTGCGGCCGGTGCGGGTTGGCCAGCACCGACCGCTCGATCCCGGGGCCGATGTACGTGCCGGAGCCGTGCCGCAGCTCGACCACGCCGGTGGCCTCCAGCCGGCGCAGGGCCTCCCGGACCGTGGGGGTCGTGACGGCGAACCGCTTGGCCAGCTCGCGGGAGGACTCCAGCACGTCGCCGGGTCCGAGGCTCTCGGAGCGGATGAGCTGCACGATGTCGTCCGCGAGCTGCTCGGAGAAGGAGGCTCTACCTTGAGTCATGGCAAGTGACTAAATCACTTAACCAACCGCAGGTCAACCCTGGTCGAGCGTGGCCCGACGGCCGGCCCCTCCCCCGCGGCCGCCGTCCGGCGTACCGTCGTCAGCATGTGCCGAAACATCACCACGCTGCGCGGCCTGGAACCGGCCGCCACCGACGAGGAGATCACCGCCGCCGCCCTGCAGTTCGTGCGCAAGGTCACGGGCGTCACCAAGGTGAGCGACGCCACCCGCGACCCGGTGGAGCGGGCCACGGCCGAGATCGCGGACATCGTGACGCGCCTGCTCGACGAGCTGCCGGAACGCCGTCAGCCGCCCAAGACCGTGCCGCCGCTGCGCCGCACGGAGGTCCAGGCGCGCATCGCGCAGCGCATCAAGGAGCGTGAGGAGCACGAGCGGATGCACGAGCTGGGCATCGCGCACTCGCACTGAGCGGTCCGCGCCGCTACAGTTGCGACGTGCTCGCACCCCTCTCCTGTCGCTGTCACTGACCACCCACCCCGGTCCGTCAGTCCCCCGCGCGCGCCGTCGCGCGTGCAGAACAGGAAGAGAAACAGGTGCAGTACGTCAATTCTGTCGTTGACCTCGTCGGCAACACCCCCCTGGTCCGGCTCAGCCACGTGACCGAGGGCGTCACCAGTGCCACGGTGCTGGTCAAGCTCGAGTACCTCAACCCCGGCGGGTCCTCCAAGGACCGCATCGCGGGCCGCATCATCGACGCCGCCGAACGCGAGGGGAAGCTGAAGCCCGGCGGCACCATCGTGGAGCCCACCTCGGGCAACACCGGCGTCGGTCTCGCCCTGGTGGCCCAGCAGCGCGGCTACCGCTGCGTCTTCGTGCTGCCGGACAAGGTGGGCGAGGACAAGCGCAACGTCCTGACGGCGTACGGCGCGGAGGTCGTGGTCACGCCGACCGCGGTCGCGCCCGACAGCCCCGAGTCCTACTACTCGGTGAGCGACCGGCTGGTGCGCGAGATCCCCGGCGCCTTCAAGCCCGACCAGTACTCCAACCCGAACGGTCCCCGGTCGCACTACGAGACCACCGGCCCCGAGATCTGGCGCGACACCGACGGGCGCGTGACCCACTTCGTGGCGGGCGTCGGCACCGGTGGCACCATCACCGGCACCGGCCGCTACCTGCGCGAGGTCTCGGGCGAGAAGGTGCGCATCATCGGCGCCGACCCCGAGGGGTCCGTCTACTCCGGCGGCACCGGCCGCCCCTACCTGGTCGAGGGCGTGGGCGAGGACTTCTGGCCGTCCGCCTACGACCCGAGCGTGCCGCACGAGATCATCGCGGTGACCGACGCCGAGTCGTTCGCCATGACCCGCCGGCTCGCCCGCGAGGAGGGCATCCTCGTGGGCGGCTCCAGCGGCATGGCCGTGGTCGCGGCCCTCAAGGCGGCGCGCGACCTGACCGAGGACGACGTCGTGGTGGTCCTGCTGCCCGACGGCGGCCGCGGCTACCTCGGCAAGATCTTCAACGACACCTGGATGCGGTCCTACGGGTTCGCGCCCGCCATCGAGGACCACACCGTCGCGGACGTGCTGGCCGCCAAGGCCGACCGCACCCCGCCCCTGCTCTACGTGCACCAGACCGACACGGTGCGCGACGCGATCGACCGGATGACCCGGTCCGGCGTCTCGCAGCTGCTCGTGCTGACCGCGGAACCACCCGTGGTGCTCGGCGAGATCGCCGGCGCCGTGCACGAGGACGAGCTGCTCGACGGGGTGTTCGCCGGCAAGGCGAACCTGTCGGACGAGGTGGGCGGGCTGATCGGCCGCCCCCTGCAGCTCATCGGCGTCAACGAGCCCGTCGGCACGCTGCGTGCCGCGCTCGCCGACGAGACGGCGCTGCTGGTGACCGACGGGGGCAAGGCCCTCGGCGTCGTCTCCCGCTCCGACCTGCTCGACTACCTCGCGGTCTGACGGCCGCCCCACCGCACGACCACGACCTCGAAGAGAGACCACCATGAACGACGCCAGGCCCAGCCGGTTCGACACCCTCGCGATCCACGCGGGACAGCACTCCGACCCGTCCACGGGCGACGCGATCCCCGCCATCCACGTCACCTCCACCTACGCGCAGGACGGCATCGGCAACCTGCGCGGCGGCTACGAGTACTCGCGTGGCGGCAACCCCACCCGCACCGCGCTGGAGGAGCAGCTCGCGGCGATCGAGGGCGGTGCGCACGGCATCTCGTTCGCGTCCGGCCTGGCCGCCGAGGACGCTCTGCTGCGCGCCGTCGTCGCACCCGGCGACCACGTGCTGGTGCCGAACGACGTCTACGGCGGCACGCACCGCCTGATCCGTACCGTGCACGGCAGGGCGGGCGTGGCGCACACGACCGTGGACACCGCCGACCTCGACGCCGTGCGCGCCGCGATCCGGCCGGAGTCCAAGGTGCTGTGGGTCGAGACGCCGTCGAACCCGCTGATGAAGATCAGCGACATCCCCGCGCTCGCCGGGCTGGCGCAGGAGAACGGCCTGCTGCTGGTGGTCGACAACACGTTCGCCTCCCCCGCGCTGCAGCGCCCGCTCGACCTGGGCGCCGACGTCGTGGTGCACTCCACGACCAAGTACCTCGGCGGGCACTCCGACGTGGTGGGCGGCGCCGTCGTCGTCAAGGACGGGGCCGACGAGCTCGCGGAGCAGGTGCGCTACGTGCAGTTCGCCGCGGGCGCGGTGTCCAGCCCGTTCGACGCGTTCCTGACCACCCGCGGCATCAAGACGCTGTCCGTGCGCATGCAGCGCCACTCCGAGACCGCCCAGACGCTCGCCGAGCGGCTGGTGCACCACCCCGCCGTCGCGCGTGTGCTGTACCCGGGCCTGCCGGACCACCCGGGCCACAAGGTCGCCGCCCACCAGATGTCGCGGTTCGGCGGCATGATCTCGCTGGAGCTCGCGGGCGGCGAGGCGGCAGCCCGCACGTTCGCGGAGTCGACGCAGGTGTTCCTGCTGGCCGAGTCGCTCGGCGGGGTGGAGTCGCTGGTCAACTACCCGAGCGCGATGACCCACGCGTCGGTGCGCGGCACGGAGGCGGAGGTCTCGCCGTCGATCGTGCGCCTGTCGGTGGGTCTGGAGGACGTGACGGACCTGCTGGACGACGTGCTCCAGGCCCTCGACCACACCCACGGTTCCGTGCGTTAAGTGCACGTAGGGTGGGGCCGTGACCGAACACGCGCCCGTGAGTGCCGCCATGCACCGCGCCAAGGCCGATGCCCGCGCCGCGCACGTCACCGTGGGGCTCGTGCGGAACCTGCCGGGCGACCGGGAGGAGATCGACTGCTCCTGCGGCATGACGCTCACCAACGGGCCGCAGTGGTCGCTCGACGAGCACATCCGGCTGCACCGCGCCGAGGCGCGCTACCTGGCGCTGAGCGAGGTGGCGCCCGCGGGCATGCCGCGGCTCATCCCCGTCGACCCGGCGCGGCGTCCGCGCTGAGCCGCCAGGCGTTCGGTCAGAGCTCTTCCGGGTCGTCCCAGGAGACGCCGCTGGAGGCTCCTGAGATCGGGTCGAGCTCGCAGCCGGCGAGGTTGCGGGGCGCCTTGGAGACGTCACCGCCCCCGAGCAGGCCGCGGCGGGTCGCGACGCGGCGGACCGCCGGCGGCGCGATGTGGGCGTAGGAGGCGTTGGACTCGTCGATGAGGTCGGTCGGAGCTGACTCGACGGGCTCGGCGGCGGACTGGGGTTCCCCCGTGATCATGGCCCCATCCTCGCAGGAACCGGGGCCTGTTCGCATCCGCTTGGCACAGTATTTCGAATCCCCGCCAAGCCTCCACGAGCACGGCACGCCTACCACGACATCTCCCCCCGTCCGGCGACGGGTGGTGTCATGATCGTCCGATGCAGACCTGGCCAGGGCGCCCCTACCCCCTCGGCGCCACGTTCGACGGCACGGGGACCAACTTCGCGCTCTTCACGTCGGTGGCACAACGCGTCGAGCTCTGCCTGCTGGCGGACGACGACACCGAGACCCGCGTCGAGGTCACCGAGACGGACGCGCACGTGTGGCACGTCTACCTGCCCGGCGTCGGCCCCGGGACGCGGTACGGGTACCGCGTGCACGGGCCGTACGACCCGGCGTCGGGCCACCGGTGCAACCCGGCCAAGCTCCTGCTGGACCCGTACGCCAAGGCCGTGGACGGCGACCTCGACAGCGACCCGTCCCTGTTCTCCTACCCGTTCGACGACGTGGAGCAGGCCACCACGGGCACGACGCCGGACGGCGCCGACTCCCTGGGCCACACCATGGTCTCCGTGGTGGTCAACCCGTTCTTCGACTGGGGGCACGACCGGCCGCCGGCCACGCCGTACCACGAGACGGTGATCTACGAGGCGCACGTCAAGGGCCTCACGATGCGCCACCCCGACGTGCCGGACGAGCTGCGCGGCACCTACGCCGGGCTGGCCCACCCCGCCGTGATCGAGCACCTGACGAAGCTCGGGGTCACCGCCGTCGAGCTCATGCCCGTGCACCAGTTCGTCACCGACCCGTCGCTGGCGGCCAAGGGCCTGACCAACTACTGGGGCTACAACACCATCGGGTTCTTCGCGCCGCACAACGGGTACGCCGGCTACGGCAGCCGCGGCCAGCAGGTCATGGAGTTCAAGGCCATGGTCAAGGCGATGCACGAGGCGGGCATCGAGGTGCTGCTCGACGTGGTCTACAACCACACCGCCGAGGGCAACCACCTGGGCCCCACCCTGGGCTTCCGGGGCATCGACAACGCCGCCTACTACCGGCTGGTCGACGGCGACGACGCGCACTACTTCGACACCACCGGCACCGGCAACTCGCTGCTCATGCGCTCCCCCGCCGTGCTGCAGCTCATCATGGACTCGCTGCGCTACTGGGTCGAGGAGATGCACGTCGACGGCTTCCGCTTCGACCTGGCGGCCACGCTGGCCCGGCAGTTCCACGAGGTGGACCGGCTGAGCGCGTTCTTCGACATCGTGCACCAGGACCCGGTGATCTCCCAGGTCAAGCTCATCGCCGAACCGTGGGACCTGGGCGACGGCGGCTACCAGGTGGGCGGGTTCCCGCCGCTGTGGACCGAGTGGAACGGCCGGTACCGGGACACGGTGCGCGACTTCTGGCGCGGCGAGCCCGCCACGCTGCCGGAGTTCGCCTCCCGGCTGACCGGGTCCAGCGACCTGTACGAGCACAGCGGCCGCATGCCCAGCGCGTCCATCAACTTCGTCACGGCGCACGACGGCTTCACGCTCGCCGACCTCACCTCCTACGAGCGCAAGCACAACGAGGCCAACGGCGAGGACAACCAGGACGGCGAGAACCACAACCGGTCCTGGAACTGCGGCGTCGAAGGCCCCACGGACGACCCGGAGGTCCGCGAGCTGCGCGCCCGCCAGCGCCGCAACCTCCTGGTGACGCTCATGCTCAGCCAGGGCGTGCCGATGATCGCCCACGGCGACGAGCTGGCACGTACGCAGGACGGCAACAACAACGCCTACTGCCAGGACAACGAGCTCACCTGGATGGACTGGGAGCTCGACGACGAGCGCAGGGCGCTGCTGGAGTTCGCCCGGCACGCGGTCCGGCTGCGCCGCGACCACCCGATCCTGCACCGCCGGCGGTTCTTCGACGGACAGGTGGCCGGGGCGGCCGCGCAGGGCCCGGCCGACATCGAGTGGCTCGACCTGACCGGCGCCCGCATGGACGACACGGACTGGCACCAGTCCTACGCCCGCACGGTGACCGTGTTCCTCAACGGTGACGCGATCACGGAGACCGGGTCCCGGGGCGAGGCGGTGGTCGACGACTCGTTCCTGCTCCTGCTCAACGCCCACTCGGGCGCCCTGGACTTCACCCTGCCGCCTGTCGCGTACGGCCCGGAGTGGACCGTGGTGCTGGACACGGACGGCAGCGCGGAGCCCGGCACGGTGCTGGAGGCCGGCACGGGTCTGTCCGTGACGGCCCACAGCGTGGTGGTACTGACTCGCCCATCCCGGACAGCGGGCTAGGCTGTCGGCCGTGACCGGACCGAGGAGTGGAACCGGGGGAACCACACCACCGCCCCGACCTGGGCCTGACATGCCTGTTCCCGGGCCCAGACCGGTGGTGTGGGCGCCGCGCGCCCGCATCATCGAGGTGCTGGTGCCGTACGACCCCTACGAGGAACCGGAGCACATGCCGCTGCGCCTCGTGGGTGCCGGCGAGCCGGGGTACTGGGGCGCCGACAGCGTGCTCGGGCACGGCACCGACTACGGCTACTCCGTGGACGGCGGGCCGCTGCTGCCCGACCCGCGCAGCGTGTGGCTGCCGCAGGGCATCCACGGGCCCACGAGGGTCTTCGACCCCGCCTTCGAGTGGACCGACGGCACGTGGTCCCCGCCCGACCTGTCCACCAGCGTGCTCATGCACGTGGACGTCGAGACGTTCACGCCCGAGGGCACCCTCGACGCCGCCGCGGCGCTGCTGCCGACGGTCGCGGAGCTGGGCGTGCACGGCATCGAGCTCGCGCCCGTCGCGGCGTTCGACCCGGCCCGCGGCCCGTCGCGCGGTGTGCGCCTCTACTCGGTGCACGAGCCCTACGGCGGCCCGCGGGCGCTGCAGCGGTTCGTCGACGCCGCGCACGCCGCGGGTCTGGCCGTCGTGCTCGACATCCCGTACCGCTGGGCCGTGGCCGAGGAGCTCGGCCTGGAGGCGTACGGCCCCTATCTGATGGGCGGCGGCCGCCCGCGGCCGCCGCGCTCGGACCTGGGCGACGCCGGCGACCACGCCCTGCAGGCGATGCGCCCCCGGACGGGACAGGTGCCGCTGGACCGGCCCCGCACCGGACCCATCCAGCTCCGCACCGGGCAGGTGCCGAGCATCGGCACCCGGGCCGGCAAGGTGCCGTCGGCCCCGACCGTCCGCACGGACTACGTGGGCGACCGTATCAACCTCGACGGCAGCGGCAGCCGCGGCCCGCGCGACTTCCTGGTCGACGACGCGCGGCACTGGCTGCGCGAGTACCACGTGGACGGCCTGGTGCTGGACGTCGACGCGCTCGTGGACCGCTCCCCCAACCCGTTCCTGGGTGAGCTGGCGGACTACGTGGTGGGGCTGGGCGAACAGCTCGACCGCCGGTTCAGCCTGCTCGTGGACGGCCCCGGCCGCAGCGACCGGCTCACCTCGATCCTGCTGCGCATCCTGTCCGGCCCGGGCAAGGACGAGGACATCCAGGCGCTGCAGATGCTCGCCGACCTGGTGCACCCGTCGGTACGCCGCGCGACCCGGCAGAACGGCGGGCGCCGCAGCCGCGTCCGGGCCGGCGCGAGCGTGGTCGAGGACATCACGCGGCTGCCCGCGACGCAGCTCACCGTCCCGTGGACCGGCGAGGAGAGCCCGGCCACGGCCCTGCTGGCCGTGGACGACGTGGACATCCGCGCGAGCGTGCTGGCCACGGTGATCCTCGCGGGCAACCCCCTCGTGCTGGACACCGTGCACGCGCCGGTGGTGCCCCGCAACGAGAACGAGCGGCGGCTGGTGCGGTGGGCACGCGAGCTGATCGAGATCCGGCACGCCGTGACCGACGAGCTGGACCTGCCGCTGGAGATCCGCTCCACCGCCGACCGGTCCGTGATCGCGGTGCTGCGCGGCAGCCTCGCGTTCGTGCTCAACACCGGCCACGGCCTCGCCGCGCTGCGCCTGGGCAGCCTGCTGCGGCCCGCCGACGGCGCGGTCCGGGCGCCGCTGCCCGGGGCGTTCCGGCTGGCGGCGGCCTGGGAGCCGGGCGCCACGCGCCTCGTGGGCGACACCCTCACCGTGCCCCCGCGGATGACGGCCGTGCTGCGCGCCGAGAGCTGACCTGGGAGCCTGGTCCCGGGACGGTCGCACCGGCCGCACCCGGGACCGGCCCGCCCCGCAGCCGCGGGACGGGGGCGAGGAGGCACCGATGGCGAAGGCTCCGAAGGCCAAGGGCTCGAAGACGAAGTCCCCGAAGACGAAGGCCCCGAAGAACAAGGCGCTGACGGCCGAGGCCGCGCAGGCGACGACGCCGCGGACGCCCGGCTCCTTCTGGACCACCCCGGCCACGGAGGCGCTGCGCTGGACGCGCGGCACCGACCTGAGCGCCCTGGACCCGGCGTCGACACCCGGCTGGGCGGGCCGGAAGCAGGACGGCGAGGCGCTCATGGCCGCCCGCGCCCCCGAGCTCGCCGACCTCCAGGAGCGCCTGTTCGCGCACGGCCGCACGGGTGGCGACCGGTCGGTGCTGCTCGTGCTGCAGGGGCTGGACACGTCGGGCAAGGGCGGCATCGTGCGGCACGTGGTGGGCATGGTGGACCCGCAGGGCGTGATGCACCGCGGCTTCGGCGTTCCCACCGCCGAGGAGAAGGAGCACGGGTACCTGTGGCGCGTGCGCAACGCGCTGCCCCGGCCGGGCTACCTCGGGGTCTTCGACCGGTCCCACCACGAGCAGGTCCTGGTGGTCCGGGTGGACCGCCTGGAGCCGGTACGGACCTGGCGCAGGCACTTCCGCGAGCTCAACGAGTTCGAGGCGGAGGTGGCCGCGTCGGGCACGCTGATCGTGAAGGTGGCGCTGTTCGTGTCGCCCGACGAGCAGAAGGCGCGGCTGGCCGAGCGGCTGGACCGGCCGGACAAGCACTGGAAGTACAACCCGAGCGACATCGACGTGCGCCTCAAGCTCCCCGAGTACCTGGCCGCCTATCAGGAGCTCCTGGACCGCACCTCTACCGACGTGGCGCCGTGGTACGCCGTCCCCGCGGACCGCAAGTGGTACGCCCGGCTGGCGGTCACGGAGCTCCTGGGCACGGCGCTGCGTTCCCTGGACCTGTCCTGGCCACCCGCGGACTTCGACGTGGAGGCGGAGAAGGCCCGCCTCGCCGCCACCTGACGGACCCGGTCAGACCAGGGCGCGGCCCTCTTCCGCGAGCGCGCCCAGGCGGGACAGGGCGCGGTAGTACTTCTTGCGGTAGCCGCTCGCGAGCATCTCCGGCGTGAACAGGGTCCGGGTGTCGCCGTCGCCGCCCAGCAGCACCGGCACGTCGCGGTCGTAGAGGCGGTCCACCAGCACCACCAGGCGCAGCGCCACGGCCTGCGCCGTCACGGGGTGCACACCCGTCAGCGCGACGGCGGTGACGCCGTCGAGCAGCGCGCCGTAGCGGCTGGGGTGCACGGTGGCGAGGTGGGCCAGCAGGTCGTCGAACGTGTCGAGGGTGGTGCCGGGGCGGGCCGCCGCCGCGGCGGTGACCTCGGCCTCGGTCAGCGGCTCGGTGTCGGTGACGACGTCGCGGTGGCGGTAGTCCTCGCCGTCCACGCGGAGGGTCTCGAACCGGTCGGACAGCGCCTTGATCTCGCGCTGGAAGTCCTGGGCGGCGAACCGCCCCTCGCCCAGCGCGCCGGGCAGCGTGTTCGACGTCGCGGCCAGGGCCACACCCCGGTCGGCGAGCTCACGCATCAGGCGCGACATGAGGGTGGTGTCGCCGGCGTCGTCGAGCTCGAACTCGTCGATGCAGACGAGCTTCTTGGCGCCGAGCGCCTCGACCGTGGGCCGGAAGCCGAGCGCGCCCACCAGGTTGGTGTACTCCACGAAGGTGCCGTAGGCGACGGCGTCGGTGCCGAGCACCTCGCCGACGGCGTGCGCGAGGGAGGTGAGCAGGTGGGTCTTGCCCACGCCGAAGCCGCCGTCGAGGTAGACCGCCGGGGCGGCCTTGCGCCGCGCGAAGAGGCCGCGCCGCGGGGCCGCGACCTGCTCGGCGATCTCCTGGAGCCGGGCCAGGGCGCGGCCCTGGCTGGGGTGCGCCGGGTTGGCGCGGTAGGTGGCGAAGCGGGCCCGGGCGAAGTGGCGTGGCGGGACAAGATCGGTGACGAGCCGGTCGACGGGGACCTGCGGCCTGACCGCGGTCAGGGCGGTGGCGAGAGGGTGGGTCTCGGTGGTGGGAGCGGCTGTCACGAATCAGTAGGTTACCGGCGGCGCACCGCCGGTGACCTGCCACGAGAGCAACGTCACACGTGCACGACGGCGGGCGCGCCCGGGTCGTCCAGCACCTCGCCGAGGGCGCGCACCACCTGGGCCGGGGTGCGGGTCTGGGCCGGGTCCTCGTTGCGGTCGTCGCCCGCGACGGCGTGGTCGACGACGAGCTCGTGGAAGCGCGGCGCCGGCGTCTGCGCGGCCTCCAGACGCAGCACCTGGACCAGCATCGCCAGCCCGGCGCCGGTCACGCTGATGGCGCCGGAGCCGGCCATGGCCTCGCGGGCCGCGGCGCCGTTGAGCACCACGTAGGGGTCACCGGGCTCCAGGAGGGGCACGAGCGCGCGGGCGACGTCGAGGTGCGCGGTGAGGTGGGAGGCCAGCGTCGCGGACCAGTCGTCCGGGTCGGTGTCCAGCAGGGCCGCGCCCTTGTGCCAGCCGCCGATCGACGCCACGACGGCTCCGGGCAGCGGGGTCCCGGCGTCCGCGCAGGCGGCGCGGACGGCGGCGGGCAGGTCGGCGGCGGTGTCGTAGCGGACGGCGACGAGACCGGCGCGCGAGGCGCCGTCGGGCAGCGGGTGGCGGGACGCCGCGAGGACCGGACGGCCGTCGGCAGCCAGGCCGCGTGCGACCCGGCTGCCGACGAAACCGCCCGCCCCGACGACGAGGACGGGGCGGGCGAGGCTCATGCGGCCCAGACTAGGTCAGGCCGCGACCTGCTGCGGCACGGACCGCGGGTCGGGCCCGAACCGGTTGGGCCCGGGCTCGCCCGGCAGGGCGAGCAGCACGATGATCACGATGCCGCCCACGAACGGGACCAGGCACAGCAGGTAGAACCAGCCGGACCTGCCCGTGTCGTGCAGACGACGCACGCCCGCGGCCAGCAGCGGCACGAACGTGCCCAGCACGACGAGACCCAGGAGCGTCGAGCCGATCGACCCGAGCACTCCCGGCTCCTGCGTGACCGGGTCCATCGTGACCAGGGCGGGAATCAGGAGCGCCACGAAGATCACGGCGTTCACGATCGCCAGCGCGAGGTAGAAGAACCAGTACTCCGAGGCCCGGGCCCGGCCGCTGAACACGGCGTACCGGCGCAGGCAGGTCCGGACGGAGTCGATGATGCTCATGGGCGGGCCTCAGGCGGCCGGGACCTGCTCCACGGCCTTGGGGTCGGGGCCGAACTGGTTCGGGCCCGGGGTGCCGGCGGACGCGCCCCAGACGATGAGCAGGATCACGTTGACGACCGGGATCAGCAGCAGGAACGCGAGGGCACCGGACTTGCCGGTGTCGTGCAGGCGGCGGACGACCACGGCGAGCGTCGGCAGGAGCAGGCCGAGCGCGACGAGCGACACGACGAGGTAGCCGGTCGCGAGGGAGCCGGGCATGGTCGGCACCGCGGCGGACGGGTCACCAGCCATGGCGTACTCCATGGTGGCCGTCGTGTACTCGGTGAGGCCCGGGACGATCAGCGCGAAGTAGAGCACGGCCATCAGGATCCCGTAGGCCAGGTAGTACCACCAGAACTCGGACCGGCGGGCACGGCCGCCGAACGTCGCGTACTTCGACAGCACGGTCCGGATGGACTCGATGAACGACATCAGGAAGAAGCCTCTCTCACGTTTTGTGCCGGAAATCTCCGGCAAGTGCGCACATAGTGTCCCGATGCCGCACGCGGCGCACAAGTGTGAAAAAGGGCAGAACTCCCCATGGATGAAAACGCCCCGGACGTGCCGACGCCCAGGTCACCGGGATGACCTGGGCGTCGGCAACGGGCAGGTGGGTCAGTACCCCGTGGACGTCGGCTCCGGGTAGTACTGCGCGTACTTGCGGCGGTAGTTCTGCGTGATCGCCTCGACGATAAGCCGGCGCTTGAGGCCGGAGTCGCCGTCGTACTTCAGCGGGTTGACCACGTCGCCGCTCGCCTTGAGCGCCTTGAGCCGGGCCTTGAGCTCCGGGTCCAGCACGTACTTCGACAGCAGCCCGAACGGCACCACCGTGTACAGCACCTCGCGCACGGCACGCACCGCGCGGATGGGGCGGTGCAGCACCCAGTCCTCCACGAGCACGCGGGCCACGTTGGCCCCGCCGGCCGTCACGTAGTAGTTGTTCCGGCCGATGCGCGGGTTCACCTCGAAGTACACGTGCTGCCCTGTGCGCGGGTCCAGCTTGTAGTCGAAGTTCGCGAAGCCCACGTAGCCGGTCGCGTCGAGGAAGCGCGTGGCGGCGTCCATGGCGTCGTCGTACGGCTCCACGAGGATCGCCGCCGGGATGCCGAGCGTGCCCGGCGTGTGCTCCTCCAGGAGCACCCGGCCCGTGGCGAGCATCGTCACCGCGCCCGACGTGTCGCGGTAGGCGGTCAGGGACCGCATCTGCGTCTCGTCGCCCGGGATGAACTCCTGCACCAGGAACGTGCCCGGGAAGCTCGCGTCCGCCAGGTGGCCCAGGATCACGTCGAGCTCCTCGCGGGAGTCGATGTGGTGGATCTTCGCCTTGCCGGGGAAGTCCACGTAGTACCACTCGGCGCTGTTGGACGGCTTGCCGACCACCGGGTACTGGAGGTCCACCTCCAGTGCGGGCACGGCGGCGCGGCCGCCCTCGGCCACCAGCTTGGCGACGTCGACGGCGACGGTGCGCGGCGTCGGGATGCCGAGCTGGTCGCAGACCTCGGCGAAGCCCTCCTTGCTGCTCACCTGCTCCAGGACCGGGAGCGACGGGTACGGCAGCACGTAGCCCGCCGCCTCCAGCCGCTCCCGGTTCAGGATGACGGTCCGCACGTGCCAGTCGGCGTTCGTCAGCAGCACCAGCGTCTTGTCCCGGTGCTGCTGCGCCACGCCCTCCAGGGTGGACAGGAACACGTCCACCTCGTCCAGGCCCGGCACCACCACGTTCTCGGCGATCGCCGAGTCCTGCATGGCGCGCGTGGCCACCTTGGACAGCACGATGGCGCGGGTGCGGTACTGCTCGTGGAACGCACGCACCAGGGCGTACATCCCGACGTCGCCGCCGACACCCACCACCAGCATCTCCGGCGCGGGCTGCTCCCCGCCGCCTACCGGCCCCTGCTCCGCGGGGAGACCCCTCACGCCTCGGCCTCCGTGCGGTCGCCGGACCACTCGGTGTGGAACGTGCCCTCGCGGTCGACGCGCTTGTAGGTGTGCGCCCCGAAGAAGTCGCGCTGCGCCTGCACCAGGGCGGCCGGCAGCCGCTCGGCGCGGACGCCGTCGTAGTACGCCAGGGACGAGGAGAACGCGGGCGTGGGCACGCCGTTCTGTGCCGCACCGGCGACGACGCGACGCCAGGCCGGCAGGCCGCTCGCGACGGCGTCGGTGAAGTACGGGTCGGCGAGCAGCAGCGGCAGGTCCGCGTCCCGCTCGTACGCCTCGGTGATGCGGTTCAGGAACCGGGCGCGGATGATGCAGCCGCCGCGCCAGATCCGGGCCATGGCGCCCCGGTCGATGTCCCAGCCGTACTCCGCGGCGGCCGCGGCGATCTGGTCGAAGCCCTGCGAGTAGGCGACCACCTTGGAGGCGTACAGGGCCTGGCGCACGTCCTCGATGAACGCGTCGCGGTCCTTGACCTCCCACGCCTGCGCGTGCGCGGGCAGGGCGGCACGCGCCGCCTCGCGCTGCGGCACCGAGCCGGACAGGGCGCGGGCGAACGTCGCCTCCGCGATCCCCGTGATCGGCACGCCGAGGTCGAGACCGTTCTGCACGGTCCAGCGGCCGGTGCCCTTCTGCTCGGCCTGGTCGAGGATGATGTCCACGAAGGCCTTGCCGGTGTCCGCGTCGGTGTGCTTGAGGACGTCCGCCGTGATCTCGATGAGGAACGACTCGAGGTCACCCGTGTTCCACTGCGCGAAGATCTCGCCGATCTCCGCGGCCGAGGCACCCAGGCCCTGGCGCAGCAGGTCGTACGCCTCGGCGATGAGCTGCATGTCGGCGTACTCGATGCCGTTGTGCACCATCTTGACGAAGTGCCCGGCGCCGTCGGAGCCCACGTAGGTGGCGCAGGGCACGCCGTCCACCTTCGCGGAGATGTCCTCCAGGATCGGGCCCAGGGACTCGTACGCCTCGCGCGTACCGCCCGGCATGATGGACGGGCCGTTCAGCGCGCCCTCCTCGCCGCCGGACACACCGGTGCCCACGAAGTGCAGACCGTGCTCCTTGAGCGCCGCCTCGCGCCGGATCGTGTCCGGGAAGTGCGCGTTGCCGGCGTCGACGACGATGTCGCCCTCCTCCAGCAGGGGCACGAGCTCGTCGATGACGGCGTCCGTCGGACCGCCCGCCTTGACCATGATGACCACCTTGCGCGGCCGCTCGAGCGACGCGACGAAGTCGGCCATCGACTCGCTGGGCACGAAGGTGCCCTCGTCGCCGTGCTCCGCCACCAGCGACTCGGTCTTGGCGTAGGAGCGGTTGTGGACCGCCACCGTGTAGCCGTGCCGTGCGAAGTTCCGCGCGAGGTTGCGCCCCATCACCGCCAGCCCGGTGACGCCGATCTGTGCTGTGCCTGACACGTTCTTGCTCCTTCTCCAGTGGGAACCGGGCCGGCCCACGCGCGGCGCGCCGTGCCCCTCCGTCAGCCTAGTAGTGCCCGGGAACGGACGGCGACGCAGGTCACGATCCGGAGACAGCCGCGCGCCTCCACCCGGTGGACGTCAGGTGGACGTACGGTGAAGTGGTGACCAGCGGCCCGCCCACCGGCGTTCCCGTCGACTTCGCAGCAGCCCTCGCCGACCTGCGGCGTCAGGCGCTGCGTACCGAGGTGCGCCTCACGGAGATCCCGGCACCACGCCGGGTGGCGCCGTTCAGCGTGGCCCTGGCGGGCGACGTGCTGCCTGGCCCGCCGGCCGGCCCGGCCGGGGCGGACGACCACGACCACGACGACGAGCCCCTGGCCACCGGCCGCTTCGTGGTGCTGCACGACCCGGCGGGCCAGGAGGCCTGGCACGGCACCTTCCGCGTGGTGACCATGGTGCGCGCCACCCTGGAGCCGGAGATGGCGGCCGACCCGCTGCTGGCCGACGTCGCCTGGTCCTGGGTGGGCGAGTGCCTCCAGGCCGCGGGCCTGGAGCCCGGCACGGGAACCGTCGCCGAGGGCGGCACCGTCACCCGGGTGCTGTCCCAGAGCTACGGCGCGCTCGACGGGACGCCGGACGCGGTGGACCTGGAGATCCGCGCGTCGTGGACACCGGTCGACACCGGGCTCGGCACGCACCTGCGTGCGTGGGCGGCCCTGCTCGCCATGGCGGCGGGAGTGCCCCCGCTGCCGGACGGCGTCGCGGCTCTCACCAGGCGTTTTACCGGCCCTTCCAGGCAACGCCATACGGTAGGCCCATGACCACCACGGAGCGAGGAGTCCCTGCGGAGACATCGACGCCCGTGCCGCCACCCGTCACCCCGCTGACCGAGCCCGCCGACGGGCTGCCCGACGTCGTCGCGACCGAGGCCGTGTTCGCGCGGGTCGTCGAGGCCTTCGCCGCGGGGACCGGACCGGTGGCCGGCGACGCCGAGCGCGCCTCCGGGTACCGGTACGGCCAGGCCACCTACCTGGTCCAGCTCCGCCGCGCGGGCGCGGGCACGGCACTGATCGACCCGGTCGGCGT
Source organism: Promicromonospora sp. NPDC052451 (assembly GCF_044547525.1). Lineage (NCBI taxonomy): Bacteria > Bacillati > Actinomycetota > Actinomycetes > Micrococcales > Promicromonosporaceae > Promicromonospora > Promicromonospora sp. NPDC052451. The sequence continues at coordinate 186,021 of NZ_JBIUAP010000004.1, forward strand.
GCCGGACCTCTCCGCCCTGGGCGAGGCCGTGGGCGACGCCGAGTTCGTGCTGCACGCCGCCTCGCAGGACCTGCCCGGGTTCGCCGCGCACGGCCTGCGCCCCGCCCGGATCTTCGACACCGAGCTCGCCGCGCGACTGCTGGGCATGGAGCGGGTGGGGCTGGCCGCCGTCGTGGCCGAGGTGCTGGGCCTCGGGCTCGCCAAGGAGCACTCGGCAGTCGACTGGTCCACCCGCCCGCTGCCCGAGGACTGGCTGCGGTACGCCGCGCTCGACGTCGAGGTGCTGGTCGAGCTCCGGGACCGCCTCGCCGAACGGCTGGAGGCCGCGGGCAAGGCCGAGTGGGCGGCCCAGGAGTTCGAGGCCGTGCGGACCGCTCCCCCGCCGGCACCTCGCGTGGACCCGTGGCGGCGTACGTCCGGTATGCACGTGCTGCGCAACCCCCGGCAGGTCGCCGCCGTGCGGGCGCTCTGGCTGGCCCGCGACGCGAGCGCCCGGGCACGGGACGTCTCGCCGGGCCGGGTGCTGCCGGACCGGGCGATCGTCGCGGCGGCCAAGGCCATGCCCCGCACGGCGGGTCAGCTCGTGGCCCTGCAGGAGTTCGGGGGCAAGGGCACCAAGCGTCGCGCGGCCTACTGGCAGCGCGCGATCGACGAGGCGCGGGCCCTGCCCGACGCCGAGCTGCCCACTGTCCGTGGCCCCCGGTCCGACGGTCCCCCGCCGCCTCGCACCTGGGGCGACCGGGACCCGGCGGCGGCCCGGCGCCTGGCGTCCGCGCGCGAGCTCGTGACCGGGCTGTCCGCCGAGCACAACGTGCCGGTGGAGAACCTGCTGCAGCCCGATGCGCTGCGCCGCCTGTGCTGGACACCGCCGGCCGGCGCCGACGCGGCGGGGATCGCGGAGTTCCTGCGCGGTCGCGGGGCGCGCGAGTGGCAGGTCGGCCTGCTCGCCGAGGGTCTGGAGCGGGCGTTCGCCGACGCGGCCGCCGGGCGGGCGCCGGCAGCGGCTGCTGGCTCGGCTGCTGACTCGGTTGCTGACTCAGCTGCTGACCAGGTGTGAGAGCCCGGCCCGTACCCCAGTAGAGTCGTCCCCATGCCAGCCCTGTCGGAGCCCATCACGCTCGCCGTCGACGTCGTCACCGAACCTGCGACCTGGGACCGTGAGGTCCTCGCCCTGGGCGGGCACCCGCTCCAGCTCTGGGGCTGGGGTGAGGTCAAGGCAGCCGGGAACTGGCGCGCGCACCGGTTGCGCGTGACGGAGGACGGCACGACGGTCGGTCTCGCGCAGCTTCTGGTGCGCCCGCTGCCGGCCCAGTTCCGCGCGCTGTCGTACGTGCCGCGCGGCCCCGTGGTGGCGCACCACGACGGCGAGACGGCGCAGGCCGTGTTCGGCGTGGGTGACACCGCGACCCGCAACGCAGTGACCAACACCGTGGTCCAGTGGGCCCGGGAGAACGTGGGCGGCGTGGGCATCACGATCGAGCCGGACTGGCCCGCGGGTACGCAGCTCGACCTGGCCGGGCGGCGGTACGCGCCGAACCAGATCATGATCCCGAGCACGCTCATCCTGGACCTCACGCGGTCCAAGGACGAGCTGATGGCGGACATGCGCAAGTCCACGCGGTACGAGATCCGCAAGGGCGCGCGGGCAGGCCTCGACATCCGCCGGGTGACCGAGGAGGCGGAGGTGCTGCGCGTGCTCGACGTCTACAAGGAGACGGCCGAGCGCGCCGGGTTCGCCATCCACCACGACAAGTACTACCTCGACATCCACCGGGAGCTCGGCGAGCGGTCGGTGCTGGTGGCCACCTACATCGACGACGCGCCGGCGACCTTCGCGTGGTGCGCCAACTCGGCCAGCACGTCGTTCCTGCTGTACGGCGGCGGCAACGACGCGGGCCGCAAGGCCACCGCCACGGCGCCCACCTACTGGCGCACCATCGAGATCGCCCAGGAGCAGGGTCTCGTGCGGTACGACATGAACGGCCTGCTCAACGACGGCATCAGCGACTACAAGAAGAGCTTCGCCAAGCACACCGACGAGCTGGTGGGCTCGATCGACGTCGCGTTCTCGCGCTGGTACAACACCTGGAACACGGCCCTGCCGACCGCCAAGAAGGTGGTCCGCAAGCTCCGCCGCGGCTGACCGCTCGGCGCGGCGGTGAGCGAGTGACCTCGGTCATTCGCTCACCGCTGTGCGACTGGCTTCGGTCATTCGCTCACCGCTGTGCGGCTTCGGTCATTCGCACACCGCTGTGCGACTGGCGTCGGTCCCTCGCGCCCCGCGCGCCTGACTGCGGTCACTCGCACCCCGCCGCGCGACTGGCGTCGGTCCCTCGCACCCCGCGCGCCTGACTGCGGTCACTCGTGCCCCGCGCGCCTAACTTCGGTCACGCGCCCCCGTCGCGCGCCTGACTGACTTGCTCCCACTTGACTTCGGTCACTTGCTCCCGACCCCGCGCCGACTTCGGTCACATGACCCCCGCCCCGCGCTAACTTCGGTCGCTTGCCTTGAGATCGGTCACTCAACCGGCCGATCTCGAGACAAGCGACCGAAGTCAGCGCGGCGCCCGGTGCAACCGACCGAGCCCGCGGCTCGGCGCCGCACCCTCCTCGGAGACTCCGTTTCAGCCGCCCCGAACTGGGTCTCAGATCGTGCGTGCTTTTTACCGGTACTCGCGGTAGCGTGTATCTCGATCCAGCGGCGTCGCTCACCGGACGTCGCCGTCCCGAAAACCCCAGGAGTTGGAGCTGATGACCGCAGCCCCGGAAACACCGCGTACCCGCCGGGCGGTACGCGACGTCGTCTTCGTCGACGGCGCCCGCACCCCCTTCGGCAAGGCCAAGCCGGACGGTCTCTACGCCGAGACGCGTGCGGACGACCTGATCGTGAAGGTGGTGCGCGAGCTGCTGCGCCGCCACCCCGAGCTCCCGCCGGAGCGCATCGACGAGGTGGCCATCGCCGCCACGACGCAGCAGGGCGACCAGGGGCTCACGCTGGGTCGGACTGTCAGCATGCTCGCCGGCCTCCCCCAGTCCGTTCCGGGCTACGCCATCGACCGCATGTGCGCCGGCGCCATGACGGCCGCCACCACCACGGCCGCGGGCATCGCCATGGGCGCCGCCGACGTCGTGATCGCGGGCGGCGTGGAGCACATGGGCCGCCACCCGATGGGCTTCGACGCCGACGTCAACCCCCGGTTCGTGGCCGAGAAGCTCGTGGACCCGCAGGCGCTGAACATGGGCGTCACCGCGGAGAACCTGCACGACAAGTTCCCGCAGCTCACCAAGGAGCGCGCGGACCGGTTCGCCGTCGAGTCGCAGGCCAAGTACGCCAAGGCGCTGGCCAACGGGAACATCGACCCCGACCTGGTCCCGGTCGCGATCCGCTCGTCCGAGCTCGGCTGGGGCCTGGCCACGGCCGACGAGCTGCCCCGCCCGGAGACCACGTTCGAGTCCATCCAGGGCCTCAAGACGCCGTTCCGCCCCGGCGGCCGCGTCACCCCCGCGACGTCGTCCCCGCTGACCGACGGCGCCACCGCCGCCATCCTCGCCTCGGGCGACGCGGCGGCCGAGCTGGGCCTGCCGGCGAAGATGCGGCTGGTGTCCTACGGGTTCGCCGGCGTGCCGCCGGAGATCATGGGCTACGGCCCGGTGCCCTCCACGGACAAGGCGCTCAAGGCCGCCGGCCTGACCATCGACGACATCGGCCTGTTCGAGCTGAACGAGGCCTTCGCCGTGCAGGTGCTCTCGTTCCTGGACCACTACGGCATCGCCGACGACGACCCGCGAGTGAACCCCTACGGCGGCGCGATCGCCATGGGCCACCCGCTGGCCAGCTCGGGCGTGCGCCTGATGACGCAGCTCGCCAGGCAGTTCGAGCAGCACCCCGAGGTCCGCTACGGCCTGACCGCCATGTGCGTGGGCCTGGGCCAGGGCGGCAGCGTCATCTGGGAGAACCCGCACCACGCCGACTACTCCGGCCACACGGACGAGGAGAACTGACCGTGACCGAGAACCCCGCCTTCACCGAGCGCGTCACCCACTCCCTCGTCCGGGACGTCCAGCTCCCCGGCGGCGCCGGTGTGCTCGCCCTGGTCACGCTCGACAACGGCCTGGACCACACCAAGCCGAACACGCTCGGCCCGGCCGGCATCGCCGAGCTCAGGACCGCCCTGGAGGGCGTCCGGGCCCGCGCCGAGGCCGGCGAGATCGCCGCCGTGGGCGTGACCGGCAAGCCCTACTTCGTCGCCGCGGGTGCCGACCTCAAGGGCATCACGTCGGTGCACGGCCACGACGAGGCCGTCGAGCTGGGCCGCATGGGCCACGCCGCGTACTCGATCCTCGGCGACCTCCGTGCGCAGACCGGGGTGCCGACCTTCGCGTTCGTGAACGGCCTGGCCCTGGGCGGCGGCCTCGAGGTCGCGCTCAACTGCGACTACCGCACCGTCGCGTCCGACGCCGCGGCGCTCGGCCTGCCCGAGACCGGCATCGGCCTGGTGCCCGGCTGGGGCGGCGCCTACCTCGTGCCCCGCCTGGTCGGTGTCGAGAAGGCGATCGAGGTCGTCCTCACCCGCCCGGCGGCGAACAAGCCCTACAAGCCCGCCGAGGCCCTGTCGATCGGCCTGGTCGACGAGCTGTTCGACGCCGCGGACTTCCTGGAGCAGTCCATCCGCTGGGCGGCGAAGGTCGTCACCGGCGAGATCGAGGTGCCGCGCCGCGAGCTCGACCCGCAGCCCGTGTGGGACGCCGTCGTCGCGGCGGCCAAGGAGCGGCTCGACGTCGTGGTCGGCGCGTCGCGCCCCGCGCCGCACCGTGCCCTCGGACTGATCGCCGCGGCCCGCAACGCCACCAAGGAGGAGGCGTTCGCGGCCGAGGACCAGGCCCTGGCGGACCTGATCATGACCGACGAGATGCGCGCCAGCATCTACGCGTTCAACCTCGTGGGCGCCGGCAAGAAGCCCGCGGGCGCACCGGACCCGAAGCTCGCGCGGCCGGTCACCCGGGTCGGCGTCGTGGGCGCGGGCCTGATGGCCGCGCAGATGGCGTTCCTGTTCGCGCAGCGTCTCGGCGTCCCCGTCGTCATGCGCGACCTGGACCAGGAGCGCGTGGACAAGGGCCTGGCGTTCGTCCGGGAGACCGCCGAGAAGCTCGCCGGCCGCGGGCGCCTGTCGCCCGAGGCGGCCACGCGCATCGTCGCCTCGGTGTCCGGCACCACGGACATCGGCGAGTTCGCCTCCTGCGACTTCGTCATCGAGGCCGTCACCGAGGTGATGGGGCTCAAGAAGAAGGTGTTCGCCGAGCTGGAGGGCATCATCTCCCCGGAGGCGATCCTGGCCACGAACACCTCGGCCCTGTCGGTGACCGAGATGGCGGCGGACCTGGCGCACCCGGAGCGCGTGGTCGGCATCCACTTCTTCAACCCGGTGGCCCAGATGCCGCTGGTCGAGGTGATCACGGCGGACAAGACGTCCGACGAGGCTCTCGCCACGGCGTTCGCCGTCACCAAGAAGCTGCGCAAGACCGCCATCGGCTCGGCGGACCGCCCCGGCTTCATCGTCAACCGCCTCCTGCTGCTCGTGATGGGCCAGGTCGTGGACGCGATCGAGGGCGGCACCCCCGTGGAGGTCGCGGACCGGGCGCTCGCCCCGCTCGGCTTCCCGATGCCCACGTTCGAGCTGACCGACCTGGTCGGCCCCGCCGTGGCGCAGCACGTGCTCACCTCGCTGCGGGAGAACCTGGGCGACCGCATCCCGGCGTCGCAGGGGCTGGCACGGATCGTGGAGGACGGCACGCGCGTGGTGCTGGACGCCCCGGCGAAGGGCCTGCCGAAGCCGGTGAACCCGGCGATCCAGGAGTACTTCGGCGCCGCCCGGCCAGGTGAGCCCGGTGTGCTCGACGCGGACGGCGTGCTCGACTCCGTGCTCACCGCGCTGACGACCGAGATCGGCCTGATGCTGGACGAGGGCGTCGTGCCCGGCCCGCAGCAGATCGACCTGGCCATGATCCTGGGCGCCGGCTGGGGCTTCCACACGGGCGGCATCACGCCCTACCTGGACCGCACCGGCTACAGCGAGAAGGTGCTCGGCCGGCGGTTCCTGCCGGACGGCGTGGCCAACGTGCCCGCCTGAGCCTCCGCTCGAGGACCCTCCGGCACCGGCTGAGCCCGGTGTCGGAGGGTCCCGCTACGCTCGCGCCCATGACGGACGCCATGTCGGGCACGAGAGCGCACTACGTCGTCGTCGGGGACGGCCCCCTCGCCTTCCGCCTCACCCGTGCACTGTCCACCCGCTTCCGGGGCACGGTGGCCGTGCTGGTGCCGGACCGCGCCTCCCGGTACGCGCAGCAGATGGCGGACCTGCCGTCCGTCGAGGTCGTCGAGGCGGAGCGGGTCGACGAGGACTCCCTGGCCACGGCGGGGGCCGACCGCGCCGCGTCCGCGGCGCTCGTGGAGCAGGACGACGGCGGCAACGTCGCCCTGGCACTGCTGCTGCGCGAGAAGTGGCCCGCGCTGCACGTCGTGGTCCGGATCTTCGACGAGTCGCTCGGCCGGCACCTGGAGCGTGACCGCTGCACCGTCCTGTCGTCGTCGGCGTTCGCGGCGCCGGAGATCGTCGCCGCCGCCCTCCGGCGGCAGATCCGGCTACCCGTCGATCACCGCCGGCTGGTCACCGTGTCGGACGAGGAGGAGTCGCTGCCGACCCGGATGGTCCTGTTCGCCACGGACGAGGACGACGCGGTGGTGGCCCTGCCGAACGCCGCCGAGCTGCCCGGGCTGACCCCGAAGGTGTTCCTGGCCGACGCCGGCCCGGACGACGTGATGCCGGAGGTCAGGGCCGAGCTGGAGCCCGACGAGGACGAGGTGGACCCGCACCGCCACCGCCGGTTCGGCGAGTACGTGCGCTCCCTCGCGATCACCTCGGGCCGCAACCTGCTGCTCGCGGCCGGCGTCCTGGCGCTGGTGGTGCTCGCCGGGGCGACGACGATCAAGATCGCCACCGGGTCCTCGTGGGCGGGGGCGCTGTACGAGGCGGTGCTGCCCTCGCTGGCCGGCAGCGACCCCGACCACGGCGCCCACCCGGTCGTGAAGGCGACGCAGGTCGCGCTCACGATCGTCAGCGTCGCCGTGATCCCCTGGGTCACGGGTGTCGTCGTCGACGGCGTCGTGCGCACCCAGCGCCTGCTCGACACCGGCGCCCCGCTGCACCCCATGTCCGGCCACGTGGTGGTCGTCGGGATGGGGGACCTCGGCACCCGCATCGTGCGGTCCCTGGACCGGCGCGGCGTGCCCGTGATCGCCGTCGACGTCGACGAGTCGGCGCGCGGCATCGCCGTCGCCCGCGCCCGGGACGTCCCCGTCGTGATCGGCGACGCCCGCCGGTCGACCACCCTGCGCAGCGCCTACGTCGGCTCCGCGCAGGCGATCGTCGTGGTGACCAGCGGCGGTGCGACCACCATCGGCATCGGCTTCGCGGCGCGCTCCGTGCCGCGGACCGCCGACGCGCCGCCGCTGCGCACGGTGCTGCGCGTCTACGACCGCGACCTGTCCCGCAGGATCCGCCGGGAGGTGCCGGACTCCGCGGGGCTCAGCTCGTCGTTCCTGGCCGCACCCTGGTTCGCCGCTGCGATGATCGGTCAGGAGGTCAAGGCCACCATCCCGTACCGCGACCGGGTGCTGGTCCTCGCAGAGATCGAGATCGGCGAGCACAGCACGCTCGTCGGCAAGCACTCCACGGAGCTCGACGTCCCAGAGACCGACGCCGGGCCCGACGCCGGGCCCGACGCCGGCGCCCCGGGACGTCCCCGCGTGCGCGGCATGGCGAGCCGACTGCTGGCGGTGCGCACGCTCTCGTTCGACAGCGGGGGCGGCGGCCACCTGATCGAGCCGGCCGCGGGGCGCTACCTCCAGCCGCACGACCGGGTGTTCGTCATCGCGACGACGGCCGGCCTCCAGCACGTGCGCGAGGCGGCCCGGTCCCGGCCGGCCCCGAGCGGCCTGAACGACCGGACCAGAACCGGCCCGCTCACCGGTCCACCTGCCGCATAGGTTCGGGGCATGCAGAACGGTCTCAGCGTGCCCCAGGGCGCGGCCCTCACCCTCGGTGCCATGCTTGGCACCGGCGTCATCTCGCTCCCGGCTCTCGCCGCGGGCGTGGCCGGACCCGCGTCGCTCGTGGCGTGGGCCGCGCTCGTGCTCCTCTCGGTCCCGCTCGCCACGACGTTCGCCGCCCTCGGCGCGCGCCACCCCGACGGCGGCGGCGTGGCCACGTACGCGCGGCTCGCGTTCGGCGAGCGGGCCTCCACCATGGTCGGCTGGGCCTTCTACGGGACCATCGGCGTGGGCGCGCCGGCCGCGGCGGGCTTCGCCGGCGCCTACGTCGCCGACGCGACCGGCGGCGGGTCCGGTACCGCACTGGTCACGACGATCGCGATCATCGCGGTGTGCGCCGTCATGAACTGGTTCGACCTGCGGGTCTCCGGCACGGCGCAGCTCGTCATCGCGGGATCGGTGGCGCTGCTGCTCGCGGTCGCCGTCGTCGTGGCGCTGCCGCACGCGCAGGCCGGCAACCTGGTGCCGTTCGCGCCGCACGGGTGGGGTGCCGTCGGCCCGGCGGCCGCGCTGCTGGTGTGGGCCTTCGCAGGGTGGGAGATCCTGGGCTCGCTGTCCGCGGAGTACCGGCGCCCGGCGCACGACATCCCCCGTGCCACGGCGATCGCGGTGGCGGCGGTCGGTGTGCTGTACCTCGGCGTCGCGTTCGCCACGGTCGCGGTGCTCGGGCCGGCGCCGGGCCCTGCACCGCTGTCGGACCTGCTCGTGCTCGGGTTCGGCGAGCAGGCGCGGCCGGTCACCGCTGTGGTGGCGGTGCTGCTGACCGTGGGCGCGATCAACGTCTACTTCGCGGGTGGCAGCCGGATGGGTGCGGCGCTCGCCCGGGACGGCGCCCTGCCCGGCTGGCTCGCGGCCCGGCCGGGCCGCACGCCGCGCCGCTCCCTGACCCTCATCACGGTGGTCGCCCTGGGTACGACGGCGCTGCTGGCGGCCCTGCACCAGACGACCGACGCGATCCTGCTCATGGCGACGGCCACGTTCTCCCTGCTCTACGTGGTGGGCGCGGCCGCCGCCCTACGGCTGCTGCCCCGCTGGGGCGTGGCGTGGTGGTGTGCGGCGGTGTCCCTGGTCGCCGCGCTCGGGCTGCTCGTCATGACCGGCGCGCACATGACGGGCCCCGTGGTCGCGGCACTGGGCGGGCTCGCCTGGACCACCTGGCGGCGGCGCCGGGCGCGGCGTGCACCCGGCCTCACGGATCCAGCAGGCTCGCCAGCACCCGGATCCCTGGCCGGATCGAGCTCGTGACGGCGTTCCCGATCCCGAGCACGATCCCGTCCCGGTGCGGACCGGTCGCATAGGTGGCGAGGGACTCCAGCGCGACGGACCGCCGTCGGGCCCGGGCCACGAGGGTCCGTGAGTCCACGCCGCCGTCCTCCGGCAGGTGGGCGGCCACGTGCAGGCCCGCGGCGGACGGCACCGGCGCGACGGGCAGGTCCGCGAGGGCGTCCAGCAGGATCTCGTGCCGCTCCGCGTACCGCGCCGAGGCCTTGCGGACGTGCCGCGCGAGCAGCCCGTCGTCGAGGAAGCGGGCGAGCGCGGCCTGCACGTGCACGGCACCGTGGCCGTCGGTGAGCTGACGGGCCGCGAGCAGGGCGTCCCGCAGGGACGGCGGGGCCACGAGGTACCCGGCCCGCAGGCCGGGCAGCAGCGACTTGGAGAAGGTGCCCACGTAGACCACCCGGCCGTCCCGGTCGAGAGCCTGCAGCGGCTCCAGCGGGCGGCGGGTGCGGCGGAACTCGCTGTCGTAGTCGTCCTCGACCACGGCGGTACCGTGGCGCCGTGCATGGGCCAGCAGCGCCCGGCGCCGCGCGAGCGACAGCGGCATCCCCAGCGGGAACTGGTGGGAGGGCGTGGTGTACACCAGGCGGGCGCGCTCCGGGATCTCGTCGACGACCAGTCCCTCGGCGTCCACCGGCACGGGAACCACGCGCGCGCCGTGCAGCGCGAACAGCTCGCGGGCCTCGGGATAGCCGGGGTCCTCGACGGCCACGACGTCGCCCGGTTCGAGCAGCACCCGGGCCACCAGGTCGAGCGCCTGCTGCGCGCCCGTGGTGGCGATGACGTCGTCCGGGCCGGCGTGGACGCCGCGGGCTCCCGAGACGTACCGCGCGACGGCCGCGCGGAACCGGGGCAGGCCCGCGGGGCTGCCGTATGCCCCCGCCGCCGGACCGCCCGCCCGGGACTCGGCGGCCAGCAGCCGGCGCCACGTGTCGAAGGGGAAGAGGCTCGCGTCCGGGATGCCCACGCGGAAGTCGTGGTCGGGTGCGGCCGCGTCAGCGCTGGTGGGCCGGGGGCTCCAGTGCCAGCCGGCGCGCGGCCGCAGCGCGCCCGTACCCCGGCGGCGCGCGGGCGGCGCGTCGTTCGCCGCCTCGGTCGCGTAGGTTCCCGCGCCCGGCCGGGACTCCAGGAAACCCTCGGCGACCAGCCGCTCGTACGCGGTGGCCACGCTCGCCCGGGACACACCCAGGTCGCGGGCGAGGTCCCGCGTCGAGGGCAGCCGCTCCCCCGCCGGGACCCGGCCCGTGGTCAGGGCGCCGCGCAGCGCGCGGTAGATGGCGTCGGTGCGCCCGGTGCGGTGGCTGAGATCGACGGCGAGGTCCATCCGCCGATCATCGCCCATGGTCGCCGCGCTGCTCGGGTCCCGGGTTCCCCCGGCGGCCCGGACACGGTTGAATGCGTACCGACATGACCACGTACTACACGTCCGACCTGCACTTCGGACACCTGAACATCATCCGTTTCTGCGACCGCCCGTTCGCCGGCGTGCCCGCGATGAACGCACGCCTGGCCGAGCTCTGGAACGAGACGGTCACCGAGGACGACACGGTCTGGGTGCTGGGCGACGTCGCCCTGGGCGCCCTCGACGAGTCACTGACGTGGATCGGCCGGCTCGCGGGGCACAAGATCCTGGTCCCCGGAAATCACGACCGCTGCTGGGAGGGCGACCCCTCCCTGCGCAAGGGCGACCCTGAGGCACGAAGCCTGCGGCGCACGGCGGCCCGGGAGCGCTATCTGGCCGCGGGTTTCGCCGAGATCCACGACCGTCCGGACCCGGTGACGCTCGGCGTCCCGGACGTGACGCTGTCCCACTTCCCCTACGAGGGCGACTCGCACGGGGCGGACCGGTACGTCGAGCACCGGCCCGCGGACCGGGGCGGCTGGGTGGTGCACGGGCACGTGCACGACACGTGGCGCCAGCGGGGGCGGCAGATCAACGTCGGCGTCGACGCGTGGGGCGGTCGACCGGTACCTGCCGCGACCGTGGCAGCGCTGATCGCCGACGGCCCGCAGGAGCTGGCCCCGGTGGCCTGGGCCTGACCCTGGCCTGGTCCGGGTCACGGTGGCCGGACATGACAAGAGCGCACGTTCTGAAGGTGACGAACGTGCGCTCAGGCGTCAGTGTGCATGGCGTCGCAGGTACGCGAGGCCCACGCACTGCGTCAGCGGAAGCGCCAGGGCGCCGCCCGCCGCGCGGGGGGTCATGCCGATACGAGGGTCTCCGCGTCGCGGTGCTCACGGTCCGACTTGTAGGACGCGATCTCCGCGGCGTTGAACCGGAGGTCCGTACCGACCATGTGGTAGTCGATCTCACCCGCTTCGAGCAGGTCGATGACGTGGAGCTTCGACACGCCCAGCAGCCGCGCGGCTTCGAGCGTGGTGAGGTCCTGACGGGTCCTGTTGGCTTCGGCTTCCAATGTGATTTCGTTCACACGACAAGTCTTGCGCCTTCGAGCGGCTGCAGTCCAGTCGAATCGGTGCGAGTTTCAATATTCGATGATGATTCTTTTCTCCGCCCGGTCGCATTGTTCGGTAATTGGTCCCCCGCGGACCGCGACGAGTGGACGCGACGACGCTCCGGATGTGGCACGATGGCGGCGTTCCGCCGTGAGCCACGGTGGACCTCCTGCCAGTTTTCCTGCCGACTGGCGGATCGAAACGATCCACCGCGCACGAGGGGGATGGATGGGCGCTCCGCCCGTAGTGCTCGACGAGATTCCCGCGATCAGCACCACGCCCTCGCAGCTCCAGGCGATTCTTGACATCAATCGGAACGCTTACGACGCGCTCGCGGGGACGTACCGGGCAACAACGCTCTCCCGCCAGGAGAACGCCAAGAAATGGCTCACTCAACGGCTCCCTCGGGTAACGGGCGCCGAGCAGCCCACGGCGCTGGACATCGGCTGCGCCGACGGGACCCACTCCCGCGTGCTGTCCGCACTCGGGTACACCGTCACCGGCGTGGACTTCTCGGCGCAGATGATCGCCGCCGCCCGGGAGCTCTGCGACGACCCGACCCAGCCCCGCCGCCCCCGCCTGCTGCACGGAGAGTTCCTGGCGGGCCGGTACGTCGACGAGGACGGCCGGGAGACCCGGCTCGACGGGGCGCTGTTCGACCTCGTGCTCGCCACCGCCTTCGTCCACCTCTTCCCGCCCGAGAGCGACGAGGAGGCCGTGCACAAGGTGCTCGCCCATGTGGCCCCGGGCGGGACCGCGCTCGTCTCGACGACGGTCGCCGCCTCGGGCCACCGGGGCTTCGAGAGCAAGACGGGTGCCGACGGCCGGACCACCGTGCGCTGGCGGAACCGCTACGAGCTCGAGACCTTCGTGTGGCTCGTGGGCCAGGCGGCCCGTGACGTCTACGGCGCGAAGACCTCCGTGCGGCCCTGGGTGGTCGGCGACCCGGAGGACACCGGCAAGGTCTGGATCGACGTCGCCGTCGCCCGCCCGTCCTGATCAGGCCTGCTGCAGGCCGCGGTAGACGGCCGTGCGGAGCTCGACCGCGTAGGGCCGCAGGGCGGGCATCCCCAACCGTGCGGCCGCGTCGATCTCCGCCTCGACGTCGTACGGCACACGAACGAGCTGGAGCCCGAAGGGTGCCGGGGCGGGGTCGTCGACCACGCCCTCCAGAATCGCGTAGCTCGGCACCGGCTCGTCCAGCGGGTTACCCACGCTCCCCACGTTGAAGAGGGTCCGGCCGTGGTCCACCTTGACGAACGCGTCGTGGATGTCGCCGTACCCCACGACGGACGGCGCAGGACCCTCGCCCGTCATCGGGGTGTTGGCGAACATGCCGTCGAACTCCTCCGGCGTGTGGCGCGCCCGCACCCGGACGTGCGGACTGACCGCCGACGCGTGGAACAGCCGGATCTGACGCCCGCTGATCAGCAGGTCGTGGCTGAGCGGCAGCGCTGTCAGCCACTCGCGCTGATCCGCACGGAGCTCGTCGCGCCACCAGATCATCTCCGCGGCGGACTCGTCGTCCCAGACGGGCAGGTGGTCGTCCCAGTTGCCCCTGATGTTCACGTCACAGACCTTGTCGCACCGGTCGACGACCTCGCTGCCCCGGGGCCCCTTGCCCACGAAGTCACCGAGGTTGATGATCCGGTCGATCCCACGCGACGCGATGTCGTCGAGCACCGCGTCCAGGGCCGTGAGGTTGCCGTGCGCGTCGCTGATCAGGGCAATTCTCTCCAGAGGCACACTCCGGATCGTCCCACACCCCAGCCCTTCCTCACCCACCCGTCTCCGGCCGGAGGTGCTCCACGCCCAGGACGCGCCGTTCGTCGCCCGGGCCGAGCGCGGGCGCCGTCCGCTCGGCCGGCACCGGGTGCCCGACGGCCAGCGAGAGCGAGTGCAGCACGTGCTGCAGGATCGGCGGGTTCAGCTCGTCCCCGCCGTCGTACTGCGCAAGCCCGATGCCGAGCCGTTCGATCGACTTGCGATAGAGGTGGAACTCGACGTAGCCGGACGCCTCCGGCGTCCCCGGATCCCGGATGGAGCCGCTGTACTGGACGGTGGTCTGGTAGGTGTGGATGTTGAGCTGACCGCGTCCGGCCGCGTTGATCTCCTCGGCGAGCGCGAGGAGCCGGCCGTGCGCCCGCACCACCTGCCCGATGAAGGCACCGTCGCGGTCGTAGTACCCGTCGATGGTCGCCGCGATCGCCGGATGGTCGACCAGCCACACCGGATCCACCTTGACCACGTCCACGTCCACACCACGGTTGGCCATCGCCCAGATCAGGTCGGGATCGCGCGCCACGCTCGTCATGCCGAACCCGAACACGACGACCTGCCGCCGCGCCGACTTCCAGATTCCCAGCGAGGCGTTGCGATGCTCACGGTCGGCGCTCACCCACTCGATGCCACGGTACTGCCGCAGCTCCTCGAGCAGGCGGGCCCGTTCGAGCTCCGCCTCCCGCTCCAGGCGGTGCCGCGCGACGTAGACCTGCTCGACGAGGTAGAGCACGGCGATCACCACCGTGGCGACGGCCGTGCACCAGACGATCGGCACCGTCACGCTGGGTGGCATCAGGTCGGGAACGAACGTGAGAGCCAGGTTCGACACCGCTCCCAGCGCGACGACCAGCAGACTTCCCCTTGCCCAGCCCTGCACGTGGACCACCCCCAGGACCTGCGCACAACGACCTGGTTTCTGTACGTCGATGCTATGGCAACAAGTAGGTCAAGTCTAGACAATTACGAAACGTCAGTTTCCTCGGCGAACCATCGGGGTCCCCAGGTCCTCCGCCTCCCCCCGCACCTCCTGAGCCTCCCCGAACCGCTCCTGGTCGTGCAGAGCCAGCGCCAGCGCCCGCAGCGCCTCGGCCAGCGGCGCGCGGTGCCGCTCCGCGTCCGGGCCGGGGCTGCCTGCCAGGTCGCGCAGCAGCACGACCGCCTCGGACGCCGGGGCCACGGCCTCGTCGCCCAGCCGCAGGGCCGCGAAGCTCGCGCTCACCGTGGTCAGCGACCGTGCCAGCCGGGGGCGGTACCGCTCCGGGTCGCGGGCGGCGAGCTCGCGCCATGCCCGCGTCGCCTCCCGTTCCGCGTCGAGCGCGGCCAGCGGCCGGTCCAGGCGCGAGTACGTGGCGCCGACGCCGGACAGCGCGCCGGCCAGCCCCGGCAGGTGCCGGTCGCGGTCGCCGGCCACGAGCCGCCGTCGGACCTCGACCGCCTCGAGCTGGAGCGCGACGCCCTCCCGGGTCTCGCCCCGGGCCGCCAGCGTGGTGCCCAGGGCCTGGAGGGAGCGGGCGAGGTCGGGCAGGTAGCGGCCGGGGTTCTCCTCGGCGGTCCGCCGGTGGGTCGCGACAGCCTCGGTGAGATACGGGACGGCCTCCTCGTCGTCCCCCTGCTCGACGAGCGCGCTGCCCGTCACCGACAGCGCGTCACCCAGACCCGGCAGGTGGGCGTCGGGGTCCGTGGCCGCCAGGTCCCGGCTCAGCCCCAGGGACTCGGCGGCCGGGCCGATCGCCTCGGCGGCCCGGCCCAGATCCACCAGCCACCGGGCCACGCCCGCCAGCGCACGCGCCAGCCCCGGGACGAACCGCTCCGGGTTCTCCTGCGCAAGCCGCCGCCAGACCTCCACCGCCTCCCGGCCCGGCGCCAGCGCGGCCGCGGGGTCGCCCAGCGCCGCCGTCGTCGCGGCCAGGTCGGTGAGGGCGGTCGCGAGCTCGGGCCACGCGGCACCGGTGGCGTCGCCCGCGGCCAGGAGGCGCAGCAGCGCCACGGCCTGTCCCGCCAGGTCCCGGGCCTCCTCGTACCGGCCCTGCTCGGCGCAGGTGGCCGCCAGGTGCGCGAGCTGGACCGCCAGGCGCGGCCGGAACCGCCGCGGGTCGGCCCCCGCGAGGCGCTGGAACTGGGACACCGCCCGGCGTTCGTGGGGTTCGGCGTCCTCGGCCCGGCCGGCCTCGCGCAGCGCGACGCCGGCGTCGTGCCGGGCCTCGGCGAGCCGGGCGCCGTCGGGGGCCGCACCGAGGGCCCCGAGCGTGCGCGACGCGAGCTCGGCGCGCAGCTCGCCCAGCGCCAGCGACGGGTGCGGGAAGGCCCCCGAGACGGCGCGGAGGGTGTCGTGCTCCGGGGGCAGGGCCGCGACCGCCGCACCCAGCCGGTCCAGGGCCGGTCCGTGCTCCGCGCAGCGGGCGTCGAGCCGCTCGGCGGCGACGGCGGTCATCCGCAGGGCCGCCCGGCGGGCCGATGCCGGGCTCGCCCCCGTCAGGCACGCCGCGAGCAGGTCGGGTGTGTCCGTCAGCTCGGCCAGCAGGTGGGGGTCGAGCAGCCGGGCGGGCAGGGCCCGGGCCGGGTCCAGCGCCAGCAGCCAGCGGGCCACGCCGGCCCGGCCGGCGTCCTGCACGCCCGGTACCACCGACGCGACCCGGCGGACGAGGTTCTCCGCCGCGTCCTGGGTGCGCACGCCGGTGAGCGTGGCCGCGGCGACCAGGGCGTCCATGGCCTCGGGCCGGAACCCGGTGCCGCCGAGCACCCCCTCCTCCTCGGCCGAGCGGAACCAGCTCCAGCGCTCGTGCTCCAGCAGCTCGTCGAGGGCGTCGGACACGTCGACCGGCAGGACTCCCGCCGGCGGGCCCGTCTGCGAGCGCAGCACCGCGCAGAGCGCCGCCGCCTGGAGGTCGAGCATCCGGGCCCCGCCCGGCACGGAGGCGACCGCGACCCGCGGCACGGGGACGCCGAGCGCCTGTGCGTACGGTCCCACGAACGCGGTCACGAGCCGGGCGTCGACCTGGCCGGGCAGCACCTCGGGGCGCAGTGCCCGGTCGGACCGGGCGGGTCCGAGCAGCGCCCGGACGTCCGGGTCGGTCGCCGCCAGGCGGTCGAACCACACACCTGCGTCCCGTGCGACCAGCAGCACGCGCAACGCGCCGTTGCGGCCACGGGCCGCCGTCCGCAGGAGGTCCGCGAGCGCCGGGCCGCGCCGTTCGGCGTCGTCCACGAGCAGGAGGGCGGGGGCGCCGTCGGGGACGGCGGCCAGGGCGGCGGCCTCGGCACCGTCGGGCACGTCGAGGCAGGTCCAGCCGGCGTGCGCCCTCTCGTGCGCGACCTCGCGCGCGAGGCGGGTCTTCCCGACGCCGCGCGGGCCGCTGACCAGGCGGACGGACACCGGTCGCGGGTCCTCGCACCAGGCGGCGAACGAGGCCCGCTCGGCCGTGCGCCCGAGGAACGGCACGGTGCGCCGGGCAGGGGCGAGCAGCCGGGCGGGCGAGGTGACGTGCGCGACCGTCGCACCGGCGGGTGACGACAACGGGGACACGACGTCAGTGAACCGGAAAACCTCTCGAACCGGTTATCACACCCGTCGCCGACCGCCGAGGCTCATTCCGTGCTGGCGAGGCGCCGCTGCTCCTCGGCCAGGATGGTGCGCGACAGCCTGGTCTCGGACGGCGCGGCGACGTCCACGGCCGACGGCGACACGTCAGTGATCTCGGACTGGCGGGCGAACTCCTCGAACAGCGCCGCCTTGGAGCCGAGGATCTCCATCATCCGCTGGTCCACGGAGTGCTCGACCAGGAGCCGGTGCACCTGGACGGTGCGGGTCTGGCCCATCCGGTGGGCGCGGGCCACGGCCTGCGCCTCGATGGTGGGCTTGACCTGGGGTTCGCAGAAGATGACGACGCTCGCGGCCTGCACGTTGAGCCCGACTCCCCCGGCGGTGATCTGGCTGACCAGCACGGACGGTCCGCCGGGCGCGGACAGCGCGTCGACCATGGTCTGCCGCTCGGGCACGGGCACGGACCCGGTCAGCGGGCCGACGGCGAGGTCGCCGAGCAGGTCCATGACCTGTTCCAGCACGGACAGGAAGTAGGAGAAAACGATGACGCGGCGGCCGGCGTCGACGGCCTCGGCGACGAGCTCGCGCAGGCGCACGAGCTTGGCCGAGTCCCCCGGGTCGGTGACCGCGAACGCGGCCTGGCGCATCGCCATGAAGTTCCCCGCGAGGACCGCCTCGCGGTAGGCGGCGCCGTCGACGGGACCGAACTGCTCCCACTCGTCCACCTGCACCATCTCGGGCAGCTCGGTGAGCACGTCCTCCTGGTTGCGGCGCAGGTAGGCGGGCGCGACGATGCGGCGGAACGCCTTGGCCCCGGACAGGCCGGCGTTGGGGTCGAGCTGCCCGGCCACCTCGGGCTGCAGGTAGCCCACCATGTTCTTGAACTCGGCGACCTTGTTCTCCATCGGGGTGCCGGACAGGAACAGGACGCGGTCGGACCGGTCGGCCCAGCGCCGCACCTCGCGGCCGCGCAGCGTCTCGGGGTTCTTCACGTAGTGGGCCTCGTCGACGACCAGGAGCGCGGGCCGCAGGTCGTGCGGCAGGTCGAGCCGGCCGAGCACCTCGAAGGTCGTCACGGCGACGCCGCCGTCGGTGACCCAGCGGGCGGCGGCCCGCTCCCGGTCGGTGCCGTGCAGCACGACGGCGGTCAGGCTGGAGTGCTGCCGCACCTCCCGCTCCCAGTTGGTGACCACGCTGGCAGGGCAGACGACGAGCACGTGCGTGCCGCCGGTCGCCACGAGGTGCGCGGCCACGGCGATGGACTGCATGGTCTTGCCCAGCCCCATCTCGTCGCCGAGGATCGTGCGCCGCTGCACCAGCGCGTACTTCGCGCCGAACTGCTGGTAGCCGCGCAGGCTGGCGCGCAGCAGGGTCCGGTCCAGGGGCTGCGCCTCGACCCGGCGGACGACGTCGGCGGGCAGCCCGCCCTCGGCGGCCTCGTGGTCGTCGCCGAGGTCCACGACCTGGGACAGCAGCCCGTAGTACTCGGCCGAGCGCGCCTCGAAGTCGGCCCACACCTCGGCCGCCTCGGGCGGCTGCCCGACGGCGGCGCGGACGGCCCGTGCGTCGTCGGTCAGGCGTGCGGCCGCCACCTGGTCCGCGAGCGCCGAGACCGCGACCAGGGCGGCGGTCCTGCGGTCGGCGGGGGCCACGAGCCGGCGCCAGACGCTCGCGGCGAGCCCTGCGGGCTCCAGGTGGGCGGGGACGACGTCGGCCACGCGGCGGGCCTCGTCGAGGTGCCGGTGCCGGGCGTCGGTGGCGAGGCCGAAGGCGTACAGCGCCTGGACGAGCACGGTGGCGTAGGGGTCGTCGGGGTCGACGTCGATGCGGAAGCGCAGCTCGGCGTCGGCCTGGTCGGCGAGCTCGCGGGCGGCCGACGTGGCGAGCCGTGCGGTTCCCGCGCCGATGCCGGCGTCGACCAGGCGGTCGGTCCCGGCGGCGAGCACCTGCGTGACGTGCGTGAACCCGGCCTTCTCCAGGACGGCGACACGCAGCTTCTTGCGCCGTTCCTCCAGTGCCGTGACCGGGACGGTGCGCAGGTCGGCGTGCACGCGGACCTCGCGGGTGGCGGTGTAGGCGTCGCGGACGCGCTCGCGCAGGCCGAGGTCGGCGGTGGTGAGCAGGCGGGCGTCGTCGAGCAGCGCCCCGGCCTGCTCCAGCACGCGGCGGGCCGCGCGAGCCTTCCAGGGCCGGGGCGGTGCGGGGGCGGCGGCCGGGGTGTCCGCCGGGCTGGGGAGGGTCGTCTGCTCGGTCATGGCGCTGCGAGCGTACCCGGATGGTCTGACATGCCCCATTTGCTCCAGGGCTATGTTGAGGGCATGACCCACGAGCAGAGCACATTCGGCGGAACGCCCGTCACGACCGTTGAGGAACTGCGCGAGATCATCCCGCCGCCCCTCGACACGGCGGCGAACAAGGTGCGCCCCGCGCTGCACGAGCTCGACCGGCAGTGGCTGGCGGCCTCGCCGCTGTGCCTGGTCGCGACGTCCGACGCCGAGGGCAACCTCGACGTCTCCCCCAAGGGCGACCCGGCCGGTTCCCTGGTGCGGGTGCTGGACGACCGCACGATCGCGATCCCGGAGCGACCCGGCAACCGGCGCACCGACGGGTTCCTCAACGTGCTGGCCAACCCGCACGTGGGGCTCATCTTCGTGATCCCTGGGCGGGGCGACACGCTGCGGGTCAACGGCCGCGCCCGCCTGGTGCGCGACGCGCCCTACCTCGCCGACCTCCAGGTGCGCCGCAACGTGCCGGTGCTCGCGCTGGAGGTGGACGTCGAGGAGGTCTTCCACCACTGCTCCAAGGCGTTCCTGCGCTCCCGGGCGTGGGACCCGGAGACGTGGGACGCCGAGTCGGTGCCGCGCCGTGCCGTCCTCGCGCACACGCTGGAGCGGCCCGAGCAGACCCTGGCCGAGGTCGAGGCGCACTACGGCCCGAGGTACGCCGAGACCATCTACGGCTGAGCCTCGTCCATCCCCAGCATCGCGCGGACCGGTGCCACGCCCCGCAGCGTCACGCCGGGGCGGTGGGCGTCGAGCCGCGCGTCCCACGCCGCACGCGTCATCCGGTACCGGTTCTCGGTGGCCCGCTCGCCCTGCCTGTCACGCAGGACGACGCCGTTCGGCGCGTAGCCGAGCGAGCGCGTCACCCCGTTCGACTCCGGGTTGTCGTCGAACGCCTCCGTGGTGGCGACGGCGGCGTCGAACCCCTCGAACAGCAGGTGCAGGGCCATGAGCCGCATGCGCTTGCCGAGGCCCTGGCCGTGGTGCGCCAGGCCGAGCCACGACCCCGTGCCGGCCGACCGCGTCACCGGGTAGTCGGTGGCGGCCACGGACTGCACGCCGACGGGCTCCCCGTCACGGAACACCGCGAGCTCCAGCGCCCACGCCTCGGGCGCCGTCCGGCCTCTGGCCGCCCAGTGGTACTGCAGCACGCCGCGCCGCACCTCCTCGGGCGTCCCGACGTTCCACGGGACCAGGAACGGACGGCGTCCCGGCTCGTGGACACCGGCCACCGCGAGGTCGGCCAGCGTGGCGAGCTCTGCGTCGTCGGGCAGGCGCAGCTCGAGGTCGCCGCTGGCGACCCGGAGGCCGAAGGGCGGGAACATGCCGACGAGGTCCATCGTCCGACCGTTCCAGGACCGGTCGGTCAGGGGCAACCCGATATTCCCCGCCGGCGGAGGCGCCCCAGGACCCGGCGGTAGGTCCGGCACACGGGCCGGGTCTCGGCCGGCTCTCGTGGCAGGACGGCCCGGCCGGCCCTGGTGAGCCGTCTACTCCAGGGTCGCGTCCGCCGCGCGCAGCGCGACCGCCGCGAGGTCGCCCTCGGTCTCGGCCGCCCAGGCACGCTGCCGGGCCGCGCCGCCGCCCGAGGCCCACAGGCCGCCCAGCAGGTCGGTCACGGCATCGAGGTCGCCCTGGTCGGCCAGGGCCTCGCGCACGTGCGCCACCAGCGCGCCGACGACGTCGTGCGCCGGGGCCGGACGCCACGTCCGCGGGTCCACGAGGTCACCCTTGAGACCGGACCGGCCGGCCCGCCACAGCGCCGTGCGCAGGATCTCGACTGGCACGTCCGGCGCGGGGTCGCCCGCGGCCCGCGCGGCCGTCTCGACCAGGCCCCGGGCCAGCGCCGCCAGGAGCGTCGCGGTGTCCGCCGACAGGCACACGTCCGCCACCCGGATCTCCACGGTCGGGTAGCGCGCCGACAGCCGGGCGTCGAAGTACACCATCCCCTCGTCCAGGATGGTGCCCGTCGCGACCAGGTTCTCGACCGCCTCGTGGTACGCCTCCGGGGTGCCGAAGCGCCGCGTCGGGCCTGCCGTGTGCCAGCGCGACCAGACCTGCGAGCGGAAGCTCGCGTACCCGGAGTCGTCGCCCATCCAGTACGGCGAGTTGGCCGACAGCGCCAGCAGCGGCGCGAGCCACGGCCCGATGCGGTCCAGCACGGCGACGCCCTCGGCGTCGTCGGCCACCGCCACGTGCACGTGGCAGCCGCTGGTGAGCTGCTCGCGGGCGGTCAGCCCGAACTCGGCCTGCGCCAGGAGGTACCGCAGCTTGCCGACCGTGGTCCCGGCGAGTGCCAGGGGCGACGTCCCCAGCGCGGCGATGCGGGCGTCGTGCCGGTCGGCCGCCGCCTGGGCACCTGCACGACCCTCCCGGATCGCGGCGGCGATGTCCTCGAGCGACCAGCGCGGCGGCGTGGCCGTCTCGATCTGCTCCTCCATGAGCTCGTGCTCCAGCGGCCCGTCGTCCGGCTGCGCGCTGCCGATCACGTCCTGCGCCCGCGCGATGGGGGCGCCGTCGTGCCCGACCAGCATCAGCTCCTCCTCGACGCCGACGGTGCGTCCGGCCCTGGTCACAGCAGCGCCAGTGCCGCCAGGGCGTCACGCGTCGCGTCGGCGGCCGTCATGCGCTGCGCACGGACGATGTGGTCGCGGCTGGCGTGGTCGAGGAACGCGACCGGCAGGCCCAGGTGCACCTGCGGGGTGGTGATGCCCTGCTCCCCGGCGCGCTGCGCGAGCATGTCGCCCACCCCGCCGTCCACCACGCCGTCCTCCACCGTGACCACCAGGTCGTGCTCGCCGCACAGCTTGACGAGGTTCTCCGGGACGGGTAGCACCCACGTCGGGGAGGCCACCGTGGCCTCGACGCCGTGCGCCGCGAGCGCCGCGCCGGTCTCCATGGCGCAGGCCGCCATCGAGCCGACGCCGACCACGAGCACCCGCCGGGCCGGGCCGTCCTGGCGGCGGTTGGTGTCGGGGGCGAACCGCCCCACGACGTCCACGCCGTCGAGGGCCTCGAGCGCCGGGATCTCGTCGCCGACGGCGCCCTTGGGGTAGCGGACCACGGTGGGCGCGTCGTCGACGTCGACGGCGGTGCGCAGGGCCTCGCGCAGCGTCGGCTCGTCGCGCGGGGCGGCCAGGCGCAGGCCGGGCACGATGCGCAGCATCGCCATGTCCCACATGCCGTTGTGGCTGGCGCCGTCGTCGCCGGTGACGCCGGCGCGGTCCAGCACGAACGTGACGCCCGCCTTGTGCAGGGCGACGTCCATGAGCACCTGGTCGAACGCGCGGTTCAGGAAGGTCGCGTAGACGGCGACGACGGGGTGCAGCCCGGCGAACGCCATGCCGGCGGCCGAGGTGACGGCGTGCTGCTCGGCGATGCCGACGTCGAAGGTGCGGTCCGGGAACTGCTCCTGGAACGGTGCGAGCCCCACGGGGTGCAGCATGGCGGCGGTGATTGCGACGACGTCGGGCCGGCGGCGGCCGATGGTGACGATCTCGTCGGCGAAGATCTTGGTCCAGCCGAACCGGCTGGGCGCCACGGGCAGCCCCGTCTCGGGGTGGATGACGCCGACGGCGTGGAACCGGTCGGCGATGTCCTCCTCGGCGGGCTTGTAGCCGCGGCCCTTCTCGGTGATCGCGTGCACGATCACGGGGCGGCCGTAGGCCTTGGCGCGGCCGAGCGCGCGCTCGAGGGCCTCGGTGTCGTGGCCGTCGACGGGGCCGATGTACTTGATGCCCAGGTCCTCGAACATGCCCTGCGGCGCGACGACGTCCTTGAGGCCCTTCTTGAGGCCGTGCAGCCAGCGCCAGGCGAAGCGCCCGGGCGCCCCGGAGCGGTGCAGGGTGCGCGTGCCCCAGCTCAGGAACGCCTCGTAGCCGCGGGTGGTGCGCAGGGTGTCGAGGTGGTTGGCGAGCCCGCCGATGGTCGGCGAGTAGGAGCGGCCGTTGTCGTTCACGACGATCACGAGCCGGCGGTCCCGGCTCTCCGCGATGTTGTTCAGCGCCTCCCAGGCCATGCCGCCCGTGAGTGCGCCGTCGCCGATGACGGCCACGACGTGGTCGTCCTTGCCGCGCACCTGGTTGGCCTTGGCGATGCCGTCGGCCCAGGACAGGGCGGTCGAGGCGTGCGAGTTCTCCACGACGTCGTGCTCGGACTCGGCGCGGCTCGGGTAGCCCGAGATGCCGCCGCGCTTGCGCAGGTCGGAGAAGTCCTGGCGGCCGGTGAGCAGCTTGTGCACGTAGGCCTGGTGCCCCGTGTCGAACACGATGGCGTCACGGGGCGAGTCGAAGACGCGGTGCAGCGCGATGGTCAGCTCGACGACACCGAGGTTGGGGCCGAGGTGGCCACCCGTGCGCGAGACGCTCTCCACGAGGAATCGGCGGATCTCCTCGGCGAGCTCCGGCATCTGGCCGGGCGTCAGCGCCCGGACGTCCTCGGGGAGGCGGATGTCGCTCAGCAGACCCATGCGCTTCCTTTCGTCGTGCCCGGTGAGGGGCGGATCGGGGCCCCACTCTAAGGGTCCCCGACCCCTCCACTGTGCCACGCCCGGCACTCCTGCCACGGCTGTCTCCGGGGTGCCCGCGATACCTCCACACCGATGTGGCCGGACTCATAGGCACGAGCAGAAGAATTCTTTACCCTTGGTGAACGTGCGATTCCTCCCTGGGCAGTCCCCGGCCACCGACCTCACCTACGGCGACGTCTTCCTCGTGCCGTCGCGCTCGGACGTGACCTCGCGGTTCGACGTCGACCTCTCCTCCGACGACGGCACCGGGACCACGGTCCCCGTCGTGGTCGCCAACATGACGGCGGTGGCGGGCCGGCGCATGGCCGAGACCGTCGCCCGGCGCGGCGGGCTGGCGATCCTGCCGCAGGACGTCCCGGCCGACGTCGTGGCGGCCGTGGTCGCGGACGTGAAGGCCAAGGACCCCGTGATCGAGACGCCGGTCGTGGTCGCGCCGCACGACACGGTGCACAGCGTGCTGACCCTGCTCGGCAAGCGCGCGCACGGCGCCGCCGTCGTCGTGGCCGACGGCCGGCCCGTCGGGGTGGTGACCGAGTCGGACTGCGCGGACGTGGACCGCTTCACGCAGGTCGCCCAGGTGATGTCCGCCGAGCCGCAGCTCCTGGACGCCGCGCTGCTGGACGGGCCGGGCGGCCTGGAGGCGGCGTTCGACGTGCTGCACTCCGCCCGTCTCGACCTGGCGCCCGTGGTGCGCGACGGGCGCCTGGCCGGCGTGCTGACCCGCAAGGGCGCGCTGCGCTCCTCGATCTACTCCCCCGCGCTCGACGCGTCGGGCCACCTGCGGGTCGGCGCCGCCGTCGGGATCAACGGCGACGTCGCCGCCAAGACGAAGGACCTGCTGGCCGCGGGCGTGGACGTGCTCGTGGTGGACACCGCCCACGGTCACCAGACCAAGATGCTCGCCGCCCTGGAGGCGGTGCGGTCCGTGGACCCGGACGTGCCCGTCGTGGCCGGCAACGTGGTCACGGCCGACGGCGTGCGCGACCTCGTGGCCGCCGGCGCCGACATCCTCAAGGTCGGCGTGGGCCCGGGCGCCATGTGCACCACGCGCATGCAGACCGGCGTCGGGCGGCCGCAGTTCTCCGCCGTCCTGGAGTGCGCGGCCGCGGCGCGCGAGCTCGGCAAGCACGTCTGGGCCGACGGCGGGGTGCGCCACCCCCGCGACGTCGCCCTGGCGCTGGCCGCCGGCGCGTCGCAGGTGATGGTGGGCTCCTGGTTCGCCGGCACGTACGAGTCCCCCGGCGACCTGAAGGACGACGGCACGGGCCGCCTGTACAAGGACTCGTTCGGCATGGCCTCCGCGCGCGCCGTCGCGGCCCGCACCGCCGGGAGCGGCACGGCCTTCGCGCGGGCCCGCAAGGCCCTGTACGAGGAGGGCATCTCCACCGGCAAGATGTACCTCGACCCGGCCCGGCCGGGCGTGGAGGACCTGCTCGACGAGATCACCTCGGGACTGCGCTCCTCGTGCACCTACGCGGGCGCGCGGTCCCTGGCGGAGTTCGCCGACCGTGCCGTGGTCGGCATCCAGTCGGCCGCCGGGTACCAGGAGGGCATGCCGGTCGCCACGTCCTGGTAGCCGCCGGCTCAGCCGACCACGACGAGCCGCCGGGTCGGGCGGGTCAGCGCGACGTAGAGGTCGCGCTCACCGCCCGGCCGCGCGGCGGTGATGCCGCCGGGGTCGGCGACCAGCACGGCGTCGAACTCCAGGCCACGCACCTGGGACACCGGCACCACCCGCACGGCGCCGGCCGCGTTCGCCGCGGTGCCCAGGGCCTCGGTCAGGCCGGGGGCGGCGTCGTCCGCCGCCACGACGGCCACGAGGTCGCCGTGCGCCAGCTCGCGGCCGACCTCCTCCACGACCGCCGCCGCGAGGTCGTCGCCCGCGGCACGGCGGCGGGGCTCGTCCCCGTGCCGCACCGCCCGGGCCGGCGTCTGGCCGGGCGCGATCCGGGCGAGCAGGGGCGCGGCCTCGGCCAGCACCTCGGCGGTGGTGCGGTAGCAGACGGTCAGGGTGCGCACGTCGGCCCGCCGCGCCAGGTCCCGGCCCAGCGCGTCCGCCCACGACGCCGCGCCGGTCGCCGGCCCGGCCTGCGCCAGGTCGCCCACGACGGTCATGGACCGTCCGGGGCAGCGACGCAGCACCGACCGCCACTGCATGGGCGTCAGCTCCTGCGCCTCGTCGACCACCACGTGCCCGTAGGCCCGGGCGGGCGGCCCGTCCAGCAGGTGCGCGGCCTCGTCGAGCAGCGGGAGGTGGGCGGTGGTCCAGGCCGCCGCGCCGCCCGGCGCGAGCCCGGGGCGCCGGTCGAGCAGGTCCAGCACCACGTCCTGCGGCACGAGCCGGGGCCACGCGGCCTCGACCGCGCGCTCCAGCGCGACGTCCTCGGCGAGCTCCGCGGCCAGCGCGGTGGGGTCGAGCTCTGCCACGGCGGCGGCGTGCCCGAAGGTGCCGCCGTCGTCCGGGGCGAAGCCGAGCCGCGCCAGGTCCCCGGCCGCGGCCTTGTCGACGTTCACGCCGCCGGTGAGCACCTCGATGTCCTCGTCCAGCTTCGCGAGGAACACGCGGGCGCGTGCCTGCACCTCGTCGGCCACGACGTCCACGACCAGGTCCTTGAACACCGCCCGCGCCTGGTTGTGCGGCAAGCCGGTGCCGACCGCGGTCTCCCGCGCCTCCGCGAGCGCGTGCTCGTCCAGCGTGACCGGGTCGCCGTCCACCCGCACCGTCAGCGTGCCGGACGCCGCCTGGTAGCCCGCCACCACCTCGGCCAGCTCGTCCGCCAGGCGCGCGTCACCCGCGACGCGCCGCAGCTCGTGACCCGCCTCGGGGATCCCGGGCAGACCCAGCGCGTCGCCGAGCAGGCGGTCGACCGTGCTCATGGCCACGTCGTTCTCGCCGAGCGACGGCAGCACCTCCGCGATGTAGTCGAGGAACCTGGTGTTCGGCCCCAGCACGAGCACGCCGTCGGCCCGCGCCTCCTCGAAGCCCGCCAGCACGTAGGCCGCACGGTGCAGGGCGACCACGGTCTTGCCCGTGCCGGGACCGCCCTCCACGACCGTGACGCCACGGTGCGCCGAGCGGATGATCGCGTCCTGCTCGGCCTGGAGCGTGGAGACCACGTCCCGCATGCGGCCGGTGCGCCGCGCGCTGATCGCCTCCAGCAGCGGGCCGTCCCCGACCACGTCGTGCGGCCCCGGCTCGGTGCCGTCCAGGATCTCGTCGCTCACGCGGGCGACCCGGCGCCCGTCCAGGGCCAGGTGCCGGCGGCGGCGCAGGCCCATCGGGTGGGCGGCGGTAGCGGCGTAGAAGGGTCGCGCGGCCTCGGCCCGCCAGTCGACGAGGAGCTGGTGGTCACCGTCGCTCAGCCCGGTGCGGCCGATGTGCAGGGTGCGGCCGTCGGCGCCGTCGATGCGGCCGAAGCAGAGGTGGTGCTCGGCGGCGTCGAGCGTACGGGCCCGCCGACCCAGCATGGCCACGCGCACCTCGCGCGTGTACGCCTCGGCCGGGTCGGCCGACGAGGCGCGCACCGCGTCGTCGAGGTCCGCACGCACGCGCTCGGTCTCGCGGTCGAGCCTCGTGTACAGGGCGTCGACGTACTGCTGCTCGGCGGACTGCTGCTCGGCGGACTGCTCGGTCTGGCGTGGCTGCACCGGGTCTCCTCGTTGTCGGAACCTGGTGTCAACGCCATGATGCCGCAGAACGTTCCCCGAGGCTGCTCGTCGGCGCTACTCGTTGACCAGGACCGGAACCCCGACGGCGGCGGAGGCCACGGCAGCGCCGAGGTCCTCGGGGACCACCACCGTGAACGACTCCTCCTCGGCAGGCGGCCCGGTGTGGCTGTGCTCCTGGTCGCCGGCGTGGTGCGTGAACCGACCGGTGCCGAGCAGCCTGCCGTCGGCGTCGTAGAACCCGGCGACGACCTGCAGCTCGATCAGCTCGCTCACGTCGCTGGTGATCGCCACGGTGCCGGTCACCGCGCCGTCCCCGAGGCGCAGGTCGCCCAGGTCGAGCCGGTCGTCGAACGGCCCCTCGACGACCTCGACGGAGCCCGGCTCGGGGTGCACGGCGGCAAACCCGGGCAGCTCGGGTTCGCCGCCGGCGGCGGCCAGGCCGGGAAAGGCCGTCCGGGCCGCCGACGCAGGGTCGGGCACCGCGGCGGTACCCGGCCCGGCACCTCGGACCAGCAGGGTGGCGCCCGCGCCGACGGCGCCCGCGACCAGCAGGGCGACCACGGAGAGCACGACGGCGCGGGCGCTCATGCTGTGCCCGCCCGTCAGCGGACCACGCGCAGGGCGTGGCCGACCACGTCGAACAGGTCGGTGTTGTCGACCGTCCCTGCCAGGTCACGCGTACCGGGACCGTAGGCGTAGACCGGCACTGCGGCACCCGTGTGGTTGCCCGACAGGTAGGTCAGCCAGAGGCTCGCCTCCGGCGAACCGTCCTCGACACCCTCCGGGTCGTCCGGGGTGCGGAACGTGGCCGGGGCGAAGTTGCCCGCGTCCGTGGCGCCGGAGCCGTTGACCGGACCGGTGGACCGGGTCGCGTCCAGCGCACCGGAGGACGCCCGGCTCGGCGCCGAGCTGTTGGCGGTGTTGCCGCCGTCGACGTTACCGGGCGGGGTGACGGCCTCGGCGTTGGTGTAGCTGCCCTTGCCGATGATGTTGAAGCCCGCGCACTCGTGGTCCGCGGTCACGATCACCGTGGTGTTGCCGTCCCGCTTCGCGTAGCTCAGCGCCACGCGGACGGCCTCGTCGAACGCCTTCGTCTCCTCGAGCGCCTGCGCGGCGTCGTTGGCGTGCGAGCGCTTGTCGATGAGCGCGCCCTCGACCTGCAGGTAGAAGCCCTTCTTGCCGCCGTCGAGCAGGTCGATCGCCGCGCGCGTCATCTCGGCCACCGACGGTTCGGCCGCCTGGACGGCGCCGGGGTTCTCGCGCTTGAACTTCTCGATGGTCAGGTTGCCGCGGTTGAACAGCCCGAACACCTTGCGCCCGTCGGCGTCCTGCAGGTCGTCGCGCGTCGCGACCGTCTGGTCCGCCGGGGAGCCGAGCACCTCGTAGCCCTGCTTCTCCAGCGCCCGCTCGTCGGCGGCGTCGAACCGCGCCAGGCCGCCACCGAGCACCACGTCGGCGGTCCCGTTCCGGGCGATCTGGTCCGCGATCGGCGTGACCCGGACGTCGTCGGTGGGCAGCGCCTCGCCCGTCACCGCAAGGTCCTGGCAGGCCGCGGCGGAGTAGTCCGGCCCCTGGCAGCCGCGCGCGAGCGCGTGGCTCATCTGCCCGGCCGGCGTGGCGTCCGTGATCTCGGCGGTGGAGACGTTGCCCGTGCGGTAGCCGGCCTGCTTCGCCAGCTCCATGAGGGTCGGCACCACCTCGCCCTTGGCGTCCACGCCCAGGGCCGCGTTGTACGACTTCACGCCCGAGGACCACGCCGTGGCCGAGGACGCCGAGTCGGTGACGTACTCCGGCACGAAGTCCGGCTGACCCGGCTGGCCCGAGTTCTTCTGGACGGCGTAGGTCGTGACCTGCCCGATCGTCGGCATGGTCTCCATGACGAGCTTGCCCGCGGCACCGTAGTAACGCTGCCGGGTGGCGTCCACGTGGGTCCGGCCCATGCCGTCCCCCACCAGGTAGATGACGTTCCGGGCGCGGCCGTGGTCCGGCTGCGCGACGGCGGTGACGGTCGCGACGGCCGAACCCGCCACGACGGCCAGGGCCACGGCTGCGGCCGCCATGACACGGCGGCTGACGCCGCGACGCGTGCTGGTGCGCATGTGCTCCTCTTCCCATGGGGGACGCCGGTGTGGCGCCCGCGCGGGACGCTAACGTCGCAGGTGAAACCAGGACCGCCGCCCTGGTGGCGGGCACATGAATACCGGGTGAGCGGGACCTGTCAGGCTCAGGCCCGCCCGGGCCGCGGGAGGCCGCCGGGCCCGGGTAGGGTGAACGGCCCCGATCCCCTCACCAGCAAGGAGTCCCGTTGGTCGCCGCCGACCTCGACGTGACCGTCGACCTCGCCCGGGCGCTCCTGCAGGAGCAGCACCCCGACCTCGCCGGCCTGCCGCTGGAGCTGGTGGCCAACGGGTGGGACAACGTGGTGGTCCGGCTGGGCGACGACCTCGCCCTGCGTCTGCCGCGCCGCGAGCTCGGCGCGCAGCTCATGCGCAACGAGCACAGCGTGCTCCCGCTGCTGGCGCCGCGCCTGCCCGTCCCCGTGCCCACGCCGGTCCGCGTCGGCGCACCCAGCGACGCACTCGGCTACCCGTGGCCGTGGGGCGTGGTCCGGTGGGTGGACGGCGTCGCCGCCGCGCTCGTCCCGCCCGCCGAGCGCACACCGTGGGCCGAGCACCTCGCCCGGGTGTTCGTGGCGCTGCACCAGCCGGCGCCCGACGACGCCCCCGGGAACAGGTTCCGCGGCATCCCGGTCGGCGAGCGCGAGGCCACGTTCGAGGACCGCCTCGGCCTGCTGCCCGAGCGGCTGCACCGTCGCGCCCGCGCCCTGTGGGCGGACGCCGCGAGCGCCCCGGAGTACGACGGCGCCCCGATGTGGCTGCACGGCGACCCGCACCCGGCCAACCTCGTGACCGCGGGTGGCCGGTTGGCCGCCGTGATCGACTTCGGCGACGTGACCAGCGGCGACCCGGCGTCCGACCTGGGCGCCATGTGGCTCACGTTCGACGCCGAAGGCCGCCGTCGGTTCCGGGCCGTGGTCGACGCCCAGGCCCGGGGCGGGCGCGGCTGGGACGCCGGGATGTGGCGCCGTGCCCAGGGCTGGGCGCTGCTGTACACGACGATCTGCTTCTCCTACCCGGACACCCACCCGGTCATGGTGGGCGTCGGCGAGCACGCGGTGGAGCAGCTCCTGGGCTGAGCGACAGTCCTCAGAGCTGGACGGCGGTCGTGTTCGCGCCGCACACCAGCACCGCGACCCGCTCCCCCGGTGCGGGCACATAGGCGCCGGACAGCACGGCGGCGAGCGCCGTCGCCCCGCCCGGCTCGGCCACGACGCGGGCCGTCTCCCACAGGGAGTGCTGGGCGGCCGCGATGGCCTCGTCGGTGACCAGCACGGAGCGCTCGACGAACTGCTGGGCCAGGGGGAACATGAGGCGGCCCACCTGC
This sequence comes from Promicromonospora sp. NPDC052451, assembly GCF_044547525.1. Lineage (NCBI taxonomy): Bacteria > Bacillati > Actinomycetota > Actinomycetes > Micrococcales > Promicromonosporaceae > Promicromonospora > Promicromonospora sp. NPDC052451. The sequence continues at coordinate 217,109 of NZ_JBIUAP010000004.1, forward strand.
TTGGGCGCGAGCGAGTCGGCGGCGATGCCCTCGGTGGGTGCGTCGACCGGCTCGCCGGCCGCGAGGGCGCGGTGCAGGGTCGGCGCACCCTCGGGCTCCACGGCCACGACGCGCACGTCGCCGCGGAACCAGGCGGAGATGCCGCCGATCAGCCCGCCGCCGCCCACGGCCACCAGCAGGGTGTCGAGGTCGGGCAGGTCCTGGCCGATCTCCAGGCCGAGGGTGCCCTGGCCGGTCAGCGTCTCCACCTGGTCGTAGGCGTGCACGGTCATGGCGCCGGTGCCGGCGACGAACTCCTCGCTGGCGGCCAGGGCGTCGGCGTAGCGGTCGCCGCCCACCACGAGCTTGGCGCCGTAGCCGCGGATGCGGTCGGCCTTGGCCGCCGACGTCACGCTCGGCACGAAGATCGTCGCAGGGATGCCCAGCCGGGCCGCGGCGTAGGCGACGGCGGCCCCGTGGTTGCCGCCCGACGCGGCCACGACGCCGGCGTCGGGCACGTCGCGGGTGAGCAGGCTGGTGAACGCGCCCCGCGCCTTGAACGAGCCGGAGTGCTGGAGGCACTCCAGCTTGAGCGCCAGCGGGTGCGCGGGGCGGCCGAAGTCGGCCAGGTCGGTCTCCAGCACCGGGGTGTGCCGCACGTGCGGGCGGATCAGGGCCTCGGCCGCGCGGATGGCGTCGCGGGTCACGTCGGTCATCGGTTCCTCCTCGGGCATCACGCGATGCCCAGCTCTCGGGTGCGGTCCCAGGGCTCGGTCCAGCCGAGCTGGTCGAACACGGCGTCGAGGATGCCCGCGGTGAACCCCCACACGAGGTGGGTGAGGTCGCCGTCGTGCACGTGGAAGCCCGGTCCGCGCCAGGTCTGGCGGCCGCGGCGCAGCACCGTGGTGAAGCGGTTGCCCGGGTCGAGCAGGTCGGCCACGGGGGCGCGGAACACGTGGGCGGACTCGGCGACGTCCACCACGCGCACGGGCGTGGGGCGGGCCCACCAGCCGAGCACGGGTGTGACCACGTGGTTGCTGACGGGCATCGGCAGCTCGCCGAAGGCGCCCAGCACCTCCACCCCGGCGGGGTCGAGCCCGGTCTCCTCCTCCGCCTCGCGCAGGGCGGCCGCGACGGCGTCCTCCCCGTCCTCGGCCCGGCCGCCCGGGAAGGCGACCTGCCCGGCGTGGCTGCGCAGCGTCGCGGCACGGGCCAGGAGCAGCACGTCAAGGTCGGCCGGCACGGCGACGTCGGGGTTCGCGGCGCGGTCGGCGGGCAGGTCGTCGAGCACGCCGAACAGCACGAGCACGGAGGCGGGGCGGGCGTCCGCGGTGAAGTCGCCGCGCGCGTGCCGCCACGGCCCCTCGAAGCCTCGCTCGGCGAGGGCGACCAGCTGCTTGCGTGCAGATGCGGAGGAGCTCACCGCCCGACCTTAACCCCGCGCGGTGACACCCCGGTCCAGGGCGGCGAGGTCGGCGCCGTGGGCCACGAGCAGGGCCCGCGCCGCCGCCAGCGCCCGGTCGTACACGCGATCGTCGCCCAGCAGCAGGGACCGGTCGTTCGCGGCGTTGAGCAGCGCGTTCACCTCGAACGCGACCTGTTCGGGGTCCGTGTCGCCGGGCAGGTCGCCGGCCTGCGCCGCGAGCTGCGCCTGGTGCACCAGGTACGCCTCCCAGTCGCGCTGCGCCGCCACGACGGCGTCGCGTACGGCGCCGGTACGCATGTCGAACTCGACCTCGACCGTGCGGAAGAAGCAGCCGCCCCGGAACACGCGCGCCCGGGAGTACGCGGTCCAGGCCAGCACGAGCGCCCACAGCCGCGGCAGGCCGCGCGGGGCGGACCGGGCCGGGACGATCACGTGCTCGGTGTAGATCTGGCGCGCGCGCTCGACCGCGGCGAGCTGGAGCCCCTCCTTGGACCCGAACAGCCCGGCGATGGCGCTCTTGTTCACGGGGGCGGACGCCGCGAGCGCGCCGAACGACAGCGCCTCCAGGCCGCTCACGGAGGCCTCCTGCACGGCGGTGTCGAGCACGGTGCGGCGGGTGCGGTCGCCGCGCAGGCGCCTGCCGTCGGTCTCGGTGCCGGTACCCGCGTCGCTCGCCATGGTGGAAAGTGTACGACCGTTCGGATACTATCCGTACGGTCGTCCAGATTTCTCCCGACAGGAGCCCCCATGCCCCGGATCCACCCCGCCGTCCGCGCCGCGTTCCGGGTCACCGGCCGCGTCGCGCCGCCGCTCGCGCTGGCCGCGTCCTACCGCGCCTTCCGCACGATCGGCGCGCCCGCGCCGGTGCGCACCGCCGACCGCGCCGTCCACGAGCGCGCCCGCCGCGGCGAGCTGCGCGTGGCCGGCGAGCGGGTCGTCACCTACGCCTGGGGCGACCCGGCCGGGGACCCGGTGCTGCTGGTGCACGGCTGGCGGTCGCGGGCGTCGCGGTTCGCACGCCTCGTCGAGACCCTGGAACGGTCGGGCCGCCACGTCCTGGCCTACGACGCCGTGGCCCACGGCGACTCGACCGGCCGGTACACGACGATCCTCGACCACCTCGCGATCATCCGCCGCATCGCCGACGACGCCGGGCCGCTGGCCGGCATCGTCGGGCACTCGTTCGGGGCGCTCGCCGCGGGCACCGCCGTCACGGAGGGCCTGGACGCCGCGACGTACACCGCCGTCGCCGCCGCACCGTCGTTCGACGCCCTGAACGACGGGTTCGTCCGGGCGATCGACCTCCCGGCAGCCCTGCACGACCGGCACGCACGGCGGGTGGCCGCACGACTCTTCCCCGACGAACCGGATCCCGCCGCCCGCTTCGACCTCGTCCGCCACCCCGTGGCGGCACCCGCCCTGTTCGTGCACGGGTCGCGCGACCGGGAGATCCCGCCGGCCTCGTCGCGCGCGGTGCACGCCGCACACCCGGGCAGCCGGCTGGTGGAGCCGGACGCCGGGCACAACGGCGTGCTGGACGTGCCGGAGACGCTCGACGCGGTCCTCGGGCACGTCACGGCGGGTGCGGTGAACTCCGCGTGAACCCCTCGGTGAACATCGCGCGACATCACCAGCCAGATATCCGAAACCTTCCCTGACCTGCACAGACACCTTAGGCTTGCGCCCGGTTTGTGCCGATTTCACGGCGCCGGTCCCGGGTGGAGGGAAGAACGATGGAGTACGCGAGCGACCACGCCCTGGCGGCGACCGCGGTCAGCATCCTGGGCGCGCTGTGGTTCGGCTGGACCGTCCGGCACTCGGGCCCGTGGACCCGCCTGGCCCCGGTCGCCGGGCTGGTCCTGGCCGGCGTCGTCGCAGCCCTCGGCGCCCTGGCCGCCGCACGGGCCTGGCCGGACGGCACGGTGGTGACCGGGCGGGTCGTGAGCATCTACGTCGCCGCCCTGGCGGTGCACGCCGGCCTGACCCGCCTGTGCACCGGCCTGCTGGCGAGCCGGTACCGCCGGGCGGTGGCAGCCGCGAAGGACGGGGCCAAGGCCGCCGTCACCGTGGGCAAGCAGCGGGTGCACCTGATCCCGACGGTCGTCGCGATCTCGACGGCGCTCCAGGTGGCGGTGATCGCGAACACCCTCGACGTCCCCGCGCTCTACCTCGGCGCCGCGGCCGGGATCGCCGTCGCACTGCTCGCCTGGCCGCTGGGCTGGGTGCTGCGGGCCGTCCCGCACCCCCGGGGCCACCGGCCCACCGTGGCGCTCGTCCACCCGCTGACCGGCCTGCTCACCGGCGCAGTCCTCGTCGCGACGGCGGCCTTGGTGCTCCTGCCGTAACCACCTTTTACCGGTGCGAGCCGACGAAGTCTGACGATCGACCTTCATCTTTTGCTTGACACTCGGCAGAAGTCGCCATAGGTTCGCAAAGCCACCTTGTGGTGCACAACACGCATGCGAGCCATCTGTCGCCATACCGGCAAGGCGGCCGTATGCGTCCTGAGGGCACGACCGTCGCCGCTGACGGTCATCAGCCGACGTCCTGGGAGGCAACGACGATGTGGTCCACCTCGTGACACCGCTGTCAGCGACTCCCCTCCCTCCCGATCCCTGTCTCGTCGGGCCGGCCTGACCGCGACCCGACGGTGTCGAACGGAGACGCATGCCTGAGCACAGCACTGACCACCGCCCCGCATCGGGCGGTGTGTCCCGCCGTACCGTCCTGACCGGAACCCTCGCCGGCCTGATGGCGCCGACCGCCGCGCTCGCGCTCGGCGCCGACAGCGCGGTCGCCGCCGGACCGGGCCCGATCACCACGCTGGGCACCACCCGGCACATCACGATCTACGCCGAGGCCCTGCCCGGCGGCCAGTACGGCTACGGGCTGGCCCCGGGCAAGGCCACCATCCCCGGCCCCCTGCTGGAGATGTGGGAGGGCGACACCCTGCAGATCGAGCTCGTCAACAACACCGACAAGCGGCTGTCGATCCACCCGCACGGCGTGGACTACTCGACCGACTCGGACGGCAGCCCCTTCAACGCCTCGTTCAACGAGCCCGGCGAGACCCGCACCTACACGTGGCGCAGCCACGTGCAGACCCAGCTCGACGACGGCCACTGGGTGCCCGGCTCCGCGGGCTACTGGCACTACCACGACCACGCGATGGACGGCGAGCACGGCACGGCAGGCCTGCGCGCGGGCCTGTACGGCGGCCTCGTGGTGCGCCGCAAGGGCGACATCCTGCCCGACCGCACCTACACGGTCGTGTTCAACGACATGACCATCAACAACAAGGTGGCGCCCGACACCCCGATGCTGGAGGCGAACCTCGGCGAGACCGTCGAGTTCGTCGCGATCGGCCACGGGGACCAGCTCCACACCTTCCACCTGCACGCCCACCGCTGGGCGAACAACCGCACCGGCTACCTCGCGGGCCCGGACGACCCCAGCCAGGTGATCGACACCCGCGACCTCAACCCGGGCGACTCGTTCGGCTTCCAGGTCAAGGCCGGGCAGAAGGTGGGCGCGGGCGCCTGGATGTACCACTGCCACGTCCAGTTCCACTCGGACGGCGGCATGGCCGGCATCTTCCTGGTGCGCAACGCCGACGGCTCCATGCCCGAGGGCGCGCAGGACGCCATCGACCGGTTCCACGAGCACGGCGGGCACATGACCGCCGGCACGACCGCCGAGACCACCGAGTCCTCGAGCGACAGCCACACCGGCCACTGACCGCCATGCACCAGCCAGGCACCCACGCGACACGGGCGTGGTGAAGGGAGCAGCAATGGAACGGACAGAACGACGAAGGATCCGCGGGGCGGACGCCCCGCGCAGGACGACACGGGGCGCGTTCGCCGCGCTCGCCGGTGCGGCGCTCGTCGTCAGCATGGCGACGGTGCCCGCCCAGGCGCAGCGCACCACGGTGGCGGACGCCGCCCCGGTGGCGACCGCCGCGCAGAACGCGGCGGACGTCACGGTGCTCGTGTTCTACGGGGCACCCGCGCAGCAGCGCGACCCCGTGACGACGGCCGTGCGCACCTTCCGCGAGCTGGGCGCCGAGCACGGGTTCACCGTGGAGACGGCCAGCGACCCCAAGGTGTTCACCGCGAAGAACCTCGCCGCCTACCGCGGCGTGGTCTTCCTCTCGGCGGAGGGCGTCGAGATGAGCACCGCGCAGGAGGACGCGCTCAAGGGCTACGTGCAGGCCGGCGGCGGCTTCCTGGGCGTGCGCGACGCCGCGCGCGCCCAGGACCGCTCCCAGTGGTTCACGGGCCTGATCGGCACCCGGCCGGCCGGCAACCTGCCGGACCCGCTGGACGTCGCGAGCGTCACCGCGAGCGCCGAGAACCCGCCGAACGAGGACGCGCCGAACCTGATCGACGGCGACTCGAACACCAAGTGGCTCGCGTTCGAGCCCACCGCGGTGATCGACCTGGAGCTGGCCGAGCCCGCGGTCGCCACGCGCTACGCGCTCACGTCGGCGAACGACTTCGCCGGGCGCGACCCCCAGGACTGGACGCTGCAGGGCTCGGCCGACGGCGAGACGTGGACCGACCTGGACTCGCAGGCGGACCAGGACTTCCCGGAGCGCTTCACGGCGCAGGACTACCGGTTCGAGAACGAGACGGCCTACCAGCACTACCGCCTGGACATCACGGCGAACGCGGGTGACGACCTCACCCAGCTCGCCGAGATCCAGCTCTTCGACGCCTCGGGCGAGCAGGAGCCGGACCCGGTGGTGCCGGTGCAGGAGGCGACGGTCAACGTCCTGGACCCCGCGCACCCGGCGGGCGAGGGCCTGCCCCAGAACTGGACCCGGTCGGACCGGTGGCTGAACTGGTCGCCCAACCCGATCGGTGACGTGCACACCGTGGCCCAGGTCCAGGAGTGGGACTACGAGCCGGGCGAGGGCGCGAACGGCGCGTTCCACCCGATCTCGTGGTGCCGGGACTACGACGGCGGCCGGTCGTTCTACACCGGCATGGGCGGCACGGCGGCGAGCTACGCCGAGGAGGGCTTCCGCGACCACCTGCTGGGCGGTCTGCTGTGGTCCACGGGCATGGTGCGCGGCGACTGCCAGGCCACCATCGCGGCCAACTACGAGTCGGAGCGCCTGACGGCGCAGAACGCCGCGGGCACGCTCGACCAGATCGGCGAGCCGCACGGCCTGACGGTCGCGCCCGACGGCGGCGTGTTCTACATCGGCAAGGCCGCGTGCCCGTCGGGGCCGGTCGTGCCGTGGGAGGACCCGGACGTGGGCCTGGGCTGCGGCACGGTGCACCGCTGGGACCCGGAGAGCGAGACGACGACGCTGCTGACCACGCTCGACGTGATGGGCAACCGCGGCAGCGGCAGCGAGCTGGTCAAGAACGAGGAGGGTCTGCTCGGCATCACGCTGGACCCGAACTTCGAGGAGAACCAGTGGGTCTACCTCTACTGGATGCCGCACGAGTCGATCGACGTCGAGCGCCGCGTGGGCCAGCGGACGGTGTCGCGCTTCACGTACGACGCCGAGGCGAACACCATCGACCAGGCCACGCGCGTGGACCTGCTGCACTGGGACACGCAGATCCACAGCTGCTGCCACGCGGGCGGCGGCATGGACTTCGACGACGAGGGCAACCTGTACATCGGTTCGGGTGACAGCAACTCGTCGGGCGGCTCGGACGGCTACTCCGGCAACAACTGGACCCAGGAGTTCGCGGGCATCTCGTTCCAGGACGCGCGCCGCACGGCGGGCAACACGAACGACCTGAACGGCAAGATCCTGCGGATCCACCCGGAGCCGGACGGCACGTACACCATCCCCGAGGGCAACCTCTTCCCGGAGGGCGAGTACCCGGCCGACAAGACGCGGCCGGAGATCTACGTGATGGGCGTGCGCAACATCTCGCGCCTGGCCTACGACTCCCAGAACGACTGGCTGACCGCCGCCTGGGTGGGCCCGGACGCCGCCCTGCCGGACCCGGAGCTCGGCCCGGCCAAGTACGAGACCGCCACGATCATCACGGAGGCGGGCAACCACGGCTGGCCGTACTGCATGGGCAACAAGCAGCCCTACCGCGACCGGAGCAACGAGGACGCGAGCGTCCTGACCGGCTGGTACGACTGCGACAACCCGAAGAACACCTCGCCGCGCAACACGGGCCTGGTGGACCTGCCCCCGGTCAAGGACAACATGATCTGGTACTCGCCCAGCGGCGGCGGCCCGGTCTTCCCCGAGAACGAGGAGGGCATCCCGTCGTACGTCGACTCCGAGGCCACCTACACGCTGCCGTACCTGCGCGGCGGTGGTCAGGCCGTGATGGACGGCCCGACCTACCACCGGTCGGAGGTCGACACGGACAGCGGCGTGGCCTGGCCCGCGTACTGGGACGACAAGTGGTTCATCGGTGACCAGTCGAACGCGAACAACCGGATCGCCGTCACGGTGAACCCGGACACGGTCGAGGAGGCCGGTCCCCCGGTCTACGCCGAGGACCTGCGCCAGATCATCTCGGGCGGCAACGGCAACGCCGAGGTGCAGCAGTGGATGGACGCCAAGTTCGGTCCGGACGGGGCGCTGTACCTGCTCGACTACGGCGGCGGCTTCTTCTCGCTGACCAACAGCCAGAAGCTGGTCCGGATCAGCTACACGGGCGGCCCGCCGACCCCGCTGCCGGCCGGCGCCGGGGCGAGCGTGCAGAGCGACCCGCTGACGGTCGCGTTCACGGGCAGCGACTCGGGCGGCGTCTCCTACGCCTGGGACTTCGGTGACGGCACCACCTCCACCGAGGCCGACCCGCGGCACACCTACGCCCGCGTGGGCAGCTACGAGGCGACGCTGACGGTGACCTACGCCGACGGCGAGACGACGACGCTCGACGTGCCGGTGACCACCGAGTGCACCATCCCGGACGACCGCGACACGGTCTGGATCGGTGACGTCGACAGCGGCGTGGCCAACGACGACCTGGGCGGCTGCACGATCGCGGACCTGATCCGGGACGAGGCCGAGTGGGACACGAACGGCCGGTTCGTGAACCACGTGACCGCGGTGGCGAACCAGCTCCTGGCGGACAAGGTGATCACCCGCAAGGAGCGCACCGCGCTGCTGGCGGCGGCCGAGGAGTCGGGCATCGGTGCGGAGGGCAGCCCCACCGGTTACCGGTGGCTGTTCGACGGCACCGCCGAGTCCCTGGCCGGCTGGCGGCAGGCGCCGGGCGGGCACTTCGACCTGAAGCCGGACGGGTCGATCCGGGCGCAGGGCGGCCTGGGCATGCTCTGGTACCCGGGCGAGGAGCTGGGCGACTTCTCGCTCAAGCTCCAGTTCAAGGACGTCGCGCCCGGTGACGGGCACGCCAACAGCGGCGTCTTCACCCGGTTCCCCGACCCGCGCGTCCCGCAGGACGAGCGGCCCGAGTGCGGACAGGGCACCGACGCCGAGGCGTGGGTGGCGATCTACTGCGGCCACGAGATCCAGATCTACGACGGGACGACCGGGGAGCCCCAGAAGACGGGATCCGTGTACAACTTCGACCCGAACGGCCTGGACGAGGCCGGGGTGACCCCCAAGGGCGAGTGGAACGACTACGAGATCCAGGTGGTCGGCCAGCAGTACACGATCATCCGCAACGGCGTGGTGATCAACGAGTTCGAGAACTCGCCGGGCAAGGAGTCCTCGCGCGCCGGCGACCCGCCCACGGACCTGCGGCAGTTCCTCACGGGGTTCATCGGGCTGCAGAACCACAGCGACGCGGACGCCATGGAGTTCCGCAACATCCGGGTGCGTGACCTGTGAGCACGCCCCGGACCGCGAACAGGAGAGGTAGGTCCATGAGACAGCAGCTGTCCCGCCTCCTGGCCGGGCTGGCGGTCGGTGCCCTCGTGGCGCTGCCGCTGGCCCCGGTCGGCGCCATCGCGGCGGAGCCCCACGAAGAGGGCGTCACCGCGTGGTCGCCCCCGAAGGCCAAGGGGAAGACCCACGCGCAGGACACGGCGGGCGCCACCGCGGCCGCCACCACCGCCGAGGCAGCCGACCAGGTCCTGACCTGGACGGCGAGCGCGAGCGTCTCGCAGTACGCGTCGGCGCCGGACACCGCCACGGCGGGGGCCACGACGATCGTCTTCGAGAACAGCACGGCCACGGGCAACAACATCGCCATGAGCCACACGCTGACGTTCGACACCAGCACGCCGGGGTACAACCACGACGTCACGCTGGACATCCTGGCCAACCCCCTGGACGCCAACGGGGGCCGCTACGAGGCCGAGGTCGTCCTGACCCCGGGCACGTACCGGTACTTCTGCGCGATCCCGGGGCACGGCACGATGACGGGCGAGCTCGTGGTCACCGAGGACCCGGGCGAGGACACCACGGCCCCGGTCGTGACCCCGCAGGTGGCCGGGCAGCAGGACGGCACCGGCGCCTACATCGGGTCGGCCACCGTGAGCCTGGCGGCCGAGGACGACAGCTCCGGCGTCGCCTCCGTCGAGTACGCGCTCGACGGCGGGGAGTTCGGCCCGTACGGCGAGCCCGTGGTCCTCGACGAGCCGGGCACGTACTCGCTGGCGTACCGCGCCACGGACAACGCGGGCAACGTCTCCGAGCCCGGCACCGTGGAGGTCACCGTGGTCTCCGCCGACGGCGAGGACACGACGGCACCCGTCGTGACGGCCGAGGTCACCGGCGAGCTCGACGACGCCGGCGCCTACGTGGGCACGGCCACCGTGAACCTGGCGGCGCTGGACGCCGGGTCGGGCGTGGCGAGCGTCGAGTACGACCTCGACGGCGCCGGGTACGCGGCCTACACGGATCCCGTGGTGGTCGACGCACCCGGCGAGCACACCGTGACGTACCGGGCCACGGACAACGCCGGCAACGTCTCCGAGGAGGGTTCGGCGACGTTCACCGTGGTCGAGCCCTCGCAGGAGGACACCACTCCCCCGACCGTGACCGCCCACGTCATGGGCGAGCAGGACGAGGACGGTGCCTACGTCGGCTCGGCCACGGTGCACCTGACGGCCGAGGACGAGGCGTCGGAGGTGGCGAGCGTCGAGTACGACCTGGACGGCGCGGGCTGGTCCGACTACGGCGACCCCGTGCTGGTCGACGTGACGGGTCCGCACACGCTCACCTACCGGGCCACCGACGCGGCCGGCAACACCTCGGAGCCGGGCTCCGTGGAGCTGGTCGTGGTGGGCGGCGCGGACCCGCCGGACGTCACGCCGCCGATCGCGTCCGCGCAGGTCGACGGCGACCAGGACGACTACGGGGTCTACCTCGAGGTCGCCACGGTGTCGATCACCGCCCGGGACGACGAGTCGGGGGTCGCGTTCATCGAGTACGCGTTCGGCGACTCCGCGTTCCGGGAGTACACGGGCCCGTTCGACGTCACGGACCCGGGGGCGCACGCCATGGCCTACCGGGCCACGGACAACGCCGGGAACGTGACCCGCACGGGCACCCTCCGGTTCTCCGTGTCGCGGTCCACGATCGACGCGTGCCCCGTCTCCGACGAGCGCCCCACGGTGATCATCGGCGACAAGGACAGCAGGGTGGCGAACGTGGACACCGGCAACGGGTGCACGATCGCCGACCTGGTCGACGCGGACGGGGCGTGGGTCAGCCACAGCGCCTTCGTGCTCCACGTGACCCAGGTCGCCGACCAGCTCGACGACGCCGACATCATCACCCCGCAGGAGGCCACGAAGCTGATCCGGGCCGCCCGGCAGTCCGACGTCGGCCGGTAGCACGACCCTGCACGAACGCCGCGCCCCGGTCCTCCGCACGGAGGGCCGGGGCGCGGCGTCGTGTCAGCTCAGGCTCAGGCGACGAGCGAGCGCAGCACGTACTGCAGGATGCCGCCGTTGCGGTAGTAGTCCGCCTCGCCCGGGGTGTCGATGCGCACCACGGCGTCGAAGGCGACCTGCGAGCCGTCGGCCTTCGTCGCCGTGACCGCCACCGTCTCGGGCGTGGTGCCCTCGTTCAGCGCGGTGACGCCCGCGATGTCGAAGGTCTCCGTGCCGTCCAGGCCCAGCGACTGGGCGTTCTGGCCCGCCGGGAACTGCAGCGGCAGCACGCCCATGCCGATGAGGTTGGAGCGGTGGATGCGCTCGAAGCTCTCGGTGATGACGGCCTTGACGCCCAGGAGCGCGGTGCCCTTGGCGGCCCAGTCGCGCGACGAGCCGGAGCCGTACTCCTTGCCACCGAGCACCACGAGCGGGGTGCCGGCCGCGGCGTAGTCCTGCGCGGCGTCGTAGATCGTGTCCTGGGCGTTCTTCACGAAGTTGAACGTGAAGCCGCCCTCGACGCCCGCACCGTCGTTCTCGGCGGCCAGGAGCTGGTTGCGCAGGCGGATGTTCGCGAACGTGCCGCGGATCATGACCTCGTGGTTGCCGCGGCGCGAGCCGTAGGAGTTGAAGTCGCGGCGCTCGACGCCGTGCTCGGCGAGGTACTTGCCCGCCGGGCTGTCCGCCTTGATGGAGCCGGCGGGGCTGATGTGGTCGGTGGTGACCGAGTCGCCGAGCTTGGCCAGCACGCGGGCGCCGGAGATGTCGGTGACGGGCTCCGGCGTCATGCCCATGCCGTCGAAGTACGGGGGCTTGCGCACGTACGTCGACTCCGGGTCCCACGCGAAGGTGTCACCCTCGGGGGTCTCCAGGGCGGCCCAGCGCTCGTCGCCCTTGAAGACGTCGGCGTAGTCGGACTCGAACATCTTGCGGTCGATCGAGGACGCGATGGTCGCCTCGACCTCCTCCGGCGACGGCCAGATGTCGCGCAGGAACACGGGGTTGCCGGCCTCGTCGCGGCCCAGCGGGTCGTGCTCGAAGTCGAACTCCATGGTGCCGGCCAGGGCGTACGCGATGACCAGCGGCGGGGAGGCCAGGTAGTTCATCTTGACGTCCGGGTTGATGCGGCCCTCGAAGTTGCGGTTGCCCGAGAGCACCGAGACGACCGACAGGTCGTGCTCGTTGACGGCCTCGGAGACCTTCTCGTCGAGCGGGCCGGAGTTGCCGATGCAGGTGGCGCAGCCGTAGCCCACCAGGTGGAAGCCCAGCTTCTCGAGGTACGGCCAGAGGCCGGCCTTCTCGTAGTAGTTGGTCACGACCTGCGAGCCCGGGGCCATGGACGTCTTCACCCACGGCTTGGACACGAGGCCCTTCTCGACGGCGTTCTTGGCGAGCAGCGCCGCGGCGAGCATGACCGACGGGTTCGAGGTGTTGGTGCAGGACGTGATCGAGGCGATCGCGACCGCGCCGTGGAACAGCTCGAACTCCTTGCCGTCGCTGTTCGTGACGTGCACGTGCTTGCGGCCGTTCGGCGTGATGGCCGGCGAGTCGGACGCGGGGAACGACTCCTTCTCGGCCTCGTCCACCTGGTCCAGCACCTCGGGGGCGTAGGTGGGCAGGTCGCGCGTGAACGCGGCCTTGGCGTTGCTCAGCTCGATGCGGTCCTGCGGGCGCTTCGGCCCGGCGATCGAGGGGACCACCGTGGACAGGTCGAGCTCCAGGTACTCGGAGTAGACCGCCTCGGGCGTGTCGGCGTCGAGCCACAGGCCCTGCTCCTTGGCGTACGCCTCGACCAGGGCGAGCTGCTCCTCGGAGCGGCCCGTCAGGCGCAGGTAGTCGACCGTGACCGAGTCGATCGGGAAGATCGCGGCCGTCGAGCCGAACTCCGGCGACATGTTGCCGATGGTGGCGCGGTTCGCGAGCGGCACCTGGGCCACGCCCTCGCCGTAGAACTCGACGAACTTGCCGACCACGCCGTGCTGGCGCAGCATCTGCGTGATCGTGAGCACCACGTCGGTGGCGGTGACGCCGGCCGGGATGGAGCCGTTGAGCTTGAAGCCCACCACGCGCGGGATGAGCATCGAGACCGGCTGGCCGAGCATCGCGGCCTCGGCCTCGATGCCGCCGACGCCCCAGCCCAGCACGCCCAGGCCGTTGACCATGGTGGTGTGCGAGTCGGTGCCGACGCAGGTGTCCGGGTAGGCGCGCAGCGCGCCGTCGACCTCACGCGTCATGACCGTGCGGGCCAGGTACTCGATGTTGACCTGGTGCACGATGCCGGTGCCCGGCGGGACGACCTTGAAGTCGTCGAACGCGGTCTGGCCCCAGCGCAGGAACTGGTAGCGCTCGTGGTTGCGCTGGTACTCGAACTCGACGTTGCGCTGGAACGCGTCGGCGCGGCCGGCGACGTCGATCTGCACGGAGTGGTCGATGACCATCTCGGCGGGGGCCAGCGGGTTGATCCGCGTCGCGTCGCCACCGAGGGCCGCGACGGCCTCACGCATGGTGGCGAGGTCCACGACGCAGGGCACGCCGGTGAAGTCCTGCATGATCACGCGCGCCGGCGTGAACTGGATCTCGGTGTCGGGCTGCGCGTCCGGGTCCCAGGACGCGAGGGCGCGCACGTGGTCGGCGGTGATGTTCGCACCGTCCTCGGTGCGCAGCAGGTTCTCGGCGAGGATCTTCAGCGAGTACGGGAGGCGCTCGACGCCCTCGACCGCACTGAGCCGGAAGATCTCGTAGGGCGTGCCGGAGACCTCCAGCGTTCCCTTCGATCCGAACGTGTCCACGGTGCTCACACTGGCTCCTTCTGCGGGGCTGACGGTGCGTCGGCTCTCACAGGCGCTGTCATCGCGCGATGGAGCCTTCGCATGGGTTCCAGGGGGCTTCACCCAGCCTAGGCCGGGCTGCTGCAGCCAGCATAACGCATTTATCTTGACGTCAAGATATCTGCGCGACCACCCGGCGTGCGATGGCGGCGTACCCCTCGTCGGTCACGTGGATCCCGTCCGCGTCGACGTAGCGCTGCCGCACCACGTTCGGGTCGATCAGCGACACGTAGGTCGCGCCGTACCGCTCGGCCGCCGCGCGCACCGCACCGTCCAGGGCCCGGACCTCCAGCCCGACCGCCCACGGCGTGGACGGCCCGACGGCGATGATCCGCGCGTCCGGGAACCGCTCGGCAGCGAGCGCATAGGTGTCCTCGACGGCCTGGAACACCGTGGCCGGCTCGGTGCGCAGCTCGTCGAAGTCGTTCTGCCCGCCGGCGATGACCACCACGTCGATGCGCGCCGGGTACTTGACGGAGCGCAGCTGCTCCGCGTAGGAGAGCAGGCCCTTGTCGGGGTACCGGCTGACGAACCCGGTGCCCCCGTCCGCGACGTTGCGCTCGGTCCAGCGCATCTGCCGGGACACGATCGAGCTCCACCGGTCCTCGGGCGACGACGCGCGCTGCCCCACGGTGTACGAGTCGCCGACGAACAGCGCGGTCGCCGGACGAGCGCCGTTGCGCGGCAGGGGCTCGGTCGGGGTGGGACGGGGCGTGGGGAGCGCGGACGGCTCCGTCGGCGCGGGGCTCGGCGTCGGCGAGACCACCACGGCCGGCGCCGCCGTCGACAGGGTCTGCGGGGTCCCTCCGGCCGTGTAGCTGCCGCCACCGAGGAACATGCCCACCACGACGGCCAGCACGAACGCCGCCGCCACCCCGAGGACGACCCCGCCGCCCACCAACCACCGCTTCACGAGACGATCCTCACGAGGCGAATCCTATGCGTCCGGAAGCGTGTGATTTGTCCACCTCGCCCATCAACCCTGCCGGTCCAGGACGGCCACGGCCTCGACATGGTGCGTGTGCGGGAAGAGATCGAACCCGCGCACCCCCGACAGCGCGTACCCGTGCGCGGCCAGGTAGCCCACGTCGCGCGCCAGCGCGGCGGGGTCGCAGGCCACGTACACGATCCGGCGCGGGTCGCGGGCGGCGATCGCGTCGACCACGGCGCGCCCGGCACCGGTGCGCGGCGGGTCCAGCACCACGACGTCGGCCGCCGGGACCCGCTCGGCCAGCACCTGCTCCACGGCGCCCACCTCCAGCGTCACCTGCTCGAACGCGTGCGCGTTCCGGCGGGCGTCCTTCACGGCCCGCTCGTCGCCCTCCACGGCCACGACCCGCCCCTGCGGCCCGACGGCGTCCGCGAGCGGCAGCGTGAACAGCCCGGCGCCGGAGTACAGGTCCAGGACGGTCGCCCCGGTCAGCTCCCCCGCCGTCGCCCCCGTCGCGTCCAGCACGGCGCCGGTCAGCAGCGCGGGCGCCGCGCGGTGCACCTGCCAGAACCCGTCGGCCGCCACGCGGTAGCGGTGCGTGCCCCACGGCCCGGTCACGACCTCGGTCACCGCCCGGCGCGCGTTGGGGCGGGGGTCGGGCCGTCCGCGGCGCCACGGCGCGCCGTCGACCAGGAGCAGCGGCTCGCCCTCGGACGGCGCCACCAGGCGCAGGTGCGCGCCCGGCGTCCACGTCCGGGTGAACACGTCCTCCGCCACGGCGAAGTCCATGAGCTCGGTGGTGGCCAGCGGCATCTTCTTGAGCGGGATCACCCGGTGCCCGCGGTGCGCGCGCATCCCCGCGTGCCCGTCCGGGTCGGCCACCAGCTCGATCCGGGTGCGGTAGTGCAGGCCGCGGCGCTCGTCGTCGCCGGGTGCGGCCTCGACCGTGACCTCGCGCTCCAGCCACTCGGGGTCGATGCGCGCCAGCCGCTCGAGCTGCTCGACGAGCACCGTCTTCTTCCAGTGCCGCTGAGCCGCCATGGCCACGTGGGAGAGCTCGCCGCCGCCCGCGCCGTCCGGGCCGGCCGCGGGCCACGCGGGCTCGATCCGGTCGGGGGACGCCTGGAGCACCTCGACGGCGTCGGCCCGCCAGAAGGTCTGGCCGCCCTCCGTGACGCGGGCCCGCACGCGCTCGCCGGGCAGGGCGTGCCGGACGAAGACGACGCGGCCGTCCAGGCGGGCCACGCAGTGGCCGCCGTGCGCGACCGGGCCGACCTCGAGCTCGACCTCCCGGCCTACGGCGGGGTCGGGGACGTCGCTCACGCGGCGGGCGCGGCCCGGCCGCGGGGAACGCTGCGGACGGCGGCGCGGGCGGCCACCGGAGTCCGGGTCGGCGGGCGCGGTGCGACGGTCGGGGGTACGGGGCATGCCTCCAGTATCGCCCACGGCACCGGCCCGCTACATCCGCCGCCCGCGCAGGAAGGTGTCGCCCTCCAGGCCCGTCTGGCCGCTGGACGAGTCGAGCTGCCACGGCACGGAGGCCACCACGACGCCCGGCGTGAACAGCAGGCTGCCCTTGAGCCGCAGCGCGGACTGGTTGTGCAGGAGCTGCTCCCACCAGTGGCCCACGACGTACTCCGGGATGTACACGATCACGAGGTCGCGCGGCGACTCGCGGTGCAGGGAGCGCACGTACTTCACCACGGGCCGGGTGATCTCGCGGAACGGCGAGTCCAGGATGCGCAGCGGCACCGGCAGGTCGAGGGCCTCCCACTCGGCGACCAGCCCGTCGACGTCCTCGCGGTCCACGCCCACCGTGACGGCCTCCAGCACGTTCGGCCGGGCGGCGCGCGCGTAGGACAGGGCCCGCATGGTCGGCTTGTGCACCTTGGAGACCAGCACGACGGCGTGCACCCGGCTGGGCAGCGCCCGGGCGGCCGAGACATCGTCGAGCGCGAGCTCGTCGCGCACGCGGTCGTAGTGCTTGCGGATCGACCGCATGAGCACGAACAGCACACCCATCGCGAGCAGCGTGATCCACGCGCCGTGCGTGAACTTGGTGATCAGCACGATGATCAGCACGATGCCCGTGAGGCCGAACCCCACGCCGTTGACGAGGCGCGAGCGCAGCATGCGGCCGCGAACCGCCGGGTCGTGCGCGGTGCGCAGCTCGCGCGTCCAGTGCCGCAGCATGCCGAGCTGGGACAGCGTGAACGACACGAACACGCCCACGATGTAGAGCTGGATGAGCCGGGTGACCTCGGCGTCGAACAGCACGATGAGCACGATCGCCGCGACGGCGAGGGTGACGATGCCGTTCGAGAACGCGAGCCGGTCGCCGCGGGTGTGGAGCTGGCGGGGCAGGTAGCCGTCCCGGCCGAGGATCGAGCCCAGCACGGGGAACCCGTTGAACGCCGTGTTGGCGGCGAGCACGAGGATGAGGCCCGTGACGGCGGAGACCGCGTAGAACGCGGGCGGGAAGCCGGAGAAGACGGCCTCGGCGAGCTGGCCGATCACGGGGATCTGGACGTAGTGGTCCGAGACCGGCTCCCCGTTCAGCGAGAGCTGCAGATGCGGGTCCTCCGCGAACTTGACGCCGGTGGCCTGCGCGAGCAGGAGGATCGAGATGATCATCGTCGAGGAGATGGCGCCGAGCAGCAGCAGGGTCGTGGCGGCGTTGCGCGACTTGGGCTTGCGGAACGCGGGCACGCCGTTGCTGATGGCCTCGACACCGGTCAGGGCGGCACAGCCGGACGCGAAGGCGCGCGCGAGCAGGAAGGCGCCCGCGATGCCCACCAGGCCCTGGTCGAACGCCGCCTCGGCGGAGAGCTCGAAGTCGGCGCTGGCGGCCTTCGGCAGGTTCCCGGAGAAGAAGCGGAAGGCACCGGTCACGATGAGGGCCCCGACGATCGCCATGTAGCAGTACGTCGGGATGGCGAACGCGGTGCCGGACTCCTTGACGCCGCGCAGGTTCACCAGCGTGAGCAGCACCACGGCGATCACGGCGGCCAGCGCCTCGTGCCCGCGGAGCCCGGGGATGGCGGCGGAGGCGTACTGGGCCGCCGACGAGATCGACACGGCCACGGTCAGCACGTAGTCGACGAGCAGGGCCGAGGCGACGCCGATGCCCGCCGTCGGGCCCAGGTTGGTGGTGGCGACCTCGTAGTCGCCGCCGCCGGAAGGGTAGGCGTGCACGTTCTGGCGGTAGGAGGCGACCACGATGAGCAGCACCACGACCACCACGAGACCGACCCATGGCGAGAACGCGAGGGCGGCGATGCCGGCGAGCGAGAGAGTCAGGAGGATCTCGTCCGGCGCGTAGGCCACGGACGACAGCGCGTCCGAGGCGAACACGGGCAGGGCGATCCGTTTGGGCAGCAGCGTGTGCCCCAGGCTCTCGCTGCGCATGGGGCGGCCGACCAGGAGGCGTTTGGCCGCATCGACGATGTCTGACACGTTGGATGACTCTATGCCCGTCGATGGCCTCCAGCGCACCCGGGGCACCGCCATCACCCGCGGCGCGGTAGCGTTCCGTCCGTGCACTTCGTCATCATGGGCTGCGGCCGCGTCGGCTCCAGCCTCGCCCAGGAGATCGAGGGTCGCGGGCACTCCGTGGCCGTCATCGACCAGAACCCGGACGCGTTCCGGCGCCTGCCCGCGGACTTCTCGGGCAAGAAGGTGACGGGCGTCGGCTTCGACCGGGACACGCTCGTGCAGGCCGGGATCGAGGACACGTACGCGTTCGCCGCGGTGTCCGACGGCGACAACTCCAACATCCTGTCCGCCCGCGTGGTGCGTGAGACGTACGGCGTCGACAACGTCGTGGCGCGCATCTACGACCCGCACCGCGCCGAGATCTACCAGCGCCTGGGGATCCCGACGGTCGCCACGGTGCGGTGGACGGCCGACCAGGTGCTGCGCCGCATGCTGCCGCTGGGCTCCAGCGACGAGTACGTGGACCCGTCGGGCACGGTGCGGCTCGCGCAGATCGACTACCACCGGCGCTGGGTGGGCCGGCCCGTGCTCGCGATCGAGTCCGCGACCGGCGCCCGGGTCGCGTTCGTGACCCGCTACACCTCGGCCGTGCTGCCCACGCCCGACGTCGTGCTCCAGGAGAACGACACCCTGCACCTGCTCATGACGGCCGACGCCTCGGCCGACGTCGAGCGGATCCTGACCGCCGCCCCGACCGCCGAGGAGGACTGATGCGCGTCGTCATCGCCGGGGCCGGCTCCGTGGGCCGCTCGATCGCCCGGGAGCTGCTCAGCCACGACCACGAGGTCACCCTGATCGACAAGAACGCCGCGGCCATGCGGGTCTCGCAGGTCCCCGAGGCGGAGTGGGTGCTCGCCGACGCGTGCGAGCTGCCCGCACTGGAGGCGTCCGAGATGGAGCAGGCCGACGTCGTGGTGGGCGCCACCGGCGACGACAAGGTGAACCTCGTGTTCTCCCTGCTGGCCAAGACGGAGTTCGGGGTGCCGCGCACGGTCGCGCGCGTGAACAACCCGAAGAACGAGTGGATGTTCGACCAGTCGTGGGGCGTGGACGTGGCGGTGTCGACACCACGCATCATGACGGCGATGGTCGAGGAGGCCGTCGCCGTGGGCGACCTGGTGAAGATCTTCAGCTTCAGCCAGTCGGGCGCCGACATCCTCGAGCTCACCCTGCCCGCCGACTCCCGCGTCGCGGGGACGCGCGTGGGCCAGGTCGTGTGGCCGGCGGAGGTCACGCTCTCGACCATCGTGCGCGACGGGCGCCCGCTGGTACCCAGCGGCGACGACACCCTGGAGGCCGGCGACGAGCTGCTCCTGGTGGCCGGGAAGGACGCCGACACCGCGGCTCTCCAGAAGCTGCTGGTGCCGAAGGGCTGAGGGCTAGGCGCCCTCGGGCGCCTGCCGCCGCACCACGTACCAGGTCAGGTACAGCACCAGGGCCCACAGCGGCACGCCCAGCAGCAGGTGGAAGGTGCCCAGCCACGCGATGTCGCCCGCGAAGTACAGCGGCGTCTTGACCGCCAGGCGCAGGGCGAACAGCCCGACCCAGAGCCAGGTGGCGATCGTGTAGGTGCGCAGCTTGGCGGGGTCGTCGCGCCAGGCGGTCAGGGCCGCGAACGGCGAGGGCCCGTCGCTCCCGGGCTCCCGGCCGGCCTCGGCGCGCACCGCGTCGGGCGTCAGGCCGGCCCGCAGGGCCTCGACCACGTACCCGACCGCTGGGCGGCGCACCAGGATGGTGACGAGCAGCACCACGAGGTAGCCCGCGTTCAGCAGCAGGCCGCCCGCGTAGTAGTTCTCGGCCTCGCCCGACGTCCATGCCCACACCACGCCGATGGCGATGCCGAGCAGACCGCCCAGGGCCTGCGTCACGGGCGTGCGCTGCACGAGCCGCGCCACGACGAGCACGAGGGCGGCCACGACCGAGGCGATCAGCGGGACCGTCAGGTCGGTGAAGATGACGAACGCGACCACGAACACCAGGCCGGGGAGCACCGCCTCGACGAGGCCGCGCACGCCGCCCACGGCCTGCGCGGCCGAGAACTCCTCGCCGGTGAGGGCACGCATCCCGCGGGCGGGGGCGTGCTCGGGCTGCGTGGGCACGTCGTCACGTGCGGGTTCGCTCATGGGGCCCATTGTGCCGTGCTCGGCCGGCCGCTGATTCACCCGTGCTCCCCCGGCCGCGGCCGGAGCTCGTAGCGCGGGTTGAACATGGTGCGGCGGCCGTCGACCTCGCACACCATGCCCTCCACGCGGATGCGCCGGCCGGGCTCGATGCCGTCGATGGTCCGCCGTCCGAGCCACACGAGGTCCAGGGCGCCGGAGCCGTCGAACAGCTCCGCCTCCAGGGTCGGCACGCCCTCGCGCGGACGCAGCACCACGGACCGCAGCACACCGGCCACCTTGCCCCGGCTGCGCAGCGGCAGCGACGTGACGGCGGCACACCCGGCGTTCCGGGAGGCGTCGGCGCGCTCCTCGGTGTCCGAGACCTCCTCGTTGGACGCGAGCGTCCGTGCGATGCGCGACGCGAGCGCCGAACGCAGCGACATCAGTACCTCACCTCGTCAGCCGATCTGGGTGATCTCGGGGCCGCGACGCAGCGGGTTGAAGTCCGACAGCTGCGGTGCCGCGCCCTCGGGACCGGCGGCGGGTGCCGCCTCCTGGGCACCATCCTTGCGCGCCGACTTCGGCAGCGCCAGGGGCAGCAGGTCCCGCGGGGGCCGCGGGCT
The DNA here is from genome assembly GCF_044547525.1 of Promicromonospora sp. NPDC052451. Lineage (NCBI taxonomy): Bacteria > Bacillati > Actinomycetota > Actinomycetes > Micrococcales > Promicromonosporaceae > Promicromonospora > Promicromonospora sp. NPDC052451. The sequence goes on from NZ_JBIUAP010000004.1 coordinate 238,273, forward strand.
CTGGTCGCGGACCACGACGATGTTCGCGAACACGGACTCCAGCGGCTTGGCCGCCTCGGCGTCCAGCGCCGCCCGGCCCGCGAGCACGCCCCGGACGAACCAGCGCGGGCCGTCCACCCCGATGAACCGGGCCGGCCGCTGACCGGTCTGCCCGTCGGGACCCTTGACCGGCATCCGCACCAGCAGCTCACGCCCGAACACGCCGGGCACGTCGTCCACGACGCCGCCCTGGCCGCCCACGGACTGGGCGATCTCGTGCCGGATCTCGTCCCAGATGCCCTCGGTGCGCGGTGCCGCGAAGGCCTGCACCTGCAGGTTCGACCCCTCCAGCGCGGCCGTCACCCCGGTCACCTTCTGCGTCTTCTTGTCGATCTCCATGCGCAGCTCGAGGCCCGGCATCACCGGCAGCCAGATCGCGCCGAGGTCGACACGCGGACCCATCTCGTCCACCTGCGACCGGTCGAACGGTCCGTGCGGCCGCTTCTGCTGCTCGGCCTCGACCGACGCCCACTCGACCGGCGCGGGCTCATCCGCCGCACCTCGTCGGCTGAACAGACCCACAGCCACGCTCCTTACGTAGTTCGGCTCGCCGCGCGCGTGCGGTTGCTCCACACGGCGGCGTTATCCACTCGTTACCTACAGCCTAGACCCCTGCGGCCCACGGCCGGTACGGAAGTCGGTGCCGGCTCAGCGGCCCGCGAAACCGCCGCTGGAGCCGAAGCCCCCGTCGCCCCGGTGCGACCCGGGCAGCGTCTCGGCCTGCACGAACCGGGCCCGCTCGACCTTCTGGACCACGAGCTGCGCCACGCGGTCGCCACGGACCAGCTTCACGGCCTCGGTGGTGTCGGTGTTCAGCAGCGTGACCTTGATCTCGCCCCGGTACCCGGCGTCCACGGTGCCGGGCGCGTTCACGATCGTGACCCCGTGCTTCGCCGCCAGCCCGGACCGCGGGTGCACGAACGCCGCGTAGCCGTCGGGGAGTGCTATCGAGACGCCCGTGGGCACCATCACCCGCCCCTGGGGCGGGATCTCGACGTCGACGGTCGTCACCAGGTCGGCACCGGCGTCGCCGGGGTGCGCGTACGAGGGGACGGGAACGTCGTCGAGGAGGCGGATGAGCACGTCGACCGTGCTGCCGTCGGCGCCGGAGGCGGCGCTGGTCTCGGGGGTGGGCACGCCGGAAGAGTACGCCACCTCGGGGCCCGCTGCCGCAAGAGTGCCGGTCCGGGTGCCCGGGCAGGCCTCCGGGGCTGGGATGATGTCCCCATGACGGCGACCACCCTCACCTTCCACGAGCGCCTGCTGCCCGGTCCGGGAGGCTGGCTCGGCACGGTCGGTCTGGGAGCCATCGCAGCGATCGCGCTGTGGCCCGTGCACGCGGGTGCGGCGGTCCTGGCCGGGCTCCTGGTCTGCGTGGGCACGGCGGCCGCCCTCGCGGTGACGTCACCGGTGGTCGAGGTGTCCGACGGCGTCCTGCGCGCCGGCAGCGCCCGCGTCCCGGTCGCGCTGCTCGGGCCCGCACAGGCCCTGGACGTGGCCGCGATGCGGCACGAGCTGGGACCGGGCCTGGACGCGCGCGCGTACGTGTGCCTGCGGGCCTGGGCCCGCACCGGGGTCCGGGTCGCGCTCGACGACCCGGCCGACCCGACCCCCTACTGGCTCGTCTCCACGCGCCGGCCGGAGCTGCTGGTCCGGGCGCTGGAGGGCTGAGGACCCCGGGCACGACGAAGGCTGCCACGCATCGCATGACAGCCCGGTCGTGTCGTCAGTGCCTCGTCAGTGCTCGACGGCGTGCGGAAAGGCCTGGTGGATCAGGCGGCGCACTCCGTGCAGATCATCTGGCCGGCCTTCTCGTAGGCCAGCTGGCTGCGGTGGTGCACGAGGAAGCAGCTGGAGCACGTGAACTCGTCCGCCTGACGCGGCAGCACACGCACGGCGAGCTCCTCGCCGGACAGATCGGCACCCGGGAGCTCGAAGCCCTCGGCCGCCTCGGTCTCGTCCTCGTCCACAACGCCCGAGGACTTGTCGGAACGACGTGCCTGCAGCTCCTGGATCGAGTCCTGCTCGACATCCTCATCGGTCTTGCGTGGGGCGTCGTAGTCAGTTGCCATGTGGTGTTCTCCGTCGGTAGGTGGTCGCGCCGGAAGGTTTCGGGCCATCCGGGGTTCGACGCCGCCCCGGCCGGGTCCCCGCACGACGCCGCAGAACGGCGCCCTCAGCGGGTGTACGCGCTGATAATGCATGCGGCCCCGGATTTGTTCCCGAGTCGGCCCACGGATTGTGCACCATTTCTGTCAGGCGCGCTACATCTGCCGGTGTAACCCCCGTCACGTAGGCTCTGACCTGCATTGACGGCCTTCCCAGCGCCTTCTCACCGGGTTCCGGGGTGCTGACCGGTCACAGGCCGTGTCAGAAAAAAGATCACCCGATTCCGGGCTCGGCCGCCCCGTCGGCGTCGATCTCCTCGAGGATCCCGGCGAGCTCCGCCACCAGGTGCGCGGGCCCCGCGACGGTCATCGCGTTCCCGGCCGGCCCGCCCCGCAGACCGGTCACCACGGCCCCCGCCTCCGTCGCCACCACGGCCCCCGCCGCCATGTCCCACGGGTTCAGGCCCCGCTCGTAGTACAGGTCGATCGAGCCCTGCGCGAGCAGGCACAGGTCGATCGCGGCCGAGCCGAGCCGGCGGATGTCCCGGATCTTCGGCAGCACCTGCGTGAGGACCTGCGCCTGCTGCGCGCGGCGGCCCGCGTCGTAGCCGAATCCCGTGCCGACCAGGGAGGTGCCCAGCGAGGACGCGGACCCCACCCGGACGGGCTCGCCGTCGCGCGTGGCACCCTCGCCGAGGCCGGCCGACCAGGTGCGCCCGTCGGCCACGCTGTGCACGCACCCGGCCAGCACCGTCCACGCGCCGGGCTCGGGCGGACCCGCCACCACCGCGACCGACACCGCCCACGACGCCACCCCGTACAGGTAGTTCACCGTGCCGTCGATCGGGTCGAGCACCCAGGTGAGCCCGCTGGTGCCGGGCACGTCGTCGCCCTCCTCGCCCAGGATCGCGTCGTCGGGCCGCTCGGCGGCGATCATCTCGCGCAGCAGGTCCTCCGAGGCACGGTCCATGACCGTGACCGGGTCCACCTCGCTCGACTTCGTGGCCGCCACCACCACCCGTTCCGGTCTACCCTCACGGACCAGGGCACCGGCCGCCGTCGCGAGGCGGACGGCGAGGTCGCGGAGGGCGGTGACGGTGACGCCGTCTGGCAGCTCAGGCAGTGCGGGTGAGGTCACGCACCCATCCTGCCCCACGCGTGTGCCGGCCACTATCCCGCGGCACACCGACGCGCCTGCGCCGCGGGGCCGCCCCGCGGTGGCAGGCTCGGCCCACAGGACTACCCCGGGAGGACTGGCATGGACGAGCTGGAGCTGGTACGGCTGCACGAGGACGGCGAACGGCTCGTCCTCGTGGCGCGCGACGGCGCCCAGAGCACCCTGCCGATCACGGATGCCCTGCGCGCCGCGATCCGCGGCGACCGCCCGCGCATGGAGTCGATCCGGGCCCAGGAGGAGTCCGCGCTGCGACCCCGCGAGATCCAGGCACGCCTGCGCGCCGGCGAGACCGTCGAGCAGCTCGCCGAGGCCTCGGGCCTGCCGGTCGAGCACGTGCGGCGCTTCGAGTACCCCGTGATCTCCGAGCGCGAGCACTCGATCTCGCGCGTGCGCGCCAAGGCGGTCCTGACCGACGACGACGGCGCGACCACCCTCGGCGAGGTCGCCGACGAGCGCCTGCGCTCGCGCGGCGTCCGTCCCGACGACGCCCGCTGGAGCGCGACCCGCGAGGGCACCCACCCGTGGATCGTGCAGGTGGAGTTCACCGCCGCCGAGCGCCCGCGGGTCGCCCGCTGGTCGCTGGAGCCGCGCGGCGGGTTCGTGGAGGCGCTCGACGACGAGGCCCGCTGGCTCGGTCTGCCCGAGGACGACGGTGGCCCCGCGCTGGCAGGCGTGTCCGCCCTGTCGCCGCTGCGCGGCGGTCAGCACCCGACGCGCCCGGCCCCGCCCGAGCCGGACGACACCGACCTGCTGCTGGACAACCTGTCCGAGCGACGCGGCCAGCGCCCGGCGCGCCGTCCGAGCCCGGACCACGAGCAGCCGCACCTGCTGGACCCGGACGACCTGCCCGACGCCGCGGGCGACGAGCCGGCCGGTGCCGCCGAGCCCGCGGAGCAGTCCGCGGCCGTCGTCGACATCGGCGCGCGGCGGGGCGGCTCGCGCCCGAGGATGCCGTCCGTCGTCGTGCCGGACTCCCCCGCCGACATGGAGTGGGAGGCGCCCAGCCAGTGGGAGATCCCCGGGCCGGGACGGGCGGACGGGACGGAGCCCGGTCCGGACGTCGAGGCCGGCACGGACAGCCCGGAGCCGGAGCCCGCGCCGGACGCCCCCGCGCCCGAGCCGGCGCCCGAGAAGCCGCAGGCCGAGCCGAGGCGGCCGGCCGCCAAGCGCGGGCGCAAGTCCCGGGCGCAGGTGCCGAGCTGGGACGAGATCGTGTTCGGGTCGCGGCCAGAGATCTAACGGCCGTCAGCCCCAGAGCGAGTCCTGCGCCGACCGGCGCCTGGCGGTGAGCGCCGTCATGCGGCGCACGTGGTGCCGGCGGCACAGCACCTCGTAGGCGACCTCGGCGGCCGGTTCGAGCGCTCCGACGTCGCCGATGACGACCTGCTCGCCCTCGGTGACCATGACGCCGTCGACGGTGCGCGCGTTGTGCGTGGCGCGCGCACCGCACCAGCACAGCGACTGGACCTGGAGCACCTCGATGCGGTCGGCGAGCTCGATCAGGCGGGCGCTGCCGGGGAACAGCCGGGTGCGGAAGTCGGTGGTGATGCCGAAGGCGAAGATGTCGATCTCCATCTCGTCCACCAGCCGGGCGAGCTGCTCCACCTGGGCGGGCGAGTAGAACTGCGCCTCGTCGCACACGAGGTAGTCGACGGCCTGGCCGGCCGCGCGCCGGGTGCCGATCTCGGCCCAGAAGTCGGTGCCGTCGGTGACCTCCTCGGCCGCCACCTCGAGGCCGAGCCGGCTGGAGACCCGCGCCTCGCCGGCCCGGTCGCCGCGGCTGAAGATGAGGCCCTCGCGCCCGCGGGCCCGGTAGTTGTGGTCCGTCTGGAGGGCGAGGGTGGACTTGCCGGAGTCCATGGTCCCGGAGAAGAAGACGAGCTCGGCCACGAGTCCTCCTAGGCGACGGCCGTCAGCAGGGGCACGAGCATCTCGTGCGGGGTCAGGGAGCCGTGCACGCCGGGCAGGGCCCGCGCGGCGGCGGAGTGCACCCGGGAGTCCACGACTGTCGCGGCACCGGTCATCGCCACCACGACGTCGCCGACCGCCGGCAGCACGTGCGGGGCGACCGGACCGAACCACCCGGCCGCGACGGCCTCGTCCCGCCGCCGGACCACGGCATGCTCCCCCAGGCGCCCGGCCCACCGCCGCGCGACGTCGGCCGGGTCCGTGCCGGGGTCGGTGTAGACGTGCAGAGCACGCGGTTCCCCGCCGACCATCGCGACACCGGGCCGCAGCTCGCCGTCGGTGGCGACGTCCCACTGGGTGCCGAGGTCGGCCTTGATCTGACCATGGTCCGCCGTGACCACCACGAGCGTGCCGCGCGGCACGCTCCGCAGCAGCCGGCGCAGCTCGCGGTCGGTCGCCTCCAGGGCGTCGCCCCACTGCCACGAGTCCCAGCCGAACCCGTGGCCGGTCTTGTCGACGTCGCCCTGGTACAGGTAGACGAGGCGCTGCGGCGCGGGGCCCGGCCGGCGCAGGGCCGCGACCGTGGCGTCCACCCGCTGCTCGAACGTCTCGGCGGCCACCTGGACGGGGCCGCGCAGCGCGGCCTGGGTCATCCCGGACCCGGCGAACTTGCGCGGGCCGGGGGCCGTCACGCTCACGCCCGCCGCGGCCAGCGTCTCGAGCACCGTGGGCTCGCGCTGCACGTCGGCCGGGTCGCCGAGATCCTTCCACTGCACGACGGCGGCCAGCCGCCCGCTCACCGGGTCGCGCTGGGTGTACCCGAGCATGCCGGTGCGGCCGGGCGCGGTGCCCGTGCCGAGGATGCTCAGGCCCGCGGCGGTCGTGGAGGGGAAGCTGGAGGTCAGCGTGGCGGCGTCCACGTCCCGCTCCCGGAGCAGGCCGCGCAGGAACGGCGCGTGGCCCCCGCGCTCGGCGAGGTTGCGGATGCCGAGGCCGTCCACGAGCACCACCACCACGCGCTCGGCGTCGGGCAGGCCGAGCGCCGCGCGGCTGCCCGCGGCGGTCAGGCCGGTGGCCGTGGTCAGGTCGTGACCCAGGGCGCCGGCGACGGCGGGCAGCACCGCCGCCAGGCTCGTCGTGTCGTAGGTCGGCGCGACCAGGCCCGCGGGCAGGTCCGGTGCGCTCACGCAGACGTGGCCCGGGACAGGGCGCGGGCGAAGTCGACGGCGGCCCGGACGGCGGCGTCGCCCTCGGCCTCGCCGGAGACCCGGACCACCACGTCGTCCGGCGTCACCTGGCCGGTGAGGCCGTGGTCGGCCGTGCAGCTCGGGTCCACGCACGTGGCCGGCTCCAGGTCGACACGGGACACGGCACCCCAGCCGATCGCGAGCGTGACCTCGCGCGTGCCGCCCGCGTGCGGGTACCGCTCCGGGTCGGCGATGACGTGGGTGAGCGCCACGGAGCGGACCTCACGCAGCGGCACCACCTCCGTCGTGGCGGACGCCGAGCCCGGGCTGGCCGGGTCGGCCCCCGCGTGGTCGTCGACGTGCGCGGTGACCAGCCGGGTCGGCGTGAGCACCAGGACCGTCAGGTGCCGCCGCACCTCCGAGTCGAACGTCGTCTCCGCCTGCACCAGGTGCGACACCACCTCCTCGTCGGCGAGCGCCACGTCGAGCACGTCCGCGACGAGCTCCGGGTAGTAGCCGGCCCGGTGGAGGTGGGCGGTCAGGTCTGCACGGGCATCGGTAGGGGCATGGGGCACGGGGAGAATCCTCCCACGAGCGGGCCGGTCGCCGTTAGCCGAGTCAACCCCGGCAGGTCAGCCGAGTCAGCCCGGCAGGTTGACCGAGTCAGCCCGGCAGGGCGCGGCGCGGCGCGTCGGTGCGGCGCTCCGCCGGGCGCAGACGGACCGTCGCGTGCAGCACCGAGGCGCCGTGCTCGGCGACGGCCACGGGGTACAGCTCCAGGGAGGCCAGCTCCGGCAGGTCGTCGGCCATGACCGACACGCGCGCGAGCACGTCCTCCAGCGCGGCGACGTCGGCGGCCGGTGCGCCCTGGTAGCCGAACAGCCGCGGGGCCGCGCGGACACCGCGCACCATGCGCGCCACGTCCACGTCGGTCAGGGGCGGCACGCCGTGGGTCACGTCGTCGAGCAGGTCGACGGCGTCGCCCGCCAGGCCGAACGAGACCACGGGACCGAAGAGCTCGTCCTCGACCGAGCGCACCACGCAGGCCACGCCGGTGGGTGCCATGGCCTGCACCTCCAGCACCGGGTCGGGCGCGGGCAGCAGCGCGGACGCCGCGGCCAGCATGCGCTCGGCGTCCTCGCGCAGGTCCTCGGCGTCGGCGATGTCGAGGCGGACGCCGCCCAGGTCAGCGCGGTGCCGGAGCGCGGGGGCGGCGATCTTGAGCGCAACCGGCCAGCCCAGCTCCTGGGCGGCGGCCACGGCCTCGTCCGCCGTGCGCACGCTGACCGATCCCCACAGGGTCAGGCCGTAGCAGGCCAGCAGCTCGGCGGCCTCCCCCTGGTCCAGCAGGACGCCGTCGGCCGGGGCCGGCTCCCCGGCGTGCCGGGCCAGCAGGGACTCGACCAGGGTGCGGGCCTGAGCCCGCGCGGCGCCGTCGGACATCCCCTCGCGCAGGGGCGGGCGCACCGGGGTGCCGTGGTCCTGGGTGCGCCACTGCGCGTAGCGCACCACCTCACCGAGCGCCCAGACCGCGTCCTCGGGCGTGGAGAAGGCGGGGATGCGCACGTCGCCGGAGGCGAGCTCGTCGGGCAGCCCGTGCAGGCCGACGGCGCTGACCACCGTGGTGCGGCCCGTGCGGGCGGCGGCCTCGGTCACGGCCCGCGCGATCGCGTCGGTGCGCGGGAGCACCACGGGCACGGAGACCACGACCACGGCGTCGCAGGCGTCGGGCGCGTAGAGGGCGTCGACGGCGGCGGCGATCTCGTCGTCGGGCGCGCCGGCGGACAGCGGCTCGGGCGGGCCTACGACCGTGAGGCCGGCCGCGGCCACGGCGTCGGCCACGAGGGCCGCGAGCGACGGCGAGCTGGCGAGGATGCCGACCCGGCCGCCCGCGGGCAGCGGCTGGTGGGCCAGCACCTGGGCGACGTCCATGAGCTGGTGCGTGTTCTCCGCACGGATCACGCCGGACTGCCGCAGCACCTCGTCGAGCATGCGCCGCGGCGCGCGCGTGGCCCGCACGGTGTGCCCCGGGGGCACCACGCTGCCGTGCCGGCCCGCGACCACCACGACGACCGGCTTGACCTGCGCGAGCCGCCGGGCGATCCGCGAGAACTTGCGGGGGTTGCCGAGCGTCTCCAGGTACAGGCAGACGACGTCGGTGTGCGGGTCGTCCTGCCAGTACTGCATCACGTCGTTGCCCGAGACGTCCGCCCGGTGCCCCGCCGAGACCAGCGTGGACAGGCCGAGGCCCCGGCGCTTGACGGTCTCGGCGGCCGTGACGGCGGCGGGCGCGCTCTGGCTGAACAACCCCACGCGCCCGGGCCGCGGGGCGGTCAGCGCGAGGCTGGCTCGCAGGCGCGCACCGGGCACGTTGGTCAGCAGGCCGTAGCTCGCCGGGCCGACCACCCGCATGCCCTCGGCGTGCGCGGTGCGCAGCAGCTCGCGGCGCCGGGCGACGCCGTCGGGCCCCGCCTCGGCCCAGCCGGCCGACAGCACGACCACACCGCGGGCGCCCGTGCCCCGCAGGCGGCGGACGGCGTCGATCACCTCGTCGGGCGGGGCGGCGATCACGGCGAGGTCGATGCTGTCGGCACCGAGGTCCGCCCACGTCACGTGCTCCCCCAGCACGAGCAGCTCCGTGTCGCCGGGGTCGGCGGCGTGGGCCTCGCGGACCCGGGCGGCCAGGAGGTCGTCGACGGTGGGGGCGGCCGCGGCGTCGTGCGGACCGATCAGCAGCACCCGCCGGGCCGAGAGCAGCCCCTGCATCGAGCGGGCCTCCGTGCGGTGCTCGCGGTCGGCCATGACCTCGCGGGAGCGGTCGGTCGGGTCGAGGTCGACCGACACCGTCACGACGCCGTCGTCCAGGTGCTGCTCGACGGCGTAGCCCGCCTCGCGGAACACGCCCAGCATGGCGCGGTTCTGGGGCAGCACCTCCGCGACGAACCGGTGCACGCCCCGTTCGCGCGCGGCCGCCGCGATGTGCTCCAGGAGCACGGAACCCAGGCCCTGGCCCTGGATGGCGTCCGCGACGTTGAACGCGACCTCGGCGGTGCGGCGGCCGGGCTGGTCGTCGATCACGTCGTAGCGCGCGACGCCGACGATGTCCTCCGCCCTGCGGTCCGGGCCGTCGCCCGCGGCGGGCCGGACCGCGACGAGCGCCGTCCGCCGCACGTGGTCGACCGTGACGAGCTGGGTGAGCATGCGCTCCGGGATGCGCTGGAGGGCGGCGAAGAACCTCAGGTAGGTGGAGCGTTCGGACTGCGCCATCTGGAAGCGCTGGAGCGCGTCGGCGTCGTCGGGGCGGATGGGGCGCACGTGCGTGGTGGACCCGTCGCGCAGCACGACGTCCGCCTCCCACTCGACCGGGTACCCGGTCGGGTAGGGCAGGCGCACGGTACCCACGGCCTCTGGCTGATCCACGGTCCCAGGCTAGCGACCGCCACCGACAGCCGGCCTCGGCGCACGAGGTCAGCGCACGAGCACCGTGCCCACGAGCAGCATGACCCCGAAGCCCACGAGCACCAGGCGCTGCCGGCGGCTCGGGCCGGAGGCCGTGAGGATGGCGGCGACCGCCGGGCCCACCGCGAGCAGCAGCCAGGCACCCAGCGCGGGCGCGACGTTGGCGGCGACGGCGGCGACCGCGACCACCACCAGCCCGTGCACCACGCCGAGCCCGGCCCGCATCGAGACCACGATGTGCAGCACGGCCGCGAGGATCGCCAGCCCGGCCCACACGGTGATGCCCTCCTCCAGGCAGCCCCACTCCTGCTGGGCGCACTGCCAGGCCTGCATCCACCACGTGATCAGGGCGCCGAGCACCAGGACGGGCACCACGCTGAGCCCGACGACGCCGTACGCGAGACCGACCCGTGCCAGCCAGCCCGGGACGGTGGCTGACCTGCTGACCAGCGGCAATTCGGGCATACCCAAATACTGCCAGGTGAGAGGCCCGATGTGCACACGCCCCGTGGTGAGTGCGGCGAGATCTGGTGTCGGTGTGTGACGGGCTGGAGTGTGGGTGGCGCGGGGTACCGTTTGCCTGTCCCGTCCGCCCCAGAGTGCAGGAGTCCCACGAACCATGGCGCGCAAGCCGTCGCAGCCGCTCGACGAGAGCGAGATCCACGAGAAGGTCGTGGACATCGACGTCGCCTCGGAGATGGAGACCTCGTTCCTCGAGTACGCCTACTCCGTCATCTACTCGCGTGCCCTCCCGGACGCGCGCGACGGCCTCAAGCCGGTGCAGCGCCGCATCCTCTACATGATGTCGGACATGGGGCTGCGGCCCGACCGCGCGCACGTGAAGTCCTCGCGCGTGGTCGGCGAGGTCATGGGAAAGCTGCACCCGCACGGTGACGCCCCCATCTACGACGCGCTGGTGCGCCTCGCACAGGACTTCTCGCTGCGGCTGCCGCTCGTGGACGGGCACGGCAACTTCGGCTCGCTCGACGACGGCCCCGCCGCCCCCCGGTACACCGAGGCGCGGCTGGCGGCGCCGTCGATGGCGATGACCACGGGCCTGGACGAGAACGTCGTGGACTTCGTCCCGAACTACGACAACAAGCTGACCCAGCCGGAGGTGCTGCCGGCGGCGATCCCGAACCTGCTGGTCAACGGCGCCTCCGGCATCGCGGTCGGCATGGCGACGAACATGGCGCCGCACAACCTCGTCGAGGTCGTCTCCGCGGCGCAGCACCTGATCAAGAACCCCGAGGCCACCCTGGAGGACCTGCAGCGGTTCGTGCCGGGCCCGGACCTGCCCACGGGCGGCAAGATCGTCGGGCTGGAGGGCGTGCGCGACGCGTACCGCACCGGCCGCGGCACCTTCCGCACGCGGGCCACGGCGCGCATCGAGAACGTGACGCCGCGCCGCAAGGGCATCGTCGTCACCGAGCTGCCCTACCTCGTGGGCCCGGAGAAGGTGATCGAGAAGATCGCCGACGGCGTGAAGGCCAAGCGCATCCAGGGCGTCTCCAACGTGCAGGACCTCACCGACCGCACGCACGGGCTGCGCCTGGTCATCGAGGTCAAGACGGGCTTCGACCCGGACGCCGTGCTGGAGCAGCTCTACCGCGTGACGCCGCTGGAGGACTCCTTCGGCATCAACAACGTGGCCCTGGTCGACGGGCAGCCCCGCACGCTGGGACTGGTCGAGATGCTGCGCGTGTGGGTGGACCACCGCATCCTGGTGGTCCGCCGCCGGTCGCAGCACCGCCTCGACAAGCGCCTGGAGCGCCTGCACCTGGTGGACGGCCTGCTCATCGCCATCGTCGACATCGACGAGGTCATCCAGGTGATCCGCTCGTCCGACGACGCCGCCATCGCGCGCGACCGCCTGCGCGAGATCTTCGACCTGTCCGAGCCGCAGGCGTCCTACATCCTCGACCTGCAGCTGCGCCGGCTGACCAAGTTCTCGCGCATCGAGCTGGAGAAGGAGGCCGAGGAGCTGCGCCGCGAGATCGCCGAGCTGGAGCAGATCCTCGGCGACGAGAAGCTGCTGCGCCGCCTGGTGAGCACCGAGATGGGCGAGGTGGCCAAGACGTACGGCACGCCGCGCCGCACGGTGCTGCTCGACGCCGCGGGCGGGTCGGTCGGTTCCGTGGCGGCGCCGCAGACGAGCGGCCGCCGCGCCCCCGCGGACCCGCTGGACCTGCAGATCAAGGACCAGCCCACGCGCGTGGTGCTGTCGGCGACAGGTCTCCTGGCGCGGCTCCCCGACGACGTGCCGGTGCCGCGCGACGGCAACCGCGCCGCGCACGACGCCCTGCGGGGCGACGCGTCCGCGACGACACGCGGGTTCGTGGGCCTGGTGACGTCGGCCGGCCGGATGCTCCGGATCTCCGTGCTCGACCTGCCGTCGCTCCCGCCCACCGACGGCGCGCCGTCGCTGTCGGGCGGCATCCCGGTCAGCGAGCTCGTGGAGCTGGAGCGCGGCGAGACGGTGCGGGCGGTGACGGGGCTCGGCGCCGACGCGCCGACCGTGGCGCTGGGCACGGCGCAGGGCGTCGTCAAGCGGATCGCGCCGTCCGACGCCCCGGCCAAGGGCGACGAGTGGCCCGTGATCGCACTCAAGGACGGCGACTCCGTGGTCGGCGCCGCGGTGGTGGCGGACGACGACGAGCTGGTCTTCGTGGCCAGCGACTCCTCGCTGCTGCACTTCCCGGCGTCCGCCGTCCGGCCGCAGGGCCGCGCCGCGGGCGGCATGGCGGGCATCAAGCTCGGCGAGGGCCAGCAGGTGGTGTTCTTCGGTGCCGTCCCGGCCGGCGTGGAGGCCAGCGTGGTGACGATCGCGGGCGCCGGCGACGCGCTCCCGGGGATCGAGCCGGGCGCGGGCAAGGTCACGCCGTTCGCCCTGTACCCGGGCAAGGGGCGCGCGACCGGCGGTGTGCGGTCGCAGCGTCTGCTCAAGGGCGAGGACGGGCTCATCATGGCCTGGGTGGGTGCCACTCCCCCGCGGGCGCTCGGCGCCGGCGGCCAGCCGGTCGAGCTGCCCGAGGTGGACGAGCGTCGCGACGGCTCCGGCACGCCCATCTCGGTGCCGGTCGCGGTGATCGGCTGACCAGTTTCGTCGGGGGTGTCGATTCCTGCGTCGCTCGCACGTCCAAGACGTGTCACCATCCAGCGAAAGAGGAGCTCGACATGACCGACACCTGGATCTTCCTGATCCGCGAGAACGACTGGGACTCGGACGCCTTCCTCCCGGAGAACCTCCAGGGGGCGGACCGTCGCGACGACCCCGAGATGGCGGCGCACCAGCGTTTCGCCGAGGCGGTGGCCGAGCTCGGCGTGAAGATCACCGGGAGCGACGCCCTGCAGAACGCCAGGTACGGCGGCTGGGTGGTGCCCGGGAAGGACGGCGCCGAGCCCGTGTACACGGACGCGCCGTTCACCGACACCAACGAGGTGATCACCGGCTTCTACGAGGTCGAGTGCGACGAGGCCACGGCGCGCAAGATCGCGGCCCTCGTCCCGAGCGGCAACGTGGTCGAGTGGCGCAAGGTCATGCGCTTCGGCTCCTGACCCTCCCATGGCGATCGACCCCGCGGCGTTCCGCACCGCCTGGCCCCAGGTGGTGCGGTCGCTCGCGGTGACCACCCGCAGCCTGGACCACGGCGAGGAGTACGCCGCGGAGGCGTTCGCCCGCGCGGCAGCCCAGCCCGACGACACCATCACCGACCTCGTCGGCTGGTGCGTCCAGGTGGGCCGCCGGTCCTGGCTCGACGCCGTGCGCCACCAGGCGGTGTTCACCCGGATCCAGCCCCAGCTCGCCCGGCCGGAGGTGGCCCCCGTGCACGTGCCCCCGGAACCGGGCTCCGAGCTGGACGACCGCCTGGCCCTGCTCTTCGTCGCCTGCGACGACGCGATCGCACCGGGCGCCCAGCTGGTCCTGGCGATGCGCGTGGTCTGCGGCCTCACGATCCAACAGATCGCCGGCCACCTCGGCATCGCCGACGCGACGGCGGCGGCCCGCCTCACTCGTGCCAAGGCGGCGCTGGCCCGCGCCCGCGGCGAGTTCGCGGTGCCCGAGGGCGCGGCACGGGACGCCCGGCTGCCGGTGGTGCTCGCGTGCGTGGCCGGCCTGTTCACCGTGGGCCAGCGCTTCGAGCTGGAACCCGCGGACGCGACGCAGGACCCGGCTCGGGACGCGCTGACGCTCGCCGAGGCGCTGGTGGCTCAGTACCCGGCCGACCCCGAGGTACTGGGACTGCGAGCGGTGTGCCGGCTCGGGCTGGCGCGACGCCCGGGGCGGGTGCGGGACGGTGTGGCGCTGCCGCTGGACGAGGTGGACCGGGGCCTGTGGGACCGGCAATTGCTGGTGGCGGGGCTGGACGATGCCTCGGCGGCAGTTTCTCGGACGCCGGGGAGGCCGGGACGGTTCACGCTGGAGGCTGCTATTTCCGGCGTGCATGCGACGGCGCGGTCGGCGGAGGAGACGGACTGGGGTCGGCTGGTGCAGCTGTATGACGGGCTGGTGGAGGTGTGGGCTTCGCCTGCTGTGCGGGTGGCGAGGTTGGTGGTGTTGGGGCGGGTGGTCCTGACCCGATCAGGCCGTTCGGATACGGCTGCTTCCCTGGCGGCCCGGGCCACACACGCCGAGTCACCCGACCGGTCGACGCGAGGCGTTGTTCCCGGCCTCGACCGGATTGAACGGGAGCTGGAGGACCTAGTGGCGGACGGCCCGCCGTACGCCGCCCGCGACGCGAGCCTTGCCCTGGCCGACCTCGCCTTCCGGACGAACCGGACTGAGGAGGCGGCGGGGCGGTACCGAGAACTGCTGGAGGTGATAACGGAGGGGGCGTTGCAAGAGTTCTGCCGACGCTACACACAATGACCCTGCCAGCGCACACTCACACGAGGACTTCATTGCACCGTTCGACACCCGTGACATGCCCTACGGGCTGGTTTCTAGATTTGGTCCTGCGTCGAGGCGGGAATGAATTGCATCGAGGATACCTCGCCCTACCCGCCCGAGTTCCGGGCACGTGTCTTCGGCATGATCTGTTCAAACGCACCGCTTACATGCTCGGCATCAGCGCAGGCTGCCTTCGCAACTGAATCTCTCAGAATCGGGTCGACCGCCGCGAGGGGCCTGGGATTACGACATGACGCTCCACCCATCCGCTCACACTGGGGACTCAAGCACCTCACTTGGGTTATCCACCGATTTGAACTCACCCTCTGGCGAAGCTCGAAGCGTCCTGTCCGGCCAGCATTGAGCGCAACGGCTGGCAGGGACGAACTCCGGACTGCAGCATGAGGCGCTACACGGGCCGGGTGAAGAACAACGATCCAGACGACAACCCGCGCCACGAGAGGCCGCGAGGTTGTGCCTACGCCCCAGCGAGTACCTTCACTCGTCTTGAGCCTCTCTCGCCCTCCGTTTGCCGAGCTCGGTCAGGCGCAAGTAGAAGCCCGCCCCCATTGGCTTCCAACCAAAGAGCACAAGCTCGCGTTCTGACCGGATCAGCCACTCCGCAGGCCCACCGACCCAGTCTTCGAAGCCGCGCGCCGTCAAGTCTCCCGGGACCATCAGACCATCAGCGTAGAGGCGCCCCAGAACCGCGAGCGTCTTGGCCTGGTTCTCCGCAGAGAGATCACCCTCCATAACCTCCCAGGTCACCTCGTCCAGCATGACCCAGTCGCGAAGACCGGCTGACAGCAAAGCATTGATCACTTCCGCCACGGCAGGTGCACCTTTCGAGGTTTGCCGCTCCCGGTCACGATCTCGATCGTCTCGCCGCCCGAGTCGGATGTCTTCCGCCACTGGATCACAGACCCATCGGGCATCTTGTAGACATCAGGAATTGATCCACCCGCTCGGGGGGCGAGTCGTTCGCCGCCAACAACCCAGGTATCGAACAACTCGCGCATCTCCGATGTGGTCTCAACAGTCCTGACATGCTTTTGCTCCCCCTTAGGGAGGGTGCGCCACCGATCAAGGATTTGATCCGTGCTTCGCGCAGGGCCCGCGACCGGCCCGATTGGGCAGGTGTTGTGGACAAGAATTCCGAGCGCACCGACGTGATAGGTGTGGACACCAGCGACTGACAGATTATAGGCCCGCGCTGAGCGCGACGTCGCATACTGCAGGCCGCCCACCGTGAGGGCACTTCCGTCCTCGGTCAGCACCTGCTCGCCGGCAGCCAACTCATCGGCGCGCTGGAATTGGGCGTCCGTGACAGACCAGAACGGGTGATTCTCAGTCGTGCTGAGCACAGAACCGTCGTCGAACGCGAGGTCGGTCACGGTGTCCTCATGCACGAAGACTTGCGTGACCTCGCGTGCCCCCTGCTCACCCGTCTCGGGATCGGACGCGATCACGAAGTCGCCGGCCTCGATCGCTTCGATGGGCTTCTTGGATCCGTCAGCCATCAAGACCAGCGTGGCCCCGGTGAACGAGCAGACTCGTGCCGCGGTGTTTGCGACGGCCCCAGCGGGTCTTGTGGTTCGTACGAGTGACTTGGTCAGCACCTTCACACCGGTGATGGCTAGTTTTCCGGTGCCAGCACCAATGGCAACGCTGGCAACCTCGAGCGTCGCCTGCTTGAGCCATTCCTGCGGACTTCCCCAGTATTGGTAGAACAGGATCGGATCCTGGAAGGCGTGGTACGTGTCGACACCGAAGTTGATCGTGTCAGTGAAGATCCGATCGACCCACCACTCCTTGGTGATCCATTGCGGGAGCAGCGGCGATACCGAGCCGTTCTGTACCGATGCGTCATAGAGCGAGAGATCCGATGGATCAGCATGCGAGTCGTCCACCGGGTCGGCGTATTCATCCGGGCTGAAGCCGCCGCCCCCACTCGAATGCTGAACCGCGGTGTGGATCTGCTCCTGCGTGTCCTCGCGCGGGTCGCTGTTGGCGTACTCGCGCAACCCGGTGGGGTCTGTGTAGGTGACGGGGTTGTTGCCAGCGTACGCGTAAGCATTCCACTGCTGCGGATCCGCCAGATCCATCACCGGATCAACAGTCAGGAACCGCCCCTGCGTCTCGCCGTACCACCGAGCCCCGATCAAGGTCAGCCCAGACTCCACATCCCGCGTCT
This sequence comes from Promicromonospora sp. NPDC052451, assembly GCF_044547525.1. Taxonomy (NCBI): domain Bacteria; kingdom Bacillati; phylum Actinomycetota; class Actinomycetes; order Micrococcales; family Promicromonosporaceae; genus Promicromonospora; species Promicromonospora sp. NPDC052451. The sequence goes on from NZ_JBIUAP010000004.1 coordinate 255,236, forward strand.
TACCCAGGAACACCCTGTCGGTTGGCATCGCCCGACCACCGCGCACCTGTCCGAACGGCAGCGTGTAGTGCTTGGCCACCGACGTCGTCGTCCACCTGGTGTTGTGCACGGAAGCGACCGGCGTACCGTGCGGATCGGTGATCAGCGACGTCACCGCACCCAACCCGTTGCCGTCGCGCGTCGCGATCGTCTGCCCAGCGAACGAGTAGTACCGCTGCGCCGTGACCGTGCTGGTCCCGGGATGCCACGTGATCTCCTGGCCACCGGCCAGGTACACCGTCACGCTCTCGTCGCCGGAGATCGCGGTGTCCGGCTCGGAGGTCCGGATCAGCCGCTCGCCGTCGCCGCCCCAGATGTTCGAGGTCCGGCTGGTCCGCGCGGCACCCGGCGTGACGACACCGGTGTCCGGGTCCTCCACGTCCGTGGTCGAGGTGGCCTGAGCCCTGGTCAGCTCGCTCTCCGGATCCCACGTGAGAGTCTGCTGGGTGCGCGTCAGCCCCTCGGTGGTGTCCCACCCGGTGGTCCGGCCGGCGTCGTCGTAGGTGTACGTCGTCGTCGCGCGCTCGTTGGTGCCCGTCGTGGTGGTCGAGGCCACCGCGTGCGGGCCGACGTCGCCTGTGTCGGTCAGGTCACCGTCACCGTTGGCGTCACGGCCGTAGTCGTACCCGGTGCTCTGCACGACGGCGGAGCCACGTGCAGTCGACGCGTTGCCCAGGACCAGCCGCTCGGAGATCCGGTTCCCGAGCTCGTCGTGCTGCCAGGAGGCCCAGTAGGGAGCCGCCCCACCGAGTGCGGTGGCGCCCGACTTCACGGACGGAAGCACACCGCACCTGCCGTCGGCCGGGGTCCACGCCTCGCTCAGCCGTCGTAGGGCGTCGTAGCGGAAGCACTGCTTGTCGGTGGCACGGCCGACCGCCGTCGGGTCATCCGTGATGCTGGTGATGTTCCCGGCCTGGTCGTAGGTGTACCGCAGGTCGAGCTCGGTACCGCCGATGCGTTCGCGGTCGAGCCGGAGGTTGGTGAGGCGGTTGGTGCCCTCCTCCCACAGGTACGACACCACGGTGCCATAGGTGTTGCCGAGGTCGAGGAAGCCCTGGCGGCCCCAGGCGTCACGCCGCGAGTCGGCGACGTAGGTGCCCCAGCCGAACCCGCCACCCATCCACTCCGGCAATGACGCGGCGTCGTAGTGGGTGGTGACCTCCTCGCGGTTGAGCACGCTCGTGCCGTTCGGGCCGGTCACCGCGGGCAACGTCTGCGTCGCGACCTGGCCGTCAGCGGTGTAGGTCCAGCTGGTGGTCCACGACTTGGCCGACAGGTGACCGAGTGCGGTGTCCGTCGGCAAGGTGGTTTCACTGCCGGTGGGCAGATACGCACCCGCCTTGACCGTGTACCCGGTCGCCGCAGTGGTGTAGGCCTTGCCACTGATGGTCCGGACCGTTGCGGTCAGCTGCCCCTTCACGGCCGTCTTGTCGGCGTCGACGGCTGTGTGAAGGCGGTCGTAGAACCACGTGACCGTACCCGTGCCGCCGGTCTGGGAGACCTTGCGGCCGAGGTTGTCGTAGCCGTACGTCAGCGTCTGACCGGCGCCGTTGGTCGTGGACGTGACCTGCCCGGCCGCGTCGTACTTCGTGGACGTCGCGCCTGCGTCCGGGTCGACAGCAGCGGTCTGCCGTCCGTGCCGGTCGTACGCGTAGGTCCACTCGTTGGCGTCCGGATCTGTCACGACCGTGAGGAGACCGGCAGCGTTGTAGGTGTACGTCGTGCCCTGGTACTCCAGGTCCTCGACCTCTGCCGGAGTGTCGGCCGCGGCGTTCTTGCGCGGGTCTCGCAGATACTCACGCAGCTCGATCGTGCGTCCCTTGGCGTCGTTGATCGTGCGGGTCGGGGTCGCGCCGTCGGGCGGTACCACCGTGGTGAGGTGGGCGTTGTACGCCGTCGTCGTCCGCCACCGCAGGTACTCGGGGTTGGTGGGGTTGCCGATGTAGAACCGCTCGGACGTCGCCCGCCCTGCGCCGTCGTAGGTGACCTGCGTGTACGACGGCGCCTGGTGGGCACCGTTGCGGGCCGTGACCAGCCCCATCGCAGGGCTGCCAGGAGCGACCATGCCGCCCGAGGTCTGCCACGCGCGCCCAGCAGTGTCGTAGAGGGTGGAGACCACGACCCGGGCCACGTCGGCGCCTGTGTGGTGTCCGTCCAACGACTCGGTCTGCGTCTGGATCTGCCGGAGCAGACCGTCGAAGATCCCGGTCGAGGCGTGTCGGCGCGATTCGTCCGCGCCGAGGGTCGACGTCTTGACGGCGTTCACGCCGGAACGCGACACGACGTAGTCGTAGCTGACGGACGAGGACTGGCCACCGGCCTTGCTCCGGTCGGGGAACCAAACCGCCTTGCTGCGTCCGAGGGCGTCGTAGGTCGCCGTGGTCACCTTGCCCGCGGCGTCGGTGCTGGTGACGATCTGTCCGGTGAACGGCGAGAGCTCGGTACGCACCTGGTGCGAGCTGAGGTCGTACCCGTCGGCGTTTCCGTCCCCAGCACCATCAGGGTCCGCGCTGGTGGTCGTCGTCGCGGTGACGATTCCGCCCGACTCGATATACGCAGTTCCGGTCGTCCGCCCGAGCGGATCGGTCACGGCGGTCACCCGCCCCTTGCTGTCGTACGCCGTGGTCGTGGCACCACTCTCCGGAAATGCCCAGCCCGCGCCTCGGTCGGCGGCCAGGGGTGTGACCGTCGTCGGCCGCCCTCGTACCGGTGCGGTGTTCCATGCCTGCCCGTCATAGCTGGTTCGGGACGCAGAGATCACTGTTGCCGCTTCCGGGGTGCCGTCAGCAGGACACGCTCCCTTGACCATGACGGTCTCGACCTGGACGAGGAGGTTGCTCGCACCGCTCAGGTACCGGTTACGGGTGCACGTGTCGTCCGAGCCCATCGGCGCACCGCTGATGGTGGTGTCCTCTGTTCCGGCCTGACCACGGTCGTCGGAGGTGACGACCTCTCCCTTGTCCCCATAGGTCGTGATCACGCGCGTCTTGTACGCCAGGTTGCCGGCGTTCGTGAACGTACCGCTCCAGACGTCGGCCGATGCGACCTGGCCGGCGACGATCGGCTGCTCCCCCGGCGCCGGTGTGTACCGCCCGGTCTCACGAACGGTGGGCAGGCTCGCCTTCTTGGACAGGACGTTCTGGCCGGTCTGGTCGGAATAGGTCGTCGTGACCAGCGGCGTACCCGCCAGGAGCTCGTGGTCGGTCACGGTGTCGCTGGTCAGGCTGCCGTCGACGGACTCCACCACCCCGTCGACTCCACGGAGGTACCGCGTCGTCGTCACCTGCCGGTCGGCGCCGGTGCCCAGTGTCGATGTGACCGTCTCGTAGCCGCGGAACACGCTGTACGTGCGGTACTTCTTCGCCACCAGGGCGTCGTCCACCTTGGTCCAGGCCGCGCCGCCCGCGTAGTCGTACGACGTGGTCACGTCCGGGGAGAACCCGGCCGCTCCTTGCGGTGAGGCGGACTGGACGACGGTGTCGACCAGGTAGGTGTGCACGTAGTCCACCCGCGGGTTCTCGACCCCGGACGGGTGCCACTTGACCGCCTGGCAGGCCAGCGTGTGCTCGCCCTGGCTGCCGGGTACCTTGACGGTGCCGTCGGCGGTCCGGGGAATGTTGCTCCCCGTGCACTCCCGGTCGCGGTACGTGATGTGCAGCCCGCCACCGGTCTCGGTCGTGACGCTGGTGAGGCGCACCTGCTTCATCGCGGGGTACCCGTCCGTGGCGGTGTCGTTCACCCGGCCGGGGAACTGCTCACCGACGAAGGTCACCTTGGGGGCCGTGATGTCGTCGCCCACGAGCCCCGGCGCGCCGGCCACCGCGTGCCCCGTGTGCTGGATGGAACGCAGCCACAGGACACGCCCGGTGCCGTCGCCCGGGTCACGCCAGCCGTGCTCCAAGGACCAGGTCGAGACCTTGGCCAGGGTCCCTGTCGCGGGGTTGCGCACATGCGCCGTGATGCTGGTCAGGCGCTTGGTGGAGTAGAACACCGGCGACTGCACGAACTGGCACGACGTGGTCGAGGTGCAGCGCAGGTCGGTCGGCGTGTCGTGCCACCGGCTCGCCGTCGACTTGGTCCACGTGTCCGGGCACGGGTTGGCCGCTGTCCCGAGGCAACGTTCGGCGGTGTGGAACTCGACACGGTACGGCGGTGCACTCTCGGTGGACGCCGTGGTTCCGTACTCGATCCAGTCCAGGGTGCCTCCGCGGACGTACTGCGACGTGTCGCCGGTGTTGGCGTTGGAGCCGTACCGGTTCGTCTCGGTCGCATACCCGTAGGTCATCGTGTTGTCGGAGGTGTCGACCACGTGGTCGAGCATCCACCGCCAGCCCAGCGTCACCTGGGAGTCCTTGAAGGCACTCGCGTGGCCCGGTTCACCGGCGTGGTTGCCGTAGACCGGCACCGTCCAGCGGCTCTTCTGCCCGTTCGCCTGACGGCCGAAGTCGTACACGGTCCCGTCGGTGGTCGACACCCGCCACCACTCCCCGGCCGTGCGCGGGCCGTACTGGGCCACGACGGTGCCGTCGTCGGCCTTCGGACGCCACTCCACCTCGGAGGTGGCGGCGACGTCGTCCTTGACGAGCTCGGTCGAGCTGCCGTTGAACACCAGGTACGCGTTGTCGGTGTCCCAGCACAGGTCACCGGTCTTGCGACTGGTGTTGTTCGGGTCGGCACCGCTGACCGGGTCCGTGTCCTGGGTGCAGGTGGTGTACTTGCGCTCCACGAAACCGGAGCTCAGGTCCCAGCCCGCGCCGATCCACGAGGACTGGTTGTTCGCGCCGGAGATGCGCCCGTCGAGCGCGGACGAGGAGTAGCCCAGCGTGAGCTTGGGCGCCGGCCCGGTGCCCGGCGTCGGCACGCCGACCGGGTACGACCAGCCCAGCGAGCCCGTCGCCCCTGAGACCGTCCAGGACGACGACGCGGACAGGGGCGTGGCCTTCCAGTCACCTGCTGCAGAGGCGGAACGCGCGGTGACCGCGAACTTGTCACCCGATCCGGCCTGTGTGGTGGTCCCGGCCAGCGCCTGGACGGTGGTCCGGGCAGCGCGCACCGTGGCCCGGGCCTCGTCAAGCTCGTCCTGCGCTTCCGCGGCAGCTTCTTCGGCTTCCGCGACCACCGTGGCGTCGTCGGCGCGTGCTTCCTCGTGCGGCGTGCCGCCGTCCTGCTCCGCGGACACCGAGGCCGACGGCGACATCGACGGAGTCGGAGAAGCGGAGGGCTGCGCGACATCTTCGCTCTCAGCGGCCTGGAGCGTGGCCAGGGCCTCGTCGGCGTCGCGCACGGCGGTCCTGGCCTCGTCGGTGGCGTCGGTCGCGGCCTCGAGCTCGGTCGCGGCCTGCTCGGCTGCGGCGGCCGTGGCGGCCGTCGCGATCTGCAGGGTTCCGGTGATCGTGCCGGCGTCGGTGTCGTTGAGCACGCCGTCGACCTCGACCGGCTGGCACTCCTCCGCCTCGGGCGTGGTCGAGGCGCACGCAGGGATGCGGACGAGACCGAGGCGGGATCCCCAGTCCGCTCCCCCGCCCAGGTCGGCGAACTCGCCGTAGTCCACCTGGACCTGCAGGCTCGTGGTGGCCGGCTCGTCCTCGACAGCCGCTGCGGCCGCCGACCGCACCTGCTGGGCCGAGGTGGTCGACACGTCGGTGACGTCGAGCAGCACGCCGGTCAGACCCAGCGCGTCCGCCTCCGCCTGGTCGGCGACCTCCAGATCGACCTGATCGGGCGAGGTGACGCCGGCCGCCGCACCGATCGACAGGTCCAGGCCGCCCAGCCCATCGACCGGCGTCAGGGTCTCAGGCACGGGCGCGGTCGTGGCGGCGGCGTCGGGCGCCGCGGCCTGCGGCGTCGGATCCGGCTCGACGGACGGTTCGGGTGAGGGCGTCGGCGACACGGGGTCGACCGGTTCGGGCGACGGGACGACCTCGACGTCGTCGGTGGCGTCGGCGCGGTTGTCCTGGCGTGCCTTCAGATCGGCGCCCTCACCGGTCGCGGTCTCCCCCGCGGGCACGTACTGCACCGTGAGGGTGGCATCCGGCCCGTACGTCTTCCAGCCCGCGGCCATGCTGACCTCGTCGGTGGCCTTGAGTCCGAGGGTCAGCACTCCCGCGTCTGTGCTCGCCAGGTACTTCGCGGCCGTCAGCACGTTCAGACTGATCGTGCGGGGCAGTGCGCTCGTGCACCCGTCCTTGTGCGCGACGGTCGTGGTGGTGATCCGCTCGCCGGGATCGGTGTCGCCTGTCCACCGCTCGTCCAGGTCCTCGAACGTCGAGGTGGGACCGAACTGACCGATACGCCACGCCTCTAGGCCCGTCGGCGTACAGGATGCCGAGTCGACTCCGGTGACCTTCAGCGACGCGGCGCTGACCTGATCGGCGTCGGTCAGGCCGACCTCGTCCAGGCCGGTGAACTGCCAGGCCAGACGAGAGGCACCGGACGTCTCGCCGCACGCGGTGTTCGTCGCGCTGTCGCAGTAGCCGACAGGCGCCGGGCTCTCGAACATGTACCCCGCCACGGTGGCGAGCTCCGGATCGATCGGCTCGCCCGCCCGCACCGCGATCCGCTCGACGGCCGCGGTCGGGGTGCCCGGCGTGATCATGAGCGGATACGCCACCGCATCCATCTCAGAGGTGTCCGCGTCGACGACCAGGGCAGAGCTGGTAGGTCCTTCCGCGGCACCGAACCCGGTCGAGGTCACCGCGGTACCCCCGACGGTCAACGCTCCCGCCGAGCCGGCGGCTTCAGTCGTCCCGAACCCACCGGCGGACGAGTCGCTCTGACCGTCGGTCGTCGTCGCGGGATCGACGACCGGTGACAGGGTCGCGGCCAGGCGCTCCCGCTGGTCGCCCAGCAGCGGGCCGTCCAGCCGTTCCTCCGGGTCGTCCAGCGCGGAGGCATCGACGCCGGTGACCTGTTCCCACTCACCGACCGTCATGACATCCGGGCGCGCAAGGCCGGACAGCTCGCCGCCGGGGGCACCGGCGCTGGAGTCAGCGGCGCCGACGACGTCGGCGGCAGAAGTGTCCCAGGCGGCGGGTGCCGCCAGGGAGAGCAGTCGCTGCCCGAACGGGTCGGAGACCACGAAGCCACCGTCACCGGCGGCCAGGACAGTCAGCCCTGGTGACGTGGTCACGTCGAACCTCAGCGCATCGAGGTCCAGTTCCCTCGCGGCCCGTTGGGCGGCCGCGGCGTCGGCGATACGCAGCGTCGGGACGAATCCCGTGCCGTCCTCGGTGACCGTGACCACCAGATCGACACCCTTGCCGGCGACGTCGGCATAGGTCAGGCGGTCACCGTCGATGCTCGGCGCGGGAAGGTCGAACGGCGCGTCGTAGACCAGCTCGTAGCGGCCCTTCATGAGCACCCGAGCCAGCGGCTGGGCCGGGGTGGAGCCGTCGGAGAAGGACATGTGGTAGACGCCCGCGGCGACCTCGACTCGCCCGTCGTCAGGAGCGCCGTCCACGACCTTCGTGTTCAAGGACGTCCAGTCACCGGAGGGTCCTCCGGTCACCGCCGACGCCGGGGCGCGCTGCGCCCGCGTGCTCGTCTCCACGACGACCGAGCCGTCGTCGTGAGCGACCGTGGTCGACCACGGGGTCGTCTTGCCGACGACCCGCACGTCGATGTCGCACTCCTGAGCGATCTCCAGCGCATCGCTCAGCTCCTCCGCCTGGAACTCACAGTTCAGCGATCTGGGTGGTGCCGCGATCGCGGTACCCGTCCCCAGCACCACGGCCGTCCCCGCGGCGACGATCGAGACCGCCACCCGGCGCACCCGTGCACCCGTTACCAACCGCACAATGCTCCTCGTCATGGCCGCCGCCGTCGTTCCGCTCGTCCTCGCACGCCTCGTCACGGGTGTCACCAGTCCGAGCTCTCGACCGTGTCCTTGATGGTGGGGTCGATCGCAGCCGCACCCCGGGTGAAGTCCTTCGCGTCGGCGCCCTGGCACAACCGTCGGACCTTGTTCTCGGCCACCAGCTGGCCGTCGAAGACGCGCACGTTGTCGATGCGGCCCTGCCAGAACTTGTCCTGCACATCACGAACCAGGCTTCGCCCCGCCACGAACGGCCGGGTAGTGGCGAAGGACACCGCATCGGCTTCGGCCCGGTCGTACCGCTGCGGATCGGCCGGCTTCGGATCCTGAGGCGTCCCGATCTCGCACACCCACAGCGACACCTTCTTGGTCTTCGCGTCGAATGCCCCGGTCAGGTGGACCCACTGACCGGTGACGACGGGTGTCGTCGACATCACCCGATAGACGGTCGCCGTGCCGGAGTCGGTACCCGCGACATGGAAGTTGAAGCACCCGACGCCCATGGCGTGCTGCGAGCAGGGGAACGTTCCGAGCTGGAATGCCGACGTCGTCGACCCGTCCTGCGACAGGGCGGCATGCAGGTCCCGGGTGGCGCCGGGGTCGACCCACACGTGAGCGCTGACGACGAAGCTGCTGTTGGTGCTAACCACGCCCGCGGTGGTGAACAGACGATCGTCGACGCCGTCGAAGGCGACGGCATGGTCGCCGTCACGGGACCCGAACAGCTCGTGTGGACCGTCGACCCATCGTGGCAGCGCGCTGGTGCTCTCCGTCCCCCGGAACTCCAACGGTTGGGAACCCACCAGCCCGAGCGCCTCGCTCGCCGATGTGCCCGAGCCGTCATCGAGGCGCCACACCGCGGTCTCGCGCGGAGCGGCGACGTCGAACGTGTAGGTTGCGGCAGTCGACTCGTTGCCGGACTTGTCCCGCACCTTGGCATAGATCGTCACCGGCCCCTCCCTGCTCGGGACGAAGCTCACGACGATCTGTCCGCTGCTGTCCAGGGTCCACCGGTGGGGCAAGGACGGGTCGGCGAATCCGAACAACATCCGCTCCGCGTCCCAGGCACCGGTCGAGATCCGGAACTTTCCCCGCATCCCGATGCCGCCGTACTCCTTGGGACCGTCCGGATCGCGCTCCAGATAGACCGCTTCCACGCCCGACGTACTCATCGGTTCTGCGGTGATCTTGGGCGCACCAGGCGCCTCGTTGTCGATCATCATGGGGCACCATGACGACCACGGACCGCCGACGCCGTCCCGCACGGCCCGCATCCGCCAGGTGTACCGCTCGTTCGCCACCAGGTTGCTGCCGGGCCGGATCGTGTGCCGGGACCCGGACGACTTGAGGCTGGTCCAGTGCACGCTCACCGACCCGGTCGACACCCGCTTCACCTGGAAGTGACCCTGGACCGACTGCCCGTCCGGATCACGCAGCACGCCGGAGATCTGTGGCCTCAGCCACGCTGAGAAAGCGAGCCCGTCGGCGCACCACCACTCCGGGTAGTCCGAGCTCGTGAACGTCTTCGTGCCGGTGGGGGCCAGCGGCAGCTGGTCGTAGACAACGGAGAACGACGCCCCGAAGTCAGGGTTTCCCGCCCACTGGTTGCCGGCGTAGCGCTTCCAGTCGGTCATCGAGTCCTCGTTGACCTTCAGACCCAGCGTGAGCGACGTCCAGTTCGAGGAGGCGACCTTCTTGGCCGCGGCAGTCGACGAGAAGCCGATCGGCTGCTGGGACCCGCACTCATGCCACTTGTGCGCGGTGTCCCGGATCGCGATCGCGTTCGTCCACGACCCGCCTGAGCTCCAGCTCGTGGACGAGCTGATCTCGTTCGAGCCGATCAGGTACAGCGCCGTCTTGCGCGCCTGGCAGTCGAAGGCCCACGACCCGAAGACGTTGAACTCTGCGGACTTGATCTCGCTCGCGTCCAGACCAGCAACCTTGCCGAGATTGTTGAACTCGTACAGCACCCGGTGCTTCGACGTGCGCTCGCACGGGAACCCGTAGGGGTTGTAGTAGTCGCACAGACCCGTGCCGTGGTCCTTGTTCGGCTCGTCGGCGAACTTGTAGCCGGAGGAGGAGTCCGGCCACGCACTCTTGATACCGGTGAACTCGTGCAGGGAGCCACTTGCTCCGGGGTCCAGGAAGAGGGGGAACTGGGTGTCCGGGTCCGAGGCGACCGCGGCGAGGTCGGGATCGAGCCGCAGGACGCCGGCCGAAGGTCCGGACTCGCCGTTGCCCTCGGGCTGCAGGTCGGCGGGAACCTCCACGAGACCCTGGCGGGACTGTGGGCCCTCGATCAGGTCCGGCTGCTCCTGTTCGACGGCATGGGCGTCTCCCGCGACGCGGGAGCCGAACAAGGCGGTGGGCTGTACCGGCGCGGAGTCGATCACGCGGGCGTCCCACAGCAACGGCGTCGGTGAGCGGAAGACCTCAGTGCCCTCGTCGTCGGTGGCGACGAACCCGCCGCCCGACTGCCCCAGCTCCAGGCCGTCCGACACCTCCACCGGGAACTCGAGGCCCTGCAAGGCGGGATTGGCAGCCGCTTCTGCCGTCCGCACACGGATGACCTCGCGCCAGCCGGTCCCGTCCGAGTCCACGGTCACGACCAGGTCGATGTCCTCGTCCCCGAGGATGCCCGGGTAGGTCACGCGGTCGCCCTCGACCACGGGTTCGGTCAGCTCGAAAGGGACGTCGAACGAGAGCGTCTCACCCTCCATCGACTCGATCACAGCCAACGGTTCGGCCGAGCTGCCGTCGCTGAACGACATCGGCAGGGCCGGTGCCGCAACCTCCAGGCGTCCGTCAGGGCCGGCGGTCGGCTCGATCGTGGTGTCGATCGTCCCCCACACGCCGTCACCGTCGCTGTCCTGCCTACCGGCGGACGTCCGCGTCGACCACTCGAGACGTCCGTACTCCGGCAACGCGGCCACCTGCTCGAACGGCGTGTACGACTCGACCGCGAAGACCTTCTGGTCACATCGGGCCGCGACCTCGGTGGCCTCGGCGATCGTCGGAACCTCCGTCGGGCACTCGTCCGTCACGGCCGCTGCGCCGTCCGCGCCCATTGCGCTGATCAGACCGTCCTCGATGTCCGTCGTCGCCACGGCGGCACCACCGGCAACGAGAGTGAGCGCCGTCAGTCCGGCGACGACACGCCCGCGCCCACGCGACATCGCCGCCACAGCGCCCCGCCAACCCCCGGCCCGAAGGTCCTCAGTCACCCTCAACGCAAGCTCCCTCACACGATGGATGGCCACAAGGCCACCAAGTCCGGAGCGAGGCTACTGTCCAGTTTCCTTACTAATGACGCGTTTGGGGTGAAACCCGGGGGTGATCTTGTGACAGCGGAGCCGTGATCTGCGCTCCCGCCGTTCAAAACGGCAGGGCGGCGGGCTTCGCACCTGACCTCACGCCCCGCTCCTCTCCCTCGGAAGCACCCCCTGACTCCCACGACAGCCGGGCACCGGTCGGACGCCTCCCCCTGAGCGACCGCAGCGTCAGGTCGTAGCTGGTGTCGGCATCGACCGCACCCGTGGCCACCAGCTCAGGGATCCCGATGTGCGTGTCCAGCACTGTCGGCGGGCGCGCGTGCACCCGTCCCGCGGGCGCGATCCAGGTCGTGACGCCGCTGTCCGGGTCTCTGACGACGTCCCAGCCACCGTGCGTCTTGAGCAGGTGATGCCGTCGGCACAAGGGGTGGAGGTTGTCGGCCCGCGTCTGCCCCCGCGTCCCCGGCGGTCGTGCCGCACCGTCGAGGCCGTGGTCGAAGGGGACGATGTGGTCCAGGTCGCTCCGGTCTGCCGACCGTTCACAGTGTGGGAACGTGCAGGTCTGGTCGCGGGCGACCACGGCCTGCCGCAGGACCGTGCCCGGGCGGTAGGACGTCGTCGAGTAGTCGGTCAGCACGCCGGTGGCCGGGTCGGTGACCAGGCGCTGCCAGGTGGCGTCCGTGGCGATCCGCGCCGCCTGGTCCGCAGTGACGGCGCCAAAGCCGTCCAGGTCACCGGGTGCGTCGTCGGTACCCAGCAGAGCGGTGGCCGGGACGGTCACCCGGACCACGGGTCGCGTGGGCGCCACGCGCACGACGGTGCGCTGCACCGGGGCACGGCCGCCGCAGGTGCACACGTTGCCGGAGGTGTGGTCCTTCGCGGCACCCTCGGCGCGGCTGCCGTCGTCGTCGGTCTGGCCGGACGTCCGCAGCCGGCCGGTGACGATTCCTGTCAGGCAGTCGGCCCGCAGCTGTCCGAGGTCGCGCTCCTCGCCGGACGTCCGTCGCAGCTGATGAGCCAGGTCGTCCACGACGCCCCACACCGCCGCCGCGTCGACGGCGGGTAGATAGGCCGACAGCCAGGCCATGTCGTTGTCCGCCCGGTCCACCTGCACCGAGCGTCGCTCCGCCGCCGCCTTGGCCGCCTGGTCCGCGCCGTGCCGCGACTTGGCGAACGCCAGCAGCTTGGACCGCAGCCAGCGCCAGGTCCGGTGCGGCGCCTGAGGCAGGTACCGGGCGATCGCCTCGGCCCGCTCCTCCGTGGTGAGCTGTGCGGCCGATCGCAGCAAGGTGTGTGCCTTCCTGACGTCGATTCGCCCAGCGGTCAGCGCTCTGATCACCACGGGGTGATCCACCCCGGACTCGGCGCGCACGACGACGTCCGACGCCTCTGTCCCGGTCACCACCAGCTCGGTGCTCACCTGCGCGACCAGCGAGCTGTGCGCCAGCGGACTGGTCTCCCGGCCTGCGCGTTCGCCGACCACACGAGCCTGGAGGCCCGCTGCCCACGACTGCAGGCGCCCGCACGCGGCCATCAGGTCGCCCAGCGCCTCCTCGGGCAGATCGGCCAGCAGCTCGGCGTGGTGATCGGTCGCTTCCGCGACCACCCGCGCCAGCTCGGCACCCACAGTGCCGGCCAGCGCGGCACGCAGCTGGTCCACGGACCAGAGGGCGACCGGCAGGGCATCCGGCGGCCACACCTGCCCGCGGCCCCCGCCTGACGACTCCGAGGATTCGTCGTCCAGGAGCACGCGGCCCACATCCCGGTACTTCCGACCGTCATCCATGCCGCCGCCTCCCTTGGCCATATCGTTCGAGAAGATCTCATTGCTACGGACGTTTGTTCGACTCTAGCCCCTGCCACCCACGTTCGCAGGCCTGGCAACCGGCCCTGTGGATATCGCTCGGTACATGTCGGTGAGCGGTGGTTGACTCCCTCCCATGAACGACGACCAGCCCTACGAGTTCTCCGCCGACCCCGCCCGCATCGACGCCGCCCGCGTGCACGACCTCATCTCCCGGCACACCTACTGGGCCAAGGATCGCCCGCGCCACGTGATGGACGCCGCCATCGCCGGATCCCGTCCCTACGGCGTCTACAGACGCTCGACGGGCGAGCAGGTGGGGTTCGCGCGCATCGTGACCGACGGCGCGACGTTCGCCTGGCTGGCCGACGTGATCGTCGACCCGGACCTGCGCGGCGAGGGCATCGGGAAGCTCTTGGTGGCGGGCGTGGTGGCGGACGTCGAACCGCTCGGCCTGCGCCGGATCCTGCTGGCGACAGCCGATGCCCACGGCCTCTACGAGCGGTACGGGTGGCGGCCGATCAGCGACGACTTCACATGGATGGAGCGCCCCGGGACCGGCACGGGACCGCAGGCAGGCGGCCAGGACGCCCCGACAGACCGGGCGCACGGCCCAGGTCTGGACGGCCCAGGTCTGGACGGGCCGGGTGCGAACAGCCCAGGTCCGGACGCGCCAGGTCCGGACGCGCCAGGTCCGGACGCGCCAGGTCCGGACGCGCCAGGCGCGGGCACGCCAGGCGCGCGCACGCCAGGCGCGCGCACGCCACGTTCGGACGTACCACGTTCGGACGCACCGCCCACGGACGCGCCGCACCCTGGCGAGCCCCGTGCCGACCAGGGAAGCGCCACATGAGTGCCCTCACGGTAGAGATCGGTGACCTGACCCGCATCGAGGCCGACGCCGTGGTCAACGCCGCGAACTCGACGCTGCTCGGCGGTGGCGGGGTCGACGGCGCCCTGCACGCCGCCGCCGGGCCACGTCTGCTGGAGGCCTGCCGCCGTCTGCGCAGCACGACCCACCGCGACGGCCTGGCGGTCGGTGACGCCGTGGCGACGCCGGCGTTCGACCTGCCCTCCTCCTGGGTGATCCATACGGTCGGACCGAATCTGCACCGTGGTCAGGACGACCCCACGCTGCTCGCGTCGTGCTTCGCCCGGTCGCTCGACATCGCCGCCCGGCTCGACGTGCGGTCGATCGCGTTCCCCGCCATCAGTGCGGGCGCCTACGGCTGGCCAATGGCTGACGTCGCGCGGATCGCCGTGGGAACGTGCCGAACCTGGCTGGCGGGACACCCCGACGGCAGCCCTCAGCAGGTGCGGTTCGTGGTGCTGGACGACCGGCCGCGGGAGGTGTTCGACATCGCGCTGCGGAGCGCGGGCCCGACACCCTGACGAGCGACCCTCAGCTCACGAGCAGCTTGCCGAGCTCCGCGGGGCGCGTAGCCACTGCGACCGCCCCGGCGGCGTCCAGCTCACCGGGCGCCCCGTAGCCCCAGGCCACACCGACGGTCGGGACGCCGTGGTGGGCGGCGGCGTGCACGTCGTGCTCGCGGTCGCCCACCATGACGACCTCCCCCGGGTCGGCGCCGAGCGCGACGGCGTGGGCGAGCGCGTGCTCCACGACGACCTCCTTGCCCTGGACCTCGCCGACGGCCTCGGGGTCCGCGCCGTGCACGCCGTCGAGCCCGCCGTCCAGGTAGGCGTCCAGCCCGAAGTGCTCCACGATCTGCCGCGCGTAGTGCTCCGGCTTGGCCGTCGCGACCAGGAGCGTCACACCGGCCTCGCGCAGCTCCGCGAGCGCCTCGGGGATGCCCGGGAACACGGAGTTGTCGAACATGCCGCGCGCCTCGAAGTCCCGCCGGTAGGCGGCGATGGCGGTCGCGGCGTCGGCGTCGGACAGGCCGATGCCGGCCATGCTCGCGCCCAGCGGCGGGCCGACGAAGGTGCGCAGCACCTCGTCCGAGGGGACCGCGAAGCCCGCGTCGGCCAGGCCGGCGCGCAGGGACGACACGATGCCGGGGGCGGAGTCGGTGAGGGTGCCGTCGAGGTCGAGCAGGACGTGGGTGGTGCGGGAGGGGAGGGAGAGAGTCACGGTACGAGCGTCGCACAGGTTCAGTGGTGCCCCTGGTGGGCGTCCGCGTCCGGGACGTACCGGGGCCCTGTCCCGGACGCAGGCGCGACCGTCCGGTCGGCACTGCCGGCAGCGCCGCCCCCGTCATGCCCCGCCGTATCGTGTCCCGCACCCGCGTGCCCCGCACCCGCGTGCCCCGGCGACCCGGCCTCCTGCCCCGGCCGCACCACGACGAGCTGCCCCATCATGCCGCCGTCCTCGTGCATGAGCATGTGGCAGTGGTACATGTACGGCACGTCCGGGTCGCTGTAGTCGTCGAACCGCATCAGGAGCCGGTAGTCGCGGCCGGGCTCCAGGTAGATCGTGTCCTTGCGGCCCGCGAGCTCCGGCGGCGGGGCCTGGCCGTCGATGCTCAGCACGCGGAACTGTACGTCGTGCACGTGGAAGCTGTGCGGCATGGGCACGGTGCTGCGCACCTCCCAGACCTCGGTGGCGCCCACGGTGGCCACCTCGTCGATGCGGCTCATGTCCATGGTCCGCCCGTTGATCCGCCGGTCGTCGAGCTCGAACTCGCGAGTGACGGAGACGTCGGACTCCCGCAATGCGTCGGCGGCGGCGTGGACCGAGGGGTGCCAGGCGGGTTCGGGCGACGGCGCCAGCCGGTCGGCCGCCCGCAGCTCCAGGACGTCGAACTCGTCGTTGCCGCCCATCGCGAATGGGACGACGACGCCGCCGAGGTCGGCCTCGAACGAGTGCAGGCGGGTGGTCTCGCCGGGCTCCATCCGGACGACGACCTCGGCGCGCTCGCCGGGCGCGAGCCGCACCTGCTCGAGCCGGACGGGGGCGTCGAGGAGCCCGCCGTCGGTGGCGACCAGGTCCATCTCCCGGTCGGCGAAGCCGAGCTGGTAGGTGCGGGCGGTCGACCCGTTGAGCAGGCGCAGGCGCACGGCCTCGGTCGTGACCTCGTGGTACGACCCCACCGTCCCGTTGGCCAGCACCGTGCCGCCGAGCGTGCCCGGCTCGCTGCCGTTGTCCGACAGCTCGAGCTGGCCGGCGTCGTCGAGCACCTTGTCCTGCACGACGACGGGCACGTCGTCGACGCCGTAGTCCTGCGGCAGGTCGGCGGCGCGGGAGGCGTCGTCGTCGAGCAGGAACATGCCCGCCAGGCCGCGGTAGACGTGCTTCTCCGTGGCGCCGTGGGGGTGCGGGTGGTACCAGAGGGTGGCGGCGGGCTGGTCGATCTGCCAGGTGGGCCGCCAGCTCCCGCCCGGCTCGACCTCCTGGTGCGGGCCGCCGTCCATGGCCGCGGGCAGGTGCATGCCGTGCCAGTGCACGCTGGTGGGCTCGTCGAGGTCGTTGGTGACCTCGACGGCGACACGCTCGCCGCGCTCGGCGCGCAGGGTCGGGCCGAGGTAGGGGCCGTCGAAGCCCCAGGTGCGCGTCTCGATCCCGGGCAGGAACTCGGTGGTGCCCTCCTGCGCGGTCAGGGAGAAGACGCGCGTGCCGTCCACGACGTGCGACGGTGCCAGGGGCGGGATCGCGAGCTCGTTCGTGAACTCCACCTCGTCGACGGGGGTGACCGAGCCGGGCACCAGCGCGCAGCCCGCGAGCCCGAGCAGCAGGGCCAGCGCGCCCGCGGAGACGGAGCCGACGACGTGGCCCGGGGCGACGCGCCTCATCGGCCGGCCCCGCGCAGCCGCTGCACGCCCGCTGCCACGACGCCCGCCAGGGCGCCCCACATCGCGTCGAACGCCAGGGCCGGGATCAGGGTCCACGCCGGGCCGTCGCCGGGGCCGCCGAACCCCGACAGCACCGGAACGAGGAGTCCGATCGTGTGGGCGACCAGCCCGTAGGCCAGGCCGGTCAGGGTCAGGGTGAGCACGGGGCGGGGCACGCGGCCCAGTCCGACGACGCCGATCCAGACGGCGGCGGTGATGCCGATGATCGCCAGCGCGCGGGGTGCGCCGGTACCGAGCGCGCCGGTCAGGCCGGTCAGCGGCCAGAGCAGCGCCAGCGCGGACAGGCCCGCGACGAGGCTCCACGGGACGGGGACGGGGACGGGGCCGCCCGCGGGCCCCGGCGTCGGCCGGGCGGGAGGCTGTGGTGAGGTCATGCCCCGACGGTGCCCGCCGGACCCGCTCGGCCACATCGGCCCGGGATCGTCTCCTGGTGTCGCCTGGGAGCGACACCAACCCTGGACCCTGGTCTGATGCCTCGGGGTCGGGCCGTCCGTAGGGTGTCGGTGTGCCCGAGAAGAGCGAGGTCCCGTACGTCGTGGACCCACGTGTCACCGATGTCGTCCTGGCGATCGCCATGGCCCTGGTGGTCGCCGTGGTCATCGCCGCCGACCCCGACGCGACCCACCATGCCGGGCCCGGCGCCTACCTGTTCGCCGCGGGGTTCGGGGCGCTGGTGCTGCTGCGACGGCGGCTGCCGCGCACCGTGCTCGTGGTCACCGTGCTCGCGGTGTTCGTCTACTACACGTTCCAGTTCGCGCCGATCGGCATGGCGCTGCCCGCGATCGCGGCCCTCTACTCGGCCGCGGAGATGGGCCGGACCGGCTGGGCGGTCGGCGGGGGCGCCGTCCTGGTCGCGGTCGCCACCTACTACCGGGTGACGGGCACGGCCGAGGAGTACCTGACGCCGTACGACCTGGTCACGAACCTCGCGCTGGTCGCGGCGGCGATCGCGCTGGGCGTCGCCGTGCGGCTGTCCCGGGAGGCCCGGGTGCACCAGGCGCACGCCGCCGAGCAGCGGCTGCAGGCCGAGCGGCTGCGCATCGCCCGGGACCTGCACGACGTCGTGGGGCACAACCTGTCCGTGATCGCCCTGCACTCGGGCGTCGCGGCCGAGGCGGTGGGCCGGGACGACGACGCGGCCCGGGGCGCCCTGGAGCACGTGCGGCAGGCGACGTCGGGCACGCTGCACGAGCTGCGCTCCACGGTCCGGGTGCTGCGCCGCCCTCTGGACACGGCGGACGGCGCGCCCGCACCCACCGGCCTGGCCGGCGTCGGCGCCCTCGCGGCGTCCGCCCGCGCCACCGGCCTGCACGTGGACACCGACATCGACGTACCCGACGGCGTCCTGGACGGCGCGATCGACGCCGCCGCCCACCGGATCGTGCAGGAGTCCCTGACCAACGTGCTGCGGCACGCCGCAGCCACCCGCGTCACGGTGTCCGCCGGGATCGACGGCGACCGCCTCACGATCAACGTGTCCGACGACGGGCGTGGGTCCGGTCCGGGCCTGGTGCCCGGCTCGGGGATCTCCGGGATGCGCGAGCGTGCCTCGCTGCTCGGCGGCACCCTGACCACGGGCGACGCCCCGGGCGGCGGGTTCGTCGTCGCCGTCGTCCTGCCCCTGCGTCTGGCAGGGTGAGCGTCGTGATCCGCATCGTGCTGGTGGACGACCAGGAGCTCGTGCGCGCGGGCCTGCGCGCCCTGGCGGAGAGCGACGGCGACATCGCCGTCGTCGGCGAGGCGGCCGACGGCCGGTCCGGCGTGTCCCGGGTACGCGAGCTCCGACCCGACGTCGTGCTCATGGACATCCGGATGCCGGTCCTGGACGGCCTGTCTGCGACGCGCGAGATCGTGGCCGACCCGGCGCTGGCGGGCACCCGCGTGCTGGTGCTGACCACCTTCGACGAGGACGAGCACGTGTTCGACGCCGTCCGGTCGGGCGCGGCCGGGTACCTGCTCAAGGACGTGCCCCCGGCCGAGCTGCGCCGCGCCGTCCGCGTGGTGGCGGCCGGCGACGCGCTGCTCGACCCCGCCGTGACCGCCACCGTGCTGCGCGCCGTCGCGGCCGGTCCCGCGCCCCGGACCGGTGCCGACGACCGGCTCGCGGGGCTCACCGAGCGCGAGCGCGAGGTGCTGCAGCAGCTCGGCCGCGGGCTCACCAACGACGAGATCGCCGCCGCGCTCTACCTCAGCCCGGCCACCGCGCGCACCTACGTGAGCCGGCTGCTGGCCAAGCTCGGCGCGCGGGACCGGGCGGCGCTGGTGATCCTCGCGTACGAGACGGGGCTGGTCAGCCCCTGAGGATCACAGCTCCCGCAGGCGGGGCAGCACGTCCTCGCCGAACTGGGTCAGGAACCGCTCCTGGTCGTGCCCTGGCCCGTGGACCACGAGGTGGTTCAGCCCGGCGTCGACGTAGGGCTTGATCATCGCTACGGCTTCCTCCGGGTCGGACGCCACGATCCAGCGCTTGGCGACCTGCTCGATCGGCAGCTCGTCCGCGAGCTGTTCCATCTCGGTGGCCGAGGTGACGCTGTGCTTCTGCTCCGGCGTGAGCGAGAGCGGGGCCCAGAACCGCGTGTTCTCCAGCGCGGCGGTGGCGTCGCGGTCGTAGGAGATCTTGATCTCGATCATCTTGTCGATGCCGGCGGCGTCGCGCTCCGCCTTGGCGGCGCCCTCGGCGACCGCGGGCAGCAGCTTCTCCGTGTACAGGTCCATGCCCTTGCCGGACGTGCAGATGAAGCCGTCGCCGGCGCGGCCCGCGTACTTGGCCACCAGCGGCCCGCCGGCCGCGATGTACACGGGCACCGGGTTCTCGGGCCGGTCGTAGATGTTGGCGCCGACCAGCTCGTAGTAGTCACCCTTGAAGTCCACGGACTCCTCGGTCCAGAGGGCCCGCATGAGCTGCACGGCCTCGCGCAGGCGCGCGAACCGCTCCTTGAACTCGGGCCACTCCATGCCGGAGACGGCCGTCTCGTTGAGCGCCTCGCCCGTGCCGACACCGAGGATGACGCGGTTCTCGGTGAGCAGGGCGAGCGTCGCGAACTGCTGCGCGATCACCGCGGGGTTGTACCGGAACGTGGGGGTGAGCACGCTCGTGCCGAGCTGGATGCGCTTGGTGCGCTCCCCCGCCGCGGCGAGCCAGACGAGGGCCGACGGCGCGTGACCCCCCTCGTGCCGCCACGGCAGGAAGTGGTCGGAGACCATCGCGCTGTCCAGTCCCACCTCCTCGGCGCGGACGGCGAGCTCGACCAGCTCGCGGGGCCCGAACTGCTCGGCGGACGCCTTGTACCCGATCTTCAGAGTCACAGCAGTGACCCTACGCTCGATCGCCGGTCCGTGAGCGGTAGCGTCGCGCACATCACATCCGGCCTGGTCAGCCCCGCCGCATCGCCCACGCGGCCCACCCGCCGGCCACGGCCACGAGCACCACGAACGCGCCGAGCACAGCCGCCGCCGGCAGGTACGCCAGACCCACGCCGACGGCCAGCACGGGCACCACCAGGCCCGCGTAGGCCACCAGGAAGACGAGCGCCAGCGCCTCGGCCCGCTCCTGGGGCGGCACCAGGGCCGCCGTGCGCCCCAGCGCCGTGCGGAACAGCAGACCGGCGCCACCGCCGGCCAGCAGGCCACCCGCCACGAAGAGCCACGTGGACGCCAGCACGACGCCGCCGAACAGCGCCGCCGGGCCCGCGACCATCAGCACCCCCGCGGCGGTGAGCTGGGCGCGCGGGGCGACCCGCGCCGCGACCGACTGACCGAACGCGCCCGCCAGGAACGGCGTCGCCGCGACGACGCCCGCCACGACCAGCGACGACTGCCCCAGCTCGTCGCGCACGAAGGACGCGGCCACCGAGCTGAACAGCCCGAAGACGGCGAACGCCGTGAAGGCGCCGACACCGCCCGCCGCGAACCGGCCGCGCAGCTCGCCGCCGACCGCGACCCGCTGCGGCCGGTAGGGGCGCAGGCCCGGCCGGTGCAGCACGGTCTCCGGCACCAGGAGGGTGGCGACCAGGAGCACGACGAGCACCCCGGCGAACACCGCGTACGGCGTGGTCAGCGGGTGCGCGGACCGTTCCGCCAGCAGCCCGGACAGCACCGGGCCCAGCCCGAGCCCGCCCAGGTTCGCCACGGTCGCGACGACGGCGGCCCGCGCCGGCGCGGGCCGGGACCGGGCACCGTCCAGCTCGGCCAGGTAGGCGGTCGCCGTGGCGGTCAGCGCTCCGATGCCGACGCCGGACACGACCCGGGCCACGAGCATCCCGGGCAGGTCGTCCCGCACGAGGAAGATCACGGCCGCCAGGATCTCCAGCACCGCCGCGAGCAGCACCAGCGGACGGCGGCCCACCCGGTCGCTCAGGTGGCCCACGAGGAACAGGCTCGCGACCACACCCACGGCGTACGCGGCGAAGATCACCGTGACCGTGAACGGACCGTAGCCGTCCCGGACCACGTAGAGCGGGTAGAGCGGCGTCGGCACGGTGGAGAACGCCATGAGGAGCAGGAAGGTCAGGCCGATGACCCAGAACCCCGCGCCGTGGCGACGCGGGCCGGCGACGGAGGGAGTGCGGGCGGGTGCGGTGGAGATGGTCACCCCAGCAGTCTGCGCCCGGACATTCATCAGGACAAGCGAATCATTCTGATCAGATCTATCGCAGATACAGATAAACTGGCCGGATGGACACCCGGCACCTGGAGTACTTCATCGCCGTCGCGGAGGAGGGCAGCTTCACGCGCGCCGCCCACCGTCTGCAGACCGTCCAGTCGGCGGTCTCCGCGGGCGTGCGCACGCTGGAGCGCGAGGTCCGGGCCACGCTCTTCGTCCGGTCCACCCGCCGTGTCGAGCTGTCCGACGCCGGACGCGCCCTGCTGCCCGAGGCGCGCGCCGCCGTCGAGTCGGTCGACCGCGTCTTCGACGTCGTGGCCGCCGCCGAGAGCGGACTGACCGGCCGGCTGCGTCTCGGGGTCTTCGCCAACTCCGACATGCTCGACATCCCGGCGCTCGCCGGGCGGTTCCACCGCCTCTACCCCGGCGTCGCGCTCAGCGTCGTCGCCTCCCCCACCGGCTCCACGGGCCTGGTCGACGACGTCCGGGCCGGCCGGCTCGACCTCGCGATCACCGGGCTGCCCGCCGGCGACCTGACCGGCCTGCGGGCGCACGAGCTGCTGGCCGACGAGTTCGTCGCCGTCGTCCCCGAGGGCCACGAGCTCGCCGGGCGCACCGTGGTCACGCTCGACGAGCTGGTGGCCGAGCCGTTCGTCGACGGCCCGCCCGGGTTCGGCAACCGCGTGATCATCGAGCGCGAGCTCGCAACCCGCGGCCTGCGCCGCTCGATCGTGGTGGAGAGCCCCGACATGAGCCTCGTGTCGCAGTTCGTCGCCGCCGGGCTCGGCGTCGCGGCGCTGCCCCGCCTGGTCCTGCGCCCCGTACCGGGTGCGGTGATCCGGCCGCTGGACGTGTCCGTCCCGTTCTCGATGCGGTCCGTGAGCCGGCCGCGCACCACCCGCCCCGTCGAGGCCGCACTGGCGCTGCTGCGCGGCCTGCCGGTCCGGGCGCTGACGGCCTGAGCGATCCGCTAGGCCCCGCGCAGCGCCCGGTACACCCGGCCGGTCAGCTCGTGGTCCAGGTGGGGCTCCAGCCAGGCGCTCGCCTCCACGAGCCGCGGCAACGACACCCCCGTGGTGATCCCCAGGCCGTCCAGCATCCACACCAGGTCCTCCGTGGCGAGGTTCCCCGTGGCCGACTCGGCGTACGGGCAGCCGCCGAGGCCGCCCGCCGACGTGTCGAACGTCGTGACCCCGTGGCGCAGCGCGGCCGCGACGTTGGCCAGGGCCTGCCCGTACGTGTCATGGGCGTGCAGGGCGAGCACGTCGTCGGGCAGGCCCGCCGCGTTGAGCGCGTCCAGGAGCGCGACCACGTGCCCCGGCGTGCCGACGCCGATCGTGTCGCCCAGGGAGAGCTGCTCGGCCCCCAGGTCCATCAGGCGCCGGCCGGCCGCCACCACCTGGGCGACCGGCACGTCCCCCTCCCACGGGTCGCCGAAGCACATGGACACGTACGCGCGCACCCGCATCCCCGCCGCCCGCGCCCGGGCCACGACCGGCTCGAACATCGCGTACTGGTCGTCCAGGGACCGGTTCAGGTTGCGGCGCGCGAACGTCTCCGTGGCGCTGGCGAACACGGCGACGTGCCGCAGCCCCAGGTCCAGGGCCCGGTCGAGGCCCCGCTCGTTGGGCACGAGCACCGGCAGGTCGCGGGCCCGGTCGCCGAGCCGGTCCAGCAGCGCCCCGAGCACCTGCTCGGCGTCGGCGAGCTGCGGCACCCAGCGCGGGTGCACCAGGCTCGTGGCCTCCACGACCGGCAGCCCGGCGTCCAGCAGCCGCTCGACGAGCTCCACCTTGACCACGGACGGGACCACCGCGTCCTCGTTCTGGAGCCCGTCGCGCGGGCCCACCTCGTAGACGGTGACGCGTTCGGGCAGGGCCGGGTCACGGACCACCTGGGGCCGCCGCGCTCCGGACCCCGTCGTCGCGTGCTCAGTCATCGCCCGCTCCCGTGCTCGCCGCGCCCGGCGCCCCGTCGTCAGCACCGGTCGTCACCTCGAACAGCACCTGCCGCGCCGCGACCTGCTCCCCCGCGGCCGCCCGCACCCGCACCACGCCGTCCGCGGGTGCCACGAGCGCCACCTCCATCTTCATCGCCTCCAGGACGCCCAGCGCCTGCCCGGCGGTCACCGTGTCGCCGTCGCGCACCTCGACACGGGCCAGCGAGCCCGGCATCACCGCGACCACCACGCCGTCGGACAGCTCGGCCCGCGCCGGGCGGGCGGCGCCGGGACGCACGAACCGGAACGTCTGCCCGCGCGTCACGACCTCGACGGACCACGGCCGTACGTCCACCTCGAACCGGGCCGTGACGCCGTCGATCTCCAGCAGCCCGTCACCCGCCGCGCGGCACGACGCCGGCGGCTCGCCCGCGCGCCGCACCTCGCCGCGGGCGACGCTCACCCGGACCACCTCCTCGTCCAGCTCGACCCACGTGTCGGCGGGCGGACCACCGGGCCGCCAGCCGTCCCCGCCGTCGCGCGCCGCGGCGGCAGCCACGGCCCAGGCCGCCGCGACCAACGCGGGTCCCGGGTCGGGCGCGGGCAGCGGGTGGGTGTCCAGCCACGCGGTGTGCACCTCGCCGTCGCGGAACGCGGCCGAGTCCGCGAGCGCCCGCACGAACCCGGTGTTGGTGACCAGCCCGCCGATCACCGTGGCGTCGAGGGCGTCGACGAGGGCGTTGCGGGCGGTCTCGCGGTCGGGGCCGTGGGTGATGATCTTGGCGACCATGGGGTCGTAGGCGGCGGGCACGACGCTGCCGTCCTCGATGCCGGCCTCGACGCGGGCATGCCCGGGCCAGCGCACGCGGGTGGCGGTCCCGGCCTGGGGCAGGAACCCGCCGAAGGCGTCCTCGGCGTAGATCCGGGCCTCGATCGCGTGGCCGGTGACGGCGACGTCGTCCTGGGTGAAGCCGAGCTCCAGCCCGGCGGCGACGCGCAGCTGCTGCTCGACGAGGTCGATGCGCTGGCCCCGGACGGTGACGACCTCCTCGGTGACGGGGTGCTCGACCTGGAGGCGGGTGTTCATCTCGAGGAACCAGGCGCCGCGGATGCCCTGGCCGGTGTCGACCAGGAACTCGGCGGTACCGACGCCGGTGTAGCCCACCTGCTGGGCCAGGTTCACGGCCCACAGGTGCAGCGCGTCGCGGACCGCGGGGTCGAGGTCGGGGGCGGGCGCCTCCTCCAGCACCTTCTGATGGCGGCGCTGGGCCGAGCAGTCGCGCTCGTGCAGGTGCAGGACGTTGCCGTGCTGGTCGGCGAGGATCTGCACCTCGACGTGCCGGCCTCGCTCGACGTATCGCTCCAGCAGCAGGGTGTCGTCGCCGAACGCGGCGGCGGCCTCGCGGCGTGCGGCGGCGACGGCGGGACCGAGCTCGTCCTCGCCGCGCACGATCCGCATGCCCTTGCCGCCACCGCCGGCCGCGGCCTTGACCAGGACCGGGAAGGTGAGGTTGCCCAGGCCGGCGAACCAGCCGTCCCGGATGTTCCCGAGGGATCCCAGCACCGGCACGCCGGCCTTCCGGGCCACCTCGTGCGCCCGGTCCTTGCGCGCCATCGCGTCCATCGCCCCGGGCGGCGGCCCCACCCACGTCAGCCCGGCGCCGACGACGGCGCGTGCGAAGTCGGCCTGCTCGGACAGGAACCCGTAGCCGGGGTGCACGGCGTCGGCCCCGGACTCCTTGGCGGCGGCGAGCAGGGCGGGGATCGACAGGTAGGACTCGGCGGCGGGCGTCGGGCCGAGGCGGACGGCGACGTCGGCGGCCCGGGTGTGCGGGGCGCCGGTGTCGGCGTCGGAGTGGACGGCCACGGTGCGCAGGCCGAGGCGGCGGGCGGTGCGGATGATCCGCAGGGCGATCTCGCCGCGGTTGGCGACCAGCAGGGTGCGCATCGTCATCACATCCGGAAGATGCCGTAGGAGGGCTCGGCGATCGGGGCGTTCGCGGCGGCGGCGAGGCCGAGGGCGAGCACGCGGCGGGTGTCGGCGGGGTCGATCACGCCGTCGTCCCAGAGGCGGGCGGTGGCGTAGTACGGGTTGCCCTGCGTCTCGTACCGGGCACGGATCGGTTCCTTGAACGCCTCGACGTCCTCGGGCGCGAGGTCCCGGCGCACCGTGGCGAGCACGGAGGCTGCCTGCTCCCCGCCCATGACGGAGATGCGGGCGCCGGGCCACATCCACAGGAACCGCGGGTCGTAGGCGCGCCCGCTCATGCCGTAGTTGCCGGCACCGAAGGAGCCGCCGAGGACCACCGTGAACCGGGGCACCGAGGTACAGGCGACGGCGGTGACGAGCTTGGCGCCGTCTTTGGCGATGCCGCGGTGCTCGTACTCCTTGCCGACCATGAACCCGGCGATGTTCTGCAGGAACACGAGCGGGATGCGCCGCTGGTCGCAGAGCTGCACGAAGTGGGCGCCCTTGAGGGCCGACTCGGAGAACAGGATGCCGTTGTTGGCCACGATGCCCACCTGGTAGCCGTCGATCCGCGCGAAGGCGCAGACCAGCGTCTCGCCGTAGCGGGCCTTGAACTCGACCAGCCGCGAGCCGTCGACGATCCGCCGGATCACGTCGCGCACGTCGTAGGGCGTGCGCGGGTCGGCGGGCACGTCGTAGAGGCCGTCGGGGTCCAGCTCGGGTTCCTCCGGTGGCTCGCGGTCCAGGCTCGGCGGACCGGCGGTGGTGGTCGCGACGATCTCGCGGACGATGCGCAGCGCGTGGGCGTCGTCGTCGGCGAGGTGGTCCGCGACGCCCGACGTCGTGGTGTGCACCAGGCCGCCGCCGAGCTCCTCGGCGGTGACCACCTCACCCGTGGCGGCCTGCACCAGCGGCGGGCCGCCGAGGAAGATGGTGCCCTGGTCGCGCACGATGACGGCCTCGTCGCTCATCGCAGGCACGTAGGCGCCGCCGGCGGTGCAGGAGCCCATGACGGCGGCGACCTGCGGGATGCCGCAGGCGGACAGGTTGGCCTGGTTGTAGAAGATGCGCCCGAAGTGCTCCCGGTCGGGGAACACCTCGTCCTGCATCGGCAGGTAGGCGCCGCCGGAGTCCACGAGGTAGACGCAGGGCAGGTGGTTCTCCGCCGCGACCTGCTGGGCGCGCAGGTGCTTCTTGACCGTCATCGGGTAGTAGGTGCCGCCCTTGACGGTGGCGTCGTTGGCCACCACCACGCACTCGCGGCCGGCGATCCGGCCGACGCCGGTGACGATGCCCGCACTGGGCACCGCCCACTCGTCGCCGTACATGTCGTAGGCGGCCAGCGCCCCGATCTCCAGGAACGCCGACCCGGCGTCCAGCAGCCGGTCGACCCGGTCGCGCGCGAGCAGCTTGCCGCGCGACGTGTGCTTCTCGCGGGCGGCGGGCGAACCGCCCTCCCGCACGCGCGCCATGCGCTCGCGCAGCTGCGCGGTCAGGGTGCGCAGATCGGTTCCAACGCCCGTGTCGGTGGCCATGTGCCGCAGCATAGCCCGCCGGTTAACGATCGTTAACCCCTGACGCGCCCGGCGGTCCGCGCTCAGCGGAAGCTGCGCCGGTAGTCCCCCGGCGCCACGCCGCACACCTGCCGGAACGTCTCGTAGAAGCTGCTCTGCGCCGTGAACCCCGCCAGGTGCGCGATCTCGGCCGCCGTGCGGTCCGAGGTGAGCAGCAGCCGCTGCGCCTCGGCGACCCGGCACCGCGCGATGTACGCGCCGACCGTGGTGCCCACGACCCGCCGGAAGAGCGTCATCGCGTGGCTGGGGCTCAGGTGCACGGCGCGGGCCACGTCGGCCGCCGTGATCGGCGAGCGGTAGTGCTCGGCCACGAACTGGGCCATCGCCGCGGCGCGCCCGGCCGGGCCCGACCGTGGCACGGGCCCCGGCTCCTCCCGCGTGGCCCCGGTGAGGGCGCGGCGCACGAACGCCTGCGCCTCCAGCATGACCACGGTGTCCTGCCCGCCGTCCAGCACGTCCCGGCACCACGTCGCGAACAGCGCGGCGACGTCGCGCACCAGCGCCTCGGAGGGCACCACCACGGGCCGCGCGTGCAGCAGCACCGCGAGCTGCTCGGTGGGCAGGGCCCAGCTCAGCACCTCCGTCAGCGGGATGTGCACCCAGGACACGTCGGTGGGCGTGGCGGCCGGATCGACGAGCTGGTGCGGCGTGCCACCCCAGAACAGCGCCACCTCGCCCGCCTCGACCCGCAGGTGCGACCCGCCGAAGAGGTATTCCAGGCGCCCGGTGTGCACGAGGTTGAGCTCCAGGTCGTCGTGCCGGTGCGGGCGCGGCATCACCGGCGGCGCCCCGTGGCGCACCCACAGGGCGGGTTCGGCCAGCTCCACCTCGTCGTCCGCGAGCGCCATGGGCGGGAGCATAGGGGTGTCGACGCCGGAGCGCAGACCGAAGGATCCCGGAGAGCCGGGGCACGCAGCCGGAGGACTCACCGCCATCCTCGCCCCTAGCGTCGCAGCATGGCTTCCTCACCCAAGATCACCATCATCGGCGCCGGTGGCTTCGTCTTCCCGTTCCGCCTGGTCGGCGACCTGCTCAGCTTCCCGGCGCTCCAGGGCGCCACGCTCAGCCTCATGGACCTCGACGCCGCACGCCTGGACCGGGTGGCGTCCGCGACGCGCGAGCTCGTGGCGCACCACGGCCTGCCGACCGTGGTCGAGCAGACCACCGACCGCCGCGAGGCCCTGCGCGACGCGGACTTCGTGATCATCACGTTCCAGGTGGGCGGCGTGGAGTCCTACCGGCACGACGTCGAGATCCCGCGCCGCTACGGCGTCGACCAGACGGTGGGCGACACCGTGGGGCCGGGCGGCGTGTTCCGGTTCCTGCGCTCGGTGACCGCCTACCAGGACATCGCCGCGGACGCCCTGGAGCTGTGCCCCGGCGCGCAGTTCATCAACTACGCCAACCCGATGGCCATGGCCACGGCGTACCTCAACGCGCTGGGGCTGCGCACGGTGGGACTGTGCCACAGCGTGCAGGGCACCACCCGCATGCTGGCGCGCACGCTCGGCGTGCCGTACGAGGAGGTCACCTACCGCTGCGCCGGCATCAACCACCAGGCGTGGGTGCTGGAGTTCCGGCACGGCGCCGAGGACCTGTACCCGCGGCTGCGCGAGGTGATGACGCAGCGGCACCGGCGCGGCCGCGCCGCTGCCGACCTGGTGGCCGACGACGGCGACCACTCCGAGGCAGCGCTGGCAGCCAGCACCTACGAGGGCGGCAACGAGCAGGTGCGCACCACGCTGATGAACCACTTCGGCTACTTCGAGACGGAGTCCAGCCACCACGCCTCGGAGTACGTGCCGTGGTTCCGCAAGGACGACGCCACGACGAAGGAGTACCTGCCGGAGCGCTGGGACTACTACGAGATCTGCGCCGCGCACGACGAGCAGGGCGACGTGGACGAGCAGCTCGCCCGCCTCAAGGCGGACCTGAGCCCGTCGGTGGAGTACGGGGCCTCGATCGTCAACGCGGTGGTCACGGGTGTGCCCGCCGTCGTGTACGGCAACGTGCCGAACGCGGGCCGCGTGGTGACCAACCTGCCGGACGACGCGTGCGTCGAGGTGGCGTGCCTGGTGGACGCGAACGGGGTGCAGCCCACCAGCGTGGGCGACCTGCCGCCACAGCTCGCGGCGATCAACCGCACCAACGTGAACGTGCAGACGCTGGCGGTGCGGGCGGCCCTGACGGGTGACGTCGCGCACGTGCACCACGCCGTGGCGCTGGACCCGCTGACGTCGGCGCACTGCACGCTGGAGCAGGTCCGCGCGATGACCGAGGAGCTCCTGGCGGCGCACGCGGCGCTGCTGCCGGCGGCGCTCACGCGCTGAGCACGCCACGGTGTCCCGGGCGACGGAGCCCGGGACACCGCTCACGAGCCCGCACGGCGCGGGCCGCACCACCCTCGACGGAG
Source organism: Promicromonospora sp. NPDC052451 (assembly GCF_044547525.1). NCBI lineage: Bacteria > Bacillati > Actinomycetota > Actinomycetes > Micrococcales > Promicromonosporaceae > Promicromonospora > Promicromonospora sp. NPDC052451. The sequence continues at coordinate 284,472 of NZ_JBIUAP010000004.1, forward strand.
AGGAGACGACATGCCGACGCACCCTGCGCGCGGGCGGAGACTGTCCCGGCGCGCGTTCATCGCGGTCGCGGGGATCAGCGTGGCGGGCGCCCTGGCGGCCTGCTCCGGCGCCCCGACGGCGACCAGGCACCTGCGGCTGTCCTCGTGGAACATCCCGCTCGACCTCGAGTCCTACCAGGCGATCGCCGACGAGTTCGTGGCGGCGCACCCGGGCACGAGCGTGGCGGTGGAGGTGACGACCGGCCAGTTCCACCAGTGGTTCATCACGCGGCTGGCGGCCGGGCTCGCGCCCGACATCATCCGCATCACCCCGCAGCAGATCGGCCGGTACGCCGCCAACGGCAGCCTCGTGGACCTCACGGGGGCCGTGCCGGCGGACTACCGGGACGACTACTCGGAGCCGTTCTGGGCGATCGGCGCCCGGGAGGACGGCCTGTACGGCGTCTTCCAGCACACGGACAACTTCATCACCTACTACCACCGGGGCGTGCTGGAGCAGATCGGCGTGACCCCGCCGTCGTCCCTCGACGACGCGTGGCACTGGGACGAGTTCCTCGAGATCGCGCGCGAGGCGCGCGCCGTGACCGGCGGGTACGGCTTCGGCTACGGCTGGGGCGGCGCCGAGACGGCGTACCGGTGGCTGCCGATCGTCTACCAGAACGGCGGCACCTTTCTCGGGGAGGACGGCGAGACGCCGTCCATGGACAGCGCCGAGGCCGTCGGCGCCCTGGAGTTCGGGCGCCGGTGGTACGCCGAGGGGCTGGTGTCGCCGGCGAACATGAGCAAGTCCGGGGGCGGGGCGGTGGGCCGCGACCTCTTCCTGACCGGTCAGATCGGGCTCCTGCTCGACAACCCGGAGTCGATCGCGCCGCTGGACGAGGGCCTGCCCGACGAGTGGGGCACCGCGCCCATGATCCGCAACACCGGCGAGGCGTCCGACCTGGGCGGCAACGCGCTGGCGGTCACCAGGTCCAGCAAGCATCCCGAGCTGGCGGCCGAGCTGGTCGCGTACATCACGAGCCGGGCCAACGTGGTCGAGTTCTGCCGGCGCGGCAACTGGCTGCCCGCCCGGGCCTCCCTGGACGCCGCCGACATCGGCTACGACCGCCACGCCGGCACCATGCAGCAGTTCATCGACCAGGCGACCACCATCCCGCTGTCGATGGTGCGCGCGGAGTCCGGTCCGTACTTCAGCTCGCTGAACTCGGTGTTCGCCGACTACCTCGACCTGTGCTTCCTCGGCGAGCTGACCCCCGCCGAGTGCGGCGCCCAGATGACGGAGGCGATGCGCAGTGTCACCACGCGATGAGGCCCCGGCCCCGCCCCGGCGACGGCCCCGCTGGGCGCCGTACGTCTTCGTCGGCCCGGCAGCCCTGCTCTTCCTGGCCTTCTCGCTGCTGCCGATCGTCATCGCCGTGGCCCTGTCCTTCCAGGACACCGCGACGCTCGGCGACGGCGAGTGGGTCGGCGCCGCGAACTACCGCACCATGGTGGGCGACCCGCTGCTGCGCACCGCGCTGCTGAACACCCTGGTGTTCACGGTGGGCACGGTGCCCACGGCGATGGCGATCGGCCTGGGCCTGGCCGTCGCCCTCAACCGCCCGCTGCCGGGGCGCGGCCTGCTGCGCGCGCTGTTCTTCGTGCCGATGATCGCGGCGGGCGTCGTGGTCGGCGTCATCATGTCGTGGATCTTCAACCCCGACTACGGCGTCGCGAACAACGCGCTGGCCGCGCTCGGCCTGGCGGGCCTGCCCTGGCTGACGTCGCCGCGGACGGCGATGTTCACCCTGGTCGCCGTGGTGGTCTGGACCCGCATCGGGTTCTGCATGGTGATCTACCTCGGCGCGCTCCAGTCCATCCCCGCCGAGCTGCGCGAGGCCGCCGCGATCGACGGCGCGAGCGGGTGGCAGCGGTTCCGGCGGCTCACGGTGCCGATGCTGGCGCCGACCACGTCGATCCTGCTGATCCTCAACGTGGTGTTCTCGCTGCAGGCGTTCGACGTCATCTACGTGATGACGGGCGGCGGCCCCGGGTTCTCCACGACCGTGCTGATCCAGTACGTGTTCCGGTCGGCGTTCGCGGACGCGCGGATGGGGTACGCGGCGGCGCTCGGCCTGCTGCTCGTGCTGATCCTGCTGGTCTTCACCCTGCTGCGGCACCGCGCCACGAAACGAGCGGAGGAGCTCCTGTGACCCTGACCAGCAGACGACGCGCCCGGCGCTGGCTGCTCACGGCCGGCCTGACCGCCGTCGCGACCGTCGTGGTGTTCCCGCTGTACTGGATGGTGGTGTCCGCGCTCACGCCGGGCGGCCAGTCGCAGAGCAGCGAGTTCTACCTGTGGCCCGACGCGCCGACGACCGGCAACTTCACCGAGGTGTTCGCCCAGCAGCCCGTGTGGCACTGGCTCGGCAACTCTTTCTTCGTGGCCGCGGTGGGCACGGCGCTGTCGGTCTGCGTCTCGCTCGGCGCCGGCTACGCCCTGGCCAAGTACCGGTTCCGCGGTCGCGGCGCGCTGTACGCGGCGTTCCTGGTGACCATCATGATCCCGATCCAGGTCACGCTCGTGCCCGCGTTCCTCGTCACGGCCCGCCTGGGGCTCGTGGACTCGCCGTGGGCCGTGATCCTGCCGACCCTGTTCGACGTGGTGGGCATCTTCATCGCCCGGCAGTTCATGCTCGGCGTGCCGGACGCGCTCGTCGAGGCCGCGCGCCTGGACGGCGCCGGGGAGCTGCGCACGTTCGTCCGCGTGGTGCTGCCGACCTGCTGGCCGCTGGTGGGCGTGCTGGTGATCCTCGGGTTCATGAACCGGTGGAACGACTTCCTGTGGCCGCTGGTGGTGCTCCAGGGCAACGAGAGCCTGACCGTGCCGGTCGGGCTGTCGACCCTGACCAGCAACCCGGCGTTCACCTCGCCCTGGGGTGCGGTGATGGCGGTGGCCACGGTCGCCGTCGTGCCGCTGCTCGTCGTGTTCCTCGTGTTCCAGCGGACGTTCGTCCAGGGCATCGCGAGCACGGGGATCAAGTGAGGCGCCCGCGCTCCTAGACTGCTTCCCGTGACCCCGCGCAGGCAGCAGATCCTGAGCACGGCGGCCGACCTGTTCGCGGCCCGCGGCTTCCACGGCGTCTCCATGGGAGACATCGGCGCAGCCGTCGGCGTCTCCGGTCCGGCGCTGTACAAGCACTTCGCGGGCAAGGAGGACATCCTCGGCCAGTGCCTGCTGCACGCCTCGGACCAGCTCCTGGCGGGCGCACGGGAGCTGCTGTCCGACGTCGGCGCTCCGGCGGGTGCGGGGCCCGAGGGTGCTCTGCGCGCCCTGATCGCCCGGCACGCGGACTTCGCGCTCGACAACCCCGCGCTCATCGTGATCCAGGAGCGCGAGTGGGGCGCGCTGGGCACCGAGGCCCGCGCGCAGGTGCGCAAGCACCAGCTCGCCTACATCGACGTCTGGACCGACGCGCTGCGCCCCCTGCGCCCGGACCTGTCCGCGCCGGAGGCCCGCGCCGCGGTCCAGGCGGCGTTCGGCCTCCTGAACTCGACCCCGCACAGCGCCCGCATCGGCCGCGGGACGATGCACGCCCTCCTGACGAACATGGCCTTCTCCGCCCTGTCCGGCGATCGTTGAGTGCCGGGCATCCGTTGCCTCGATCCGTCCCGAGACAACGGATACCCAGCACTCAGCGGGTCATTCGACCGGGAGGCCCAGGCCTCTTGCGATGAGCATGCGTTGGAGCTCTGACGTGCCCTCGCCGATCTCCAGGACCTTCGCGTCGCGGTAGAAGCGGGCGATCGGGCCGTCCTCCATGACGCCGTAGCCGCCGAAGACCTGCGCCGCGATGCGCGTGGCCGTCACCGCCGACTCCGTGGCGTAGAGCTTGGCGACCGAGGACGCCCGGCGGAACTCGTCCAGCGGGGCGCCGGAGTCCTTCAGCGCCGCCGCCCGGAAGGTCAGGGCCCGGCTTGCCTGGAGCATGACCTCGATGTCGGCGATCTGGAACGCGACCCCCTGCTTGCGGCCGATCGGCCCGCCGAACGTGGGGCGCACGCCGGCGTGCTCGACGGTGAGCTCCAGCATCGCCTGGATGCAGCCAGTCGCGAGCGCCGCCACGGCCACGCGCCCGGTGTTGAGGCAGGTCATGAGCTGCTTGAACCCGTTGCCGCGCTGCCCCAGCAGGTTGGCCTCGGGCACGCGCACGTCCTCGAAGCGCAGCGGGTGGGTGTCGCAGGCGCGCCAGCTCATCTTGTCGTGCAGGGGTTCGACGACGTACCCCGGGGTGTCGGTCGGCACCACGATGGCACTGAGCTCGGGGCTGCCGTCCGGTGTGGTGCCCGTGCGCGCCGCGACAGTGCAGACGCTGGTGACGGGCGTGCCGGAGTTGGTGATGAACTGCTTGGCGCCGTTGATCACCCACTCGCCGCCGGACAGCTCGGCGGTGGTGGCCATGGCGTTGGCGTCGCTGCCCGCGCCCGGTTCGGTGAGGCCGAACGCGCCGAGCGTGCGGCCGGCCACGAGGTCGGGCAGCCAGGTCTCCTTCTGCTCGTCGGTCCCGTAGGCCAGCAGCGTGCCGACGCCGAGGCCGACGCCGGCCCCGAGCGTGATGCCGACGGACTGGTCCACGCGGCCGATCTCCTCGACGGCGATGGCGAGGCCGGTGAGCCCGAGGTCGGACCCTCCGTACTCCTCCGGGGCGGTCAGGCCGAACAGGCCCAGCTCCCCCATCTGGTGCACCACCTCGACGGGCAGACGGTTGTCCCTGTCCCATCGGGCGATGTGGGGCGCGATCTCGCGGTCGGCGAAGTCCCGGACCGCGTCCCGGAGCTTGGTGTGCTCCGGGTTCTCTGGTGGATGCATGTTGCGCATGTCACAGAGGTTAACCACCATTAACCCCAGTACGCCATACTCGACGCGCACGGATCAGCGCACGGACCCACGCACGGCCCGCAGGAGGATTCCCCGATGCCCACCCAGACCCTCGTCACCTACGAGGTCGCCGACGTCCGGCCGACCGGCGGCCCCGCGGCGTCGTACGCCCGGATCACCCTCGACGGGCCCCGCCGCAACGCACTGTCCGCCGCGCTGCTCGACCAGCTCGGCGCGGCCCTGGACCGCGCCGCGCACGACGACGTCCGCGCCGTCGTCCTGGCCGCGAACGGGCCCGCGTTCTGCTCCGGCGCCGACCTGACCGAGGCGCTGGCCGACGGCATGGCGTCGTCCGCCCGGCGGCTGGCCGACGTGCTGCGCGCGCTCCTCGCCCTGCCGCGTGCTGTCGTGGCCCGCGTGCACGGCCCGGTGCGGGCCGGCGGCATCGGCCTGGTCGCGGCGTGCGACGTGGCGATCAGCTCCGACGCCGTCACCTACGCGTTCACCGAGGCCCGGCTCGGGCTCGCGCCGTCGGTCATCTCGCTGGCGGTGCTGCCGCGGATGACGCCGCGCGCGGCGTCGCGCACGTTCCTGTCCGGCGCGCCGTTCCCGGCCGCCGAGGCCGCCGCGCACGGGCTGGTCACGAGCGCCGTCCCGGCCGGCCGCCTCGACGCGAAGGTCGCCGACGTGCTCGCCGGCCTCGCGGCGGGCGACCCCCAGGGTCTGGCCGCGACCAAGGCTCTGCTCAACGCCGACGCGCTGGCCCGCTTCGACCGTCACGTCGACGACGCCGTCGCCACCTCGGCCGCGCTGTTCGCCTCGGAGCCCGCCCGGGCCGCCATGGAGAGGCTGCTGAGCCGCTAGGGATGTTTGGATGGGGCGTGGCCACCCGCATCTCCTCGCGCAACGCGCGCTTCCAGCAGCTCCAGACCCTCCTGACCAACCGCACCAAGCGGCACCGCGCCGGGGAGTTCCTGGTGCAGGGCGTGCGCCCGCTCACCATGGCGGTCGAGCACGGCTGGGAGATCCGGGCCCTGCTGTACGACGGCGACCGCCGGCTCTCGCAGTGGGCCCGGGACCTGCTCGCGGCGCACCCGGACGTCGAGCACGTGCGGATGGCCCCCGACCTGCTGGCCGAGCTGGCCGAGAAGGACGAGGCGGAGCTGCTGGCCGTGGTGGCGATGCGGCCCGACGACCTGGACCGGATCCCGGCCGCCCCGGACTTCCTGGGTGTCGTGTTCGACCGGCCCACCCAGCCGGGCAACATCGGCGCGATCGTGCGGTCGGCCGACGCGTTCGGCGCGCACGGCGTGATCACCACGGGGCACGCCGCCGACGCCTACGACCCCAAGGCCGTGCGGGCCACCACCGGGTCGTTCTTCGCCACCCCGGTGGTGCGCGCGCCGTCGACGGCCGAGGTCATGGCGTGGGTCGAGGCGCGCCGCGCCGCCGGGCTGCCCGTCGTGGTGGCCGCCACGGACGAGCACGGCGACGCCGACGTGTCCGCGTTCGACCTCACCCAGCCGGTGCTGCTGCTGGTGGGCAGCGAGACCGCGGGCCTGACCCGCGCGTGGCTGGACGCCGCCGACGTGACGCTGAGCATCCCGATGACGGGCTCGGCCAGCTCCCTCAACGCGGCCAACGCCGCCACCGTGGTGCTGTACGAGGCCCGGCGCCAGCGCCTGGCGCGCTGACGCCGGACGGGCTCAGAGCTCGATCGACAGCATCCGCGAGCCCGTGGTCTTCACGTACCCCAGGCTCGCGTACAGGCCGTGCGCGCCGCTCGGGTTGGCCGTGTCGACGTCGAGCGCCGCGTACTGCATACCGTCCGACGCGAACGCCCGCATGCCCGCGGCCAGCGCCGCGAGGGCGATCCGGCGGCCCCGGTACGCGCGCCGTGCGCCAAGGATGTCCGTGTACCCGAACGAGTACCCGCGCACGGCGAAGTCCTCGGGGTACCGGCCCGCGAGCTGGTAGCCCACGACCAGCGGCTCGCCGGCACGCAGGGCGGCGGCGGTGGCGTCGTCGGTGTCGGGCAAGGCGAGCAGGGCGTCGACGTCGGGCGCGTCGTCGACCACGACGAACGACCAGTCGGGCGCGAAGCCGGCGCGCTGCGCCCACTGCCCCGGCGTCTGGGGCTGGCTGCCCCAGTGGTCACGGAAGGCGTCGTTGTGCGCCAGGCGGGTGGCCTCGTCGAGCTCCGCGGACCACGGGACGAGCCGCAGCGTCCCGTCCAGCGCGACCTCCGGGACGGGCGCCGCGTCCGGGCCGGTCAGCGGGCGGGCCAGGTCGGAGTAGTAGCGGCGCGGGGTCATCCCGGCGCGCTCGTAGAGACGGTGCTTGGACGCCGGCGCGTCGTCCTCCGCAAAGACCGCGATGCGCGCGGGCACGTCCTTGCCCGACGCCGCGAGCTTCTGCCGCCCGCGGCCGATCGCCCAGGCCAGCAGCTCCCGGCCGATGCCCTCTCCGCGCCGGTCCGGGTGCACCCCGCCCCAGGTGAAGGCACGCACCTCCGTGACGTCGCCCGGCGGGCACTCGACCTGCGCCCAGGCGACGAGCGCGCCGTCGTCCGCGGGCGAGGTGGAGAACCCGAGCAGGGAGTCGGCGGCCATGTCGCGCCACGCGCCGTCGAACAGCTCCTCGATCTCCTCCAGGGTCTCGACGTACGGCTCGGCGTCGGCCCGGGCGATGTGGTTGCGCAGCAGGAGCCACGCGGGTGCGTCCTCACGGGTGGCGGGGCGCCAGGTCAGGTTGCCGGCCGTCGGGATCGCGAGCGTCGCCGGCGCGGCGGCACGCTCGGCGATCGGGGTGGGTGCGGGCTCGGACACCGGGTCGGGGACGGCTGAGGGGGCGGACGTGCTCGTGGACATACGGTCACGCTAGGCGAGTGCACGGTGGCGGGCACGGGAATTTGCGGGTGATCGGCCAGGAGCGGGGCTGCGGCGGGACGGGAGGGTGCCTGGGGTGGGGGTCTGTCATCGGCTTCGTGCGGCGGGTTCGTGCGGCGGGTTCGTGCGGCGGCTTCGTGTACCGGTTTCGTGCGGCAGCTCCGCAGAGCAGCTCCGTACAGCGGCTCTGTGCGGCAGCTCTCTGCGGCAGCTCCGCACACCGGCTCCATACACCGGCTCCATACACCGGCTCCATACACCGGCTCCATACACCGGCTCCGTACAGCAGTTTCGTGAGGCGGCTCGTGCGGGTGTTGCGGGCCGTCGTCGTTCGGGCGGCAGTCCTGTCCGCGCAGCAGTCCCTGCCCGTCAGATTTGTCTGTCAGATCCGTCTGTCAGATCCGTCTGTCAGATCTGTCTGTCAGATCCAGGCGGCAGATCTAGGCGGCAGATCCGGGCGGCAGATCCGGGCGTCTGTTCACCTGGCGGCTCCAGGCGGCAGGCCCAGGCGCCAGCTCCGGGCGGCAGCCCCGAGTGCTGAGGGGTCACCAAGTCGGCAGTTTGCACCTTCCCGACCACGAGGTGGGGGGGGGGGGGGGGGGGGGGGGGGGGGGGGGGTGGGGGGGGCGGGGGGGGGGGGGGATAGTGCGGGCGGATGGCCGGGTGAGCCTGTGTGCCAGGGTGCTGCGGGGG
>NZ_JBIUAP010000004.1:292920-344112 GCF_044547525.1 Promicromonospora sp. NPDC052451
CCCGGGGGGCCCGCCCGGTGTGGGGCGGTCCCCCCAGGGGGGCTTTTCCCCCGCCCCCCCCCCCGGGGGGGGCCGGTGCCACCGACTGCGGCCCGTTAATGGACCGATCTCGGTGCAACGGACCGACCTCGACGATCAGCGCCCAGCAACGGACCGAACCCAACCACCACTGCCCAGCAACAGACCGAACCCGAAGCGGCTGGAACCGGCAACAGACCGAACCGAAGCAACAGGACCCAGCAACAGACCGAACCGAAGCAACAGGACCCACCAACAGACCGAACCGAAGCAACCAAACCACCAACAAGCACCAGGCCACCAGAAGACCCAGATCGAGCCCGCCCTCAGCGCCCCGGCGCCGCCCCCAGCCCGAAGAGCTCGTCGAGTTCCCTGGCGACCCGCTCGCGCAGCCCGGCCTTCTCCGCCGGCGGGAGCCAGCAGGCCTCGACACCGGCCAGCGCCATCGCCCGCAGCCGCTCCTGCGGCACCGCGAGGTCGTCGGCGAGGATGCGGTACTCCCCCGCCAGCGTAGTGGGGAACATGCCCGGGTCGTCGGAGGCGGGGATCACGTTCAGGCCCGCGTCCAGCATCGCGGCGATGGAGGCCCGGCGCCACGGCCGCCACGAGCGGCGCGACGTCGTCGAGATGACCGTGAACGGCACCTGCTCGTCGCGCACCCGCGCCACGACGTCGTCGTCCTGCAGCACGAAGTAGCCGTGGTCGATGCGGTCGCAGCCGAGCACGTCCAGGCAGGTGATCGTGTTGACCGCGACGGGGGCGTGCTCGGACGAGTGCGCCGTGCGGCCCAGGCCCGCCTCACCGGCGAGCCGGTAGGCCGCCGCGAAGCGCTCGGGCGGCCCCGCCGTCTCCAGGTTGTCCAGGCCGATGCCCGCCACGTACTCGTGCGGGTTGTCGACCACGGTGCGGACGCGCTCCAGCGCGTCCTCGCCGGAGCCGGACCGGTCGATCGCGGCGATGAGCCGGCCCGACATGCCGAAGTCGCGCTCCGCCATGCGGATGCCCTCGGCGTACGCCTCGACCGCGCCGAGGTAGCCCAGGGAGGCCAGGTGCTCGGGCACGGCGTCGAAGGACACCTCGAGGTGGCGCGTCGCGCTGGTGCGGTGCGCCGCCTCGAACGCCTCGTACGTGATGCGGGTCAGGTCGTCGGCGTCGCGCAGCACCTGGGTCACCCAGCGGGAAGCCTGGAACAGCGAGTAGGAGACCTCGGGCTCGTCGGCGCTGCGGCCCTGCGGCACGGGGACGCGCGTGTCGCGGTACAGGTCCGGGTCCGGCGGCAGGGAGTTGATGTCCGCGTAGATGCGCTCGGGCTCGGCCGGCAGGTCGAGGCCCTCGCGCCGGGCCAGCTCCGCGAAGGTGCTCGCCCGGACGGTGCCGATGAGGTGGCAGTGCAGGTCGACCTTGGGCATGCGGTCCAGCACGGTCAGGTCAGTGCTCATGTCAGTGCTCGTCATGGTTCGCGGCCCCGTCAGCCGGCCGTCACCTCACGGGCGAACCGGTCCACCCACTCGCCGCGCGTGGGCACCAGCTCCGCCGGGTCGAGCGTCGCGTAGCCGGCGGCGACCGGGTCTGCCGCGATGTCGCCGACCACTGCCGAGATGGAGTCCGGCACCGTCGCGTCCGGGTTGACCGGCAGGTCGCCCACGAGCTCGGCGGACTTCGTCTGTGCCTCGGCCGAGAGCAGATAGTCGATGAACTGGTGGGCACCGTCGACGTTCGGGGCGCCCGCGGGGATCATGGCGCGGTTGGTGGCCATGTACCGGCCGGTGGCCGGCGGCGTCCACGCGAACGGCTCGCCCGAGGCGACCAGGTCGGTCGCGAAGCCGCTCAGGGAGTCGGCGGCGACGATCTCGCCCTGCGTGAGCAGGTTCGTCACCTCGGTGGACGACGAGTAGAACTGCAGGATGCCCGGCGCCCAGCCGCCGATGGTGCCCAGCGCGGTGTCGATGTCGTACGGCCCGTCGCCGTACGTCTCGCCGACGCCCGAGATCATGAGCTGGCCGGCCGTGACCGAGATGTCGGGCAGCGCGAGGCTCCCGGCCTGCACGGCGTCGCCGTACAGGTCCCAGTCGGCGGCCTCCTCGGCCGTCAGGGCCTCGGTCGAGTAGATGGTCCCGTTGAGCTGGTAGCTGTAGGCAGGCCCGGCGTAGGAGTCCTCCAGCGCGAAGTCGGCGACGTCGTCCAGGGCGGGCACCTTCGCGGCGTCGACCTGCTGGAACAGGTCGGTCTCCTGGCCCAGCGCGGCGTAGTAGTCGGAGAGCAGCATGACGTCGATGCCGGAGCTGTCGCCCGCCACCTGGAGCTGCGAGAGCCGGTCGGCGTTCGAGCCGGTCTCCACCTCGACCTTGATCCCGGTCTCGGCGGTGAACGGGTCGATCACGGCCTCCTGGAACTCCTCGACGCCGAACGGGAACGTGGACACGACGATGGTGTCCTCGGCCGCGGCGTCGTCCCCGGCGGAGCAGCCGGAGGCGAGCAGGGCGGTGGCCGCGAGGCCGGCGGCGACGGCCGCGGAGCGGCGGGCGGTCGGGGCCGCGAGGCGGCGGACGGGCACGGCGTGGGTCATGAGATTCCTTCGGTTGCGGGTTCGGCGGTCAGCGGGGCAAGCCGCGCCGTGGGAGCGAGCAGGCGGACCCGGTCGCCGGGGGTCGGGGCCGGTCCGGCCCCGGCAGCGGTGTGGTCGGCACGGTGGTCGGCGACCAGGCGCACGGTGGTACCGGCCGGGTCGGTGGCCTCGCAGGTCACGAGCACGTCGACGCCGCGGTAGGCGACGTCGCGCACGACGGCGTCCAGCACGACGGCGCCGTCGGCCTGCCCGTCCAGCGGGGTGTCCGCGGGGACGACGCGCAGGTGCTCGGGGCGGACGGCGGCCTCGCGGCCGTCGGTCAGGGTCAGGAAGTTCTCGTAGCCGAGGAACTCGGCGACGAACCTGTCGGCCGGTGCGGGGAAGACGTCACGGGGCGCGCCCGTCTGCACGACCTTGCCGGCGCGCATCAGCACCATCTCGTCGGACATCTCCAGGGCCTCGTCCTGGTCGTGCGTGACCAGGACGACCGTGAGGCCGGTCTCCGACTGGATGCGGCGGATCTCGGCGCGCATCTGCACGCGCAGCCGCGCGTCCAGGTTGGACAGCGGCTCGTCCAGGAGCAGCAGCCGCGGGCGGATCGCGACGGCGCGGGCCAGCGCCACACGCTGCTGCTGCCCGCCGGAGAGCTGCTTGGGCTTGCGGTCGCCCAGGTGACCCAGGCCCACGAGCTCCAGCGCCTCGGCCGCGCGGCGGCGGCGCCCGGGCGCCGGCACCTTGCGCATGGTCAGGCCGTACGCCACGTTGTCGGCGACGGTCAGGTGCGGGAAGAGCGCGTACGACTGGAACACCATGCCCAGGTCGCGCTTCTCCGGCGGCGTGCGCGTCGCGTCCTGGCCGTCGATCAGGATGCGGCCCGACGTCGGCGTCGCGTACCCGGCGAGCATGCGCAGCGTGGTGGTCTTGCCGCAGCCGCTGGGGCCCAGCAGCGTGGTCAGGCGGCCGCGCGGGATGCGCAGGTCGATCGAGTCGACGGCCGTGAAGCTGCCGAACCGCTGGGAGACGCCGACCAGCTCGGCGGCGGGGGTGGTCATCGGTTGATCCCTCCGAAGATCTTGGCGAAGCCGACCGTGCGCTCGGCGATCACGGCGACGACGACCGTCGCGGCGAGCACGAGCGTGGAGGCGGCGGCCACCATCGGGTCGTAGCTCTGCTGGACGTAGTCGAGCATCGTGACGGGCAGCGTCCGGAAGTCGCGGGTCTGCAGCAGCAGCGACAGCGGCACGTTGTTGAACGAGGTGACGAAGCCGAGCAGCCCCGCCGAGATGAGGCCCGGCCGCAGCATCGGCAGGGTGACGGTGACGAACGCCCTGACCGGCGACGCGCCCAGACCGCGGGCCGCCTCCTCCAGGGCCGGGTCGGCCAGCGCGAGCGAGGCCCCGGTGACGCGGACGGCGTACGGCAGCAGCAGGGCGGTGTGGCCCAGCAGCAGGGTGGTGAAGTTGTCCAGGTGCAGGCCGATCATGAGCTGCTGGTACAGCGCCAGCCCCACGACCAGCTCCGGCACCACCAGCGGCGACAGGAAGAGGCCCTCCAGCAGGCCCTTGCCGGGCAGCCTGCCGCGGTGGATCGCCAGCGTGACCGGCACGCCGAGCACCAGGGCCAGCGCGGTGGCCAGCACGGCGAGCTCCAGGCTGGAGACCACGGCCTCCATGAACGGCGAGTAGGCCAGCGCCTCGCCGAACCAGCGCAGGGACAGGCCCTCGGGCGGGAAGCGCAGCGTGCTCCCGGCCGTGAACGCCGTGGCCACGACGAACAGGATGGGCACGATCATGATCACGTAGCCCGCGACGGCGAGCGTGCCCGCCACGGGGTGACGCAGCCTCAGGCTCCGGCTCACGAGGTGGCTCCCTTCCGGCCCACCAGCGCCGAGATCCCGGAGACCAGGAAGACCAGCACCGTCATGACGATCGCGGTGGCCGACGCCGCGGCCCAGTCCACGGTGACGCTCGCGTAGGAGAAGAGCTGGGTCGACAGCATGCGCTGGCTGGACCCGCCCAGCAGGTACGGCGTGGTGTACGCCGTCACCGACCCCGCGAAGACGAGCGTCGCGGCGACCACGACGCCCGGCAGCGACAGCGGCACCAGGATGGTCCAGAAGGACCGGGTACGGCTGGCGCCCAGGCCCCGGGCCGCCTCGTCGAGACCGGGGTCGACCTGCGCGACGGCGGAGTAGCACGTGATGACCGCCAGCGGCAGGAACAGCTGGACCAGGCCCAGCACGATCGCCAGCTCGGTGTACAGGAGCTGGGGCGCCTTCTCGACGATGCCCAGCCCGGTCAGGAGCTGGCCGACGACGCCGTTCGAGCCGAGCACCACGAGCCAGCCGAAGGTGCGCACCACGTTGCTCAGCAGCAGCGGGAAGATCGCCAGCGCGAGCAGCACACCCGCCCACCGGGACTGCGACCGGGCCAGCAGCGACGCGATCGGGAACCCGAGGACCACGCACAGCGCGGTGACGATCAGACCGATGCGCACGGTGCGCCAGATGATCCCGAGGTCGTAGGGGTCGGTCAGCATCGCGCCCATGCGCTCGATCACCTGGGCGAACGTCACGCCGGGTGGCGCGAAGAGCATCGCGACCGCCGGCAGCAGGAACCCGACGAGCAGGAACGCGAGCCCCGGCAGGAGCAGCAGAAGTGTGGAACGTGCTCGCACGAGCCGTCTTTCGTTGATGGAACCGGTTCCATCGGACCCTAAGGCATGACGGGCGCCTCTCCTGCAATCGCGCGTTAACTTCCTGTTACGGCACCGGACAGGGTGGGCGGAAACGGTTGCATCGTCCGTCTAGAGTGTCCCCACCGACAAAGGAGGTACGGTGCCTGATCTGTCCGACGTCGCCGCGGTGGCGGGCGTCTCCAAGGCGACCGCGTCCCGCGCCCTCAACGGGAGCGGCCTGGTGGCCCCCGAGACCGCCGTCAAGGTCGTCGCGGCCGCCGCCCGCCTGGGCTACGTGCCCAACCGGGCCGCCCGCGAGCTGGCCCGCGGGCGCAGCGGCATCATCGCGATCGTGGTGCCGACGCTGGACAACACCTTCTTCACCCCGATCATCGCGGGCGCCCAGGCGCGCGCCGAGGAGGCGGGCCTCCAGCTCACCGTGGCCGTGCACGCGCTGGACTCCGCGGCCGCCGTCGACCGGCTCGCACGCCAGGTCGACGGGTTCCTCGTCGTCGCCCCGCGGGGCACGGACACACTCGTCGCGAGCGCCGGCGCCGCCAAGCCCGCGGTGCTGGTGGACCGTGAGATCGACGGCATGACGTCGGTCGTGGCCGACACCGCCTCGGCCTTCGGCACCCTGACCAGGCGGCTCGCCGCCGAGGGCCACGAGCGCATCGTCTACGTGGGCGGGCCCGAGGGGTCGTGGCAGGACCGGCAGCGCACCGCCGCCGTGCGGGACGCCGCCCGCGAGGCCGGGGCGGAGCTGACCGTGCTCGGCCCCCGGCCGGCGACGTTCGTGGCGGGGGTCGAGGTGACGCCCGCGGTCGTCGAGACGGGCGCGACCGCCGTCGTCCCCTACGCGACGTCGATCGGGCTGGGCCTGCTGCTCGCGCTGGGCACGCGCGGCGTCGAGGTGCCGCGTGACCTGGTGGTGAGCACCGAGCCCACGGTCATCGAGGCCCTCGGCCTGGAGCACACCCCCGCGATCGACGTGGACGGCGAGGAGCTGGGCCGCACCGCGATGGACCTGCTGGCGCGGCAGCTCGACGGGCAGGACGAGCCCGGCCGCCAGGTCAGGCTGCCGGTGCCGGTGCGGGGCTGAGCCCGGGCGGACGGGCAGCGCTGTTCAGCGGGACAGGGTCGACGAACCGGCGCCAGGCCGGGGATCAGCGGAAGTCCCCCGCGTGGTCGACGGCCCACTGCCCGAAGGTGCGACCGGTCGCGCCGGTGATCGCCTCGAAGTCCGGCGTGGGCGCTTCGGGACGGTCGATGGTGCTCGCCCATGCCCGGAGGACTCCGTCAGCCGTCTCCTCGTCCCAGCCGCCGGACACCAGCACCTCGTGAACCTCCTGTGCGGGGAGCTCGTTCCAGGTCACCGTCCTCCCGACGGCGTTCCCGATGGCGCTCGCCTGCTCCCGCTGCGTCAGCACCGAGGGGCCGGTGATCTCCGGTGCGAGCCCCACCAGCCGGTCGGTGAGCAGCGCGATCTCGGCGACCTCGGCGAGGTCGGCCTCGTGCACCAGCGCCCGGCCGCCGTCCCCGTAGATCCAGCTGACCGCCGACTGCTCGCGCACCTGCTGCGCCCAGCCGAGGGTGTTCGTCGCCATCCCTCCGGACCGCAGGAGCGTCCACTCGACGGCGGAGGCGCGGACGGCCTGCTCGATGTCGGTGTGGAACTGGAGGATCGGGTCGGGGGCCGGGGCGCCGTCGTCGCGGACCCCGATCGCCGAGAGGTAGACGATGCGCCGGACGTGCGCCGTGATCAGGTCGACGACCGCCCGCGCCAGGTCGCCACCACCCAGCGGCCAGACCAGGAAGACGCGGTCGATGCCGCGGAGCGCGGCTCGCAGGGAGTCGAGGTCCGTCAGGTCCCCGCGCACCACCTCGACGCCGTCGGGCAGGCCGGCGGAGCCCGGGGTGCGGACCATCGCCCGGACCGTCAGGTCCTCCCGACCGGCGGCCAGGCGTCGGACGAGCGCACCTCCGACATGCCCCGTCGCGCCGATGACCAGGATTCTTGCTGTTCTCGTAGCCATGCCGCGATCGTGCAACTTCGACCCGGGTCGAAGTCAACGCGCCGGTCGCTCGGTAGGCTCGCCGGGTGGACGAACGCCGCGAACAGCAGCCGGAGATGAGCGTCGGAGAGCTCTCCAGGCGCGCCGGGGTCAAGGCCTCGACCGTGCGCTTCTGGGACGAGCACGGTCTGCTGAGCAGCTGGCGCACACCCGGGAACCAGCGGCGTTTCGACGACGTCTCCCTGGCCCAGGTGCTGTTCATCCGGTGGTCGCAGGACGTCGGCGCCTCCCTGGATGCGATCCGCGACGTCCTGCACAAGCTGCCGGCCGGGACGGCCCCCGGCCGCGAGGTTCAGGTCAGGGCGGCGCGCTGCTGGCGCGAGCACCTGGACCAGCAGCGCCGTGAGCTGCACGCCCGCTACCGGCGGCTGTCGCAGCCGCTGGCGCTGCACGGTGTCGACACCCCGGACGCGGCGGCGACATGACAGCCGGTCAGTGGACCGAGAAGCCGCCGTCCACGAACAGCGAGTGCCCCGTGACGTAGCGGGAGGACTCGCTCGCGAGGAAGACGGCGGCGCCCGCGAAGTCCTCGGGCAGCCCGTTGCGGCCCACCGTGGTGCGGGCGGCGAGCGCGGTGATCTTCTCGGCGTCGTCCTGCAGCCGCTGGTTCAGGGGCGTCAGCACGAACCCGGGCACGAGGGTGTTGGCGGTGACGCCGCGCGCGGACCAGGCCTCGGACTGCGAGCGGGCCAGGGACTCCAGGCCACCCTTGGAGACGCCGTAGACGCCGCTGTCGACGAACGAGCGGTGGGCCTGCTGGGAGGAGATGTGGATGAGCCGGCCGTAGCCGCGCTCGGCCATCCCGGGTGCGAAGCGCTGGCCCAGCAGGAACGGGGCCTCCAGGTTGACGGTCAGGGTGAGGTCCCAGATCGCCTCGTCGATCCGGTCCATGTGGGGGCGCAGGTTGATGCCGGCGCTGTTGACGACGATGTCGGGTTCGCCGGCGGCCGCGACGATCGCGTCGGCGGCGGCGTGGATGCCCTCTCGTGTACCGAGGTCGGCCACCACCGTCTCGACGGCGCAGCCGCGTGCGCGCAGGCCGGCGGCGACCTCGGCCAGGCGGTCGGCGCCGCGGGCCAGGAGCACGGTGCGGGCGCCCGCCTGGGCGAGGGCCTCGGCGATGGCCCGGCCGATGCCGGAGCTGCCGCCGGTCACCACTGCGGTGCGGCCCTGAAGCGAGAACAGGGTGGCGAGGTAGTCGTGCGTGGTCATGCCGGGACAGTACCTGCCCGGTACCGACTGCCGGGCGCACGCGGCGTCGGCGGCGGGGCAAGGCTTACGCTGCCCGGGTGACCGCACTCCCCGCCGCCCTGCCCGCGCTCGCCGAGCGTTCCGCCGCCCTGCTGGACGCGATGCGCACGCGCGTGGTCGTGGCCGACGGCGCCATGGGCACCATGATCCAGGCGGCCAACCCGACCCTGGCGGACTACCAGGGTCTGGAGGGCTGCAACGAGATCCTCACGGTCTCGCGGCCGGACATCATCGCGGGCGTGCACGACGGGTTCCTGGCCGTGGGTGTGGACGCGATCGAGTCCAACACGTTCGGGGCGAACTGGTCGAACCTGTCGGACTACGGCATCGACGACCGCATCCGCGAGCTGGCGCGGGCGGGCGCAGCCCTGGCCCGGGAGCGTGCCGACGCGTACACGACGCCGGACAGGCCCCGCTGGGTGCTCGGCTCCATGGGCCCGGGCACCAAGCTGCCGTCGCTCGGGCACACCACGTACGCGCACCTGCGGGACACCTTCGCCGAGCAGGCGGCCGGCCTGATCGAGGGCGGCGCCGACGCGCTGCTGATCGAGACCAGCCAGGACCTGCTGCAGGCCAAGGCCGCGGTGACGGGCTGCCGGCAGGCGATGGCGGAGACCGGGCAGCGGGTGGCGGTCATCGTGTCGGTGACGGTGGAGACCACCGGGACCATGCTGATGGGCTCGGAGATCGGTGCGGCGCTGGTGGCGCTGCAGGCGCTGGGCATCGACGCGATCGGCATGAACTGCGCCACCGGCCCCGACCAGATGAGCGAGCACCTGCGGCACCTGTCGCAGCACGCGGAGGTGCCCGTGGCATGCATGCCGAACGCGGGCCTGCCGGTGCTCGGGCCGGACGGCGCCTCCTACCCCCTGACGCCGGAGGAGCTGGCCGCGGCGCACACGCAGTTCGCGCGCGAGTTCGGCCTGGGCCTGGTGGGCGGCTGCTGCGGCACGACGCCGGAGCACATGCGGCTCGTGGTCGAGGCGGTGGGCGGCGCCCCCGTGGCCGAGCGGGAGCCCGCGCGGGAGAACGCCGTCGCCTCGCTGTACTCGGCCACGGACCTGCGACAGGAGACGAGCTTCCTCGCGATCGGCGAGCGCACCAACGCCAACGGCTCCAAGGCGTTCCGGGAGGCGATGCTGGAGGGCCGGTGGGACGACGTCGTGGACATCGCCCGCGCCCAGACCCGCGACGGCGCGCACCTGCTGGACGTGTGCGTGGACTACGTGGGGCGCGACGGCGTGGCGGACGTCCGGGACGTCGTCTCCCGCCTCGCCTCCGCGAGCACCCTGCCGCTGGTGATCGACTCGACGGAGCCCGCCGTGATCCGGGCGGGCCTGGAGCTGCTGGGCGGTCGTGGCGTGGTCAACTCGGTGAACTTCGAGGACGGCGACGGGCCGAGCTCCCGGTTCGCGCGGATCATGCCGGCGGTCGTGGAGCACGGCGCCGCGGTCGTCGCGCTGACGATCGACGAGGAGGGGCAGGCCCGCACCGCCGACGGCAAGGTGGCCATCGCGTCCCGGCTGATCGACACCCTGGTGGGCGACTGGGGCATGCGGGTGGACGACATCATCGTCGACGCCCTGACCTTCCCCATCGCCACGGGTCAGGAGGAGACGCGGCGCGACGCCATCGAGACCATCGAGGCGATCCGGCGGATCACGCGGAAGTACCCCGGCGTGCACACCACGCTCGGCGTCTCGAACGTGTCGTTCGGGCTCAACCCGGCGGCCCGTGCGGTGCTGAACTCGGTGTTCCTGCACGAGGCCGTGGAGGCCGGGCTGGACTCGGCGATCGTGCACGCGGCCAAGATCCTGCCGCTGGCCTCGATCCCCGACGAGCAGCGGCGCGTCGCGCTGGACCTGGTGTGGGACCGGCGCGAGTGGGACGCCGAGGGCAACCTGACGTACGACCCGCTGGCCACGCTGCTGGACCTGTTCGAGGGCGTGGACGCCGGTGCGATCCGCGACGCGCGCGCCGCCGAGCTCCTGGCGCTGCCGGTGGGCGAGCGGCTGGCGCGGCGCATCGTCGACGGCGCGCGCAAGGGCCTGGAGCCGGACATCGAGGAGGCGCTCGGCACCGGGATGAAGGCCCTGGACATCGTCAACGACCACCTGCTGGAGGGCATGAAGGTGGTGGGCGACCTGTTCGGGCGGGGCGAGATGCAGCTCCCGTTCGTGCTCCAGTCGGCGGAGGTGATGAAGGCCGCCGTCGCGCTGCTGGAGCCGCACATGGAGCGTCTTGAGGGCGACTCGGGGTCCAAGGGCACGATCGTCCTGGCCACGGTGCGCGGCGACGTGCACGACATCGGCAAGAACCTCGTGGACATCATCCTGACGAACAACGGCTACACGGTGGTGAACATCGGCATCAAGCAGCCGGTGAGCGCCATGATCGACGCCGCGATCGAGCACGACGCCGACGTGATCGGCATGTCCGGGCTGCTCGTGAAGTCGACCGTGGTGATGAAGGAGAACCTGGAGGAGCTCGCCTCGCGCGGGTTCGAGAAGCGCTGGCCGGTGCTGCTGGGCGGAGCGGCCCTGACCAGGACGTACGTCGAGGACGACCTCGCCTCGCAGTTCCCCGGCGTGGTGCGGTACGCGAAGGACGCGTTCGAGGGGCTGCGGCTCATGGAGCCGCTGGTGCGGGTCGCGCGGGGTGCGTCCCCGGACGACGTCGGGCTGCCGGCGCTGCGTAAGCGGCGGCACGGCGTGGTGAAGGTGACCGAGACCCCGGTGGAGGCGCTGCCCGCCCGGTCCGACGTCGCCGCCGACAACCCGGTGCCCGACCCGCCGTTCTGGGGGACGCGGATCGTCAAGGGCGTGCAGCTCTCGGAGTACGCGGCGTTCCTGGACGAGCGGGCCACGTTCATGGGCCAGTGGGGGCTCAAGCCGGGGCGGTCGGAGGACGGGGCCTCCTACGAGGAGCTGGTCGAGACCGAGGGCCGGCCACGGCTGGCGGAGTGGCTGGACCGCATCCTCACGGACCAGATCATGGACCCGACGGTGGTGTACGGGTACTTCCCGGTGTGGTCGGAGGGCGACTCCGTCGTGGTGGCCCACCACGGGGACCTGGCAGGGATCGGGGCTCCCGACGGCGGGTCCGGAAGTGCCGTGGGGACGGAACGCCTGCGGTTCACCTTCCCGCGGCAGCGCCGCGACCGGCACCTGTGCCTGGCCGACTTCGTCCGGCCGCGATCGTGGGTCGAGGAGACCGGGCGGTTCGACGTGCTGCCGGTGCAGCTCGTGACGGTAGGCGACACGGTGTCGGCGCACACCGCGAAGCTGTTCGAGGCGAACAAGTACCGGGAGTACATGGAGCTGCACGGGCTGTCGGTGCAGCTCACCGAGGCGCTGGCGGAGTTCTGGCACGCGCGGGTGCGCGCCGAGCTCGGGTTCGCCGCCGAGGAACCCGCCGGGGTCGAGGGGATGTTCAAGCTGGAGTACCGGGGGGCGCGGTTCTCGCTCGGGTATCCCGCGTGCCCCGACATGGAGGACCGGCACAAGGTGGTGGAGCTGCTGCGGCCGGAGCGGGTGGGGGTGACTCTTTCCGATGAGCTGCAGCTGCACCCGGAGCAGTCGACGGATGCGTTCGTGTTCCATCACCCGGAGGCGAAGTACTTCTCCGTGTGACGTGCGGGGCGACAGGTCTCATCGCGGTTCACGCGAAGCAGGACCAGCGGGCGCTCCTCGCTGTGCGGCGTGGACGTACAGCCGCCGAGGACGAGGCGCGCGCGACATGCCTGTTCAGCGCTGCCGCTTGTCGTAGTCCGTCCGCATGGACTGGAAGACGATCCGCTCGATGAACTCCGGCAGGTTGCGCTCGGGCCAGCGCGGGGCCGACATCGGCGGAACGCACCTGGTTCAGACCGATGCCGAGCTTCGGTATCCGGTTGCCGTCGTTCAGGATGAAGGCTTCCACGGGGGTCAGGCGTCGGTGAGGCGCAGGGTGAAGCACTGGGCCATCGGGTGGCCGATGTACGGCCCGTACCCGGCGAACCGTTCATACCCTTCACGCTGGTAGAACCGTATGGCGTCCGGTTGCCGGGGACCGGTCGACAGCACCACGGTCGTGACACCGAGCTCACGCGCCGCGTCCTCCAGGGCGCGCAGGATCCCCGTCGCGACACCTGTGCCGCGCACCGACGGCGCCACGTACATCCTCTTGATCTCCGCCATGTCATCGCTCAGCACCTGGAGCGCTCCGCACCCCCTCGCCTCCCCCTGGCCATCCCGGGCGACCAGAAAGACCCTGACGGACTCCGCCGTCGGCTTCTCCGTCTCCTGATCAGGAATGCCGTACCGGTCCGCGAGCTCGGCCTGCATCTCACTGCGCAGACGCTCTCCGTCCTCGGCGTCCCAGGGCTCGGCGGCAATCGTCACGGTCATCCGGTTCTCCACATCAGGTGAGCACGTCATCGTCGATGAGTGATCTTTCTATCCCGCGCAGAAGGGACGTAGCCACGGCCTGACGATCCCCCCTGCGGCGAGGACGGCGTCCTCGCCAAGCACTTCTCCGTGTGACGTCGGTCAGCGCGCGAGCCGTTCGACCACCGCACCGTAGAGCCACGGCGCACCGACCGCCGCGGGCACGACGGCGCCGCGGGCCGGGCTCGCAGCCCAGGCCAGCAGGCCGGTGGTCAGCGCGCGGTAGTCCCGGGTCGCCGCCCGCCACACGCGCTCGTACGCGGCCGGGTCGTCCAGGTGTCGCACGACGGCGTCGGCCTGCGCGAGCCCGACGCGGATGCCCTCGCCCGTCAGGGCATCGACGTACCCGGACGCGTCACCGACCAGCCGCACCCGCCCCGCCGTCCGGCGGCGCGAGCGGCAGCGCAGCGGTCCCGCTCCGAGCACCGCGCTCGCCGCAGGGGCACCGGCCAGCCGGGCGCCGAGCTCCGGCAGCTCGGCGCGCAGCAGCGCATCGAACCCGTGCGCCGAGCGCAGAGCCTGCCCGGCCCCGAGCAGCGCGACGCCGACGCAGTCGTCGGCCACCGGCGTCACGTAGGCCTCCGCGTGCGACGCCCAGTACACCTCGACCAGGTCGCTCCAGGGCGCGACCCGGAAGTGCCTGCGCAGGCCGTACCGCGCCGGTCCGGCACGCCGGCGGCCCGGTTCGAGACCGGCGAGGCGGCGCACCGTGGAGTGCAGCCCGTCGCACCCGAGGACCCATGCCGCACGCAGCGTCCTGACCTGGTCGGCACCGTGGACCACGATGTCCACCTCGACGCCCGCCGCGTCCTGTCGCAGGCCGGTCACGCGGGCATGCACCACCTCGGCCCCGGCGTCGCCGGCCCGCGCGGTCAGCGCCCCGTGCAGGGCCGTGCGGCGCACGCCCCGGCCGACGCCCGCCACGAACCTGTGGTCGGCGTGCCGCCCGGCAGCGCGGTAGCTGATACCCGCGAGCTCACGACCCGGCGGGTCGACGCCGAGCGCGTGCACGGCCCGCAGCGCACCGGGCAGCAGACCTTCGCCGCACGCCTTGTCCAGGCCCCCGTCGAGCGCACCCGCGCGCCGGTCCACGAGCAGCACCCGCAGGCCGGCCTCCCGGGCACGGACGGCGGTCGCGAGACCTACCGGCCCCGCGCCGACCACCACGACGTCGGCGTCGGTGGTCATCGGCCCCCGCCCGGGGCGTCTGCACCGTCGGCCGCCGGATCGCCCGCCGCCTGCAGCGCCCGCTCCTCCGCGGGGATGCGGAACCGCGCCAGGAGCACGGCGTTGAGCACGGTGAACACGAGGGCGGTGACCCAGCCCGTGTGCACGAGCGGGAGCGCGACGCCCTCGACGACCACGGCGACGTAGTTGGGGTGGCGCAGCCACCGGTACGGGCCGGAGGTCACGAGCGGCAGGCCGGGCACCACGATGACCCGCGTGTTCCACCGCGGGCCCAACGTCGCCACGCACCACCAGCGCAGCGCCTGGCTCGCGAGCACGAGCACGAGCATCGGCCAGCCCAGCCACGGCAGGAACGGCCGATGCGCGGCCACGACCTCGACGACGCACGCCACGAGCAGACCCGTGTGCAGCACGACCATCGCCGGGAAGTGCCCCCGCCCCGACTCCACGCCGCCGCGCGCGAACGACCAGCGCGCGTTGCGCGCGGAGACCACGAGCTCGGCGAGGCGCTCGAGCGCCGTCAGCCCCACCAGGACGACGTATCCGACCAGCACGTCACCGGCCTCCCATCCGTAGCAGCACCAGCTCGCACGCGACGCCGGGTCCGAACGCCATGAGCACGGCGGGCGAGCCCGGTGGCGCGCCCGGGTGGGCGAGCGTCCGGGCGAGCACGTCGAGCACCGACGACGAGGACAGGTTGCCCGCACAGGCCAGGCTCGCGCGGCTCTCGCGCACCGCGTCCTCGGACAGGTCCAGCGTGTCGCGGACCGCGTCGATCACGCGCGGCCCGCCCGCGTGCACCACCCACGTGGGCACGTCGGCCGGGGTCAGGTCGTGGTCGGCGAGCAGTCCCTTGACGTCCGCGAGCAGGTGGGCGGCGAGCAGGTCCGGCAGGCCGGCCGAGAGCACGATCGCGAACCCGGTGTCGCGGACCTCCCAGCCGAGCGCGTCCGTGGTGCCGGGGTACAGCCGCGACCGCGTGTCCACGATCGTCGTCCGCCGGTCGTCGCCCTCCTGCGCCAGGGGGTGCCGGGCGCCGACGACGACGACCGCCGCGGCGCCGTCACCGAACAGGCCGGACGCCACCATGTTCGCGGCCGAGTCGTCGCCGTGCTGGAGCGTCAGCGAGCACAGCTCCACCGAGACGAGGAGGGCGACGTCGTCGGGCCGGCCCAGCAGGTGGTCGTGCACGCGTGCCAGTCCCCCGGCGCCGCCCGCGCAGCCCAGCCCGAACGACGGTGTGCGACGCACGTCGCTGCGCAGGCCGAGCCGCTCGGCGAGGAGCACGTCGAGCGAGGGCGCCGCGACACCCGTCACTGACGTGGCGAAGACGTGGTCGACGTCCTGCGGTCCCAGGCCCGCGCTGTCCAGGGCGCCGCGGCACGCCCGCTCCGCGAGCGCGGCCCCCTCGCGGACGAAGATGGCGTTGGTCTCACCCAGCGAGTGCAGGGCCGCGTAGTCCTCGAGCGGCAGCACCAGGTGGCGGTGGTCGACGCCGGAGCCCGCGTGCAGGCGGCGCAGCAGCGCGGCCCGGCCCGGGTCGGACGCCACCAGCGGCCCGACGGCGGCCGTGATCGCCTCCTGCTCGTACACGTGCTCCGGCAGGACCGGCTCGACCGCCACGACGCAGGACTTCCCGGTATCCGCCATACCGGCATCGTGGCCCAGGGGCGGTTCACTTGCCCGGCGAGCCGTGCGCGGGCGGACACGCTGCGAGCGGCCAGAGGTGCGGCTAGGTTCGGCGCATGACCTCGGCGGGCACGCCCGGCGGACGGACGACCGACCCGGAACGCGGCCGCCGGCCCGGCGCCGCGCCCGCCCGCCGTGCGGGCAGCCTGGTCGGGCTGGTGCGGGCGAGCCACGCCGCGCCCGCCGTCGTGGTGACCGGCCTGGCGACGGCGCTCGCCGTGGCTCTCGGGTCGCCGCCGGGCACCGTGGCGCTCGTGGCCGCCGCCGTCGGCGCAGGGCAGCTGTCGGTGGGCTGGTCCAACGACTGGATCGACGCGGCGCGCGACCTCGCGGTCGGACGCCGCGACAAGCCGGTCGTGGCGGGGCTCGTGACCCCGCGCACGCTGCGGCGTGCGGCGCTGCTCGCGGCGGCGGTGTGCGTCGTCTCCTCCCTCGCGCTCGGGCTCGTGCCGGGCGCCGCGCACCTCGTTGCCGTGGCGTCGGCGTGGGCGTACAACGCCCGGCTCAAGGCGACGGTGTGGTCGTGGGTGCCCTACGCGACCTCGTTCGCGTTGCTCGCCGTCACCGTGGTGCTCGCGGCGCCCGGCCCCCGCGTCCCCGCGGGGTGGGCGGTCGCCGCGGTCGCGCTGCTCGGCGTCGGCGCACACGTCGCCAACACCCTGCCCGACCTCGAGGACGACGCCGCCACAGGTGTCCGCGGCCTGCCGCACCGGATCGGGCGCCGGGCCTCGGGCGTGCTCGGACCGGGTCTGCTCGTGACCGCGGTGGCCGTCGTGGTGGCCGGGCCCGCCGGGCAGCCGTCGCCCCTGGCGTGGACGGGAGGTGCTCTGGCCGCCGCGCTCGCCGTCGCGGCCGGGGTCACGTCCGTGGCCCGGCCACGCAGCCGCGCGCCGTTCGGCCTGGGTATGGCGGTCGCCGTGGTCTGCGTGACGCTGCTGGCCCAGGCGACGGGCGACATCGCCGTGCTGCCCTGACCGGCCGCTGCACGCGGGCGCTCGGCGACTGCGCCCGCGTCAGCGCTGGTGATCGCGGGCGGCCCGGTAGGCGGGAGCCCGCAGTGCGGCCGCCCACGGGAAGGTGCGCAGAGCGCCTGGCGCGTTTCGTACCGGATCGAGTCGTGGCGCGTCGGCGGTGGCCGTCGCGCCGCAACGGAGCACACCGAGCCGGTGCCACCGTCCTGCGGGACGGGCGGACAGCACTACCAGCTCGGCCCCGGCCGGCGCCGCGAGCCCGCGACCGCTGCGGCTCCGGTCCCGCCGCGACGGCCGGAGCGGGGCGGCGGCAAGCAGCACAGGACGACCGTCGGTGTCCTGGAACGGCATGAGCGTGCCGAAGCCCCCGGCGAGCGGGCGGAGCCGGGGCGCCAGCAGGAACCGGGTGGCCCGGCCGAGGCCGGTCGCCGACAGCAGCAGGTCCTGGGCCTGGTCACCCGCCGTCCAGTGCACCGCGAGGCCGAAGACGTCGGGCAGCGGCTCGGGCAGGCCGGCCGCGCGCGAGACGCGCACGACCACCGGGTGAGCCGAGGGTGCGCCGAGCGCCGCGGCACCCGGCGCTCCGTCGGAGTCGAGAGTCAGGGTCCCGGTGAGCACGACACCGACCGGGTGGAGGGGCCGGGGCCGCCACCGGCGCGCGATGGCGGCCCCGACCCCGAACGCCCGGCCGACCAGGCGCGCGGTGCGGAGCCCGGGGCTCACGTCCGTGCCCACGCGCACTCCCCCGACGTCCGGCCGGTTCACTCCTTGTGGAGCGCGTCCTGGGCGGCACCCATCGCCTTCTCCACCGACTCCGGCATGCCCGTGGTCCCGTGCAGCCGTACGTCGGGCTTCGTGGGCGGCGGGGCCGGCACGCCCGCGGGCGGCTCCGGCACGTACTCGAACTCGCCCTTGCCGTCCGGCGTCGGACCGCTGGCCCAGGAGCCCTCGCCCGCGGACTGCCCGTCCGAGAAGTTGATGTACTGGTAGGACACGTCGCGGTCCTCCTTGCCGATCGGGAACGTGCTCGGCACCGGCAGGTCTTCCACGCCCTCCGCGCGCAGCTCCGCCGCCGCAGCGATCCACTGGTTCTGGTGCATCGTGTCCCGGGCCAGCAGGAACGACAGCAGGTCCCGCACACCCGGGTCGTCGGTCATGTGGTAGAGCCGGGCCACCTGCAGCCGGCCCTGCATCTCGGCGTTCGCGTTCGCCGTGAAGTCGGCCAGCAGGTTGCCGCTGGCGGTCACGTACCCGGCCGACCACGGGTTGCCGTTGGAGTCGACCGGCCGCGCTCCCGCACCGGCCACGATCGCGTGCTGCGGATCGGTACCACCGATGATCGCCGCGACCGTCGGGTCCTCCTGCATCGCGCCCTCGGTCACGCCCAGCGGCGCCTTCTCCAGCAGCTGGGCGATCATCGTCGCGAGCATCTCCACATGCCCCATCTCCTCGGCACCGATCCCGTACAGCAGATCGCGGTACTTGCCGGGCATGTGCGCGTTCCAGGACTGGAACCCGTACTGCATCGCCACGGTGATCTCCCCGTACTGACCACCGAGCACCTCCTGCAGCTTGCGCGCATACACGGCGTCGGGCCGTTCCGGCTTGACCTCGTGCTGCAGCTCCTGGCGATGGAAGAACATAGCCCTGCTCCCTCGGTCGACTCGGCACGGCACGAACCCCCCGGCCTCGGGGACCCGTACCACTGGAACCGCCCGCCCCGCCCCGTGCGAACGGTGTCTCCACTGTCGCCACCCGCTTCGCCCACTCGCACGTCGAGAGCGCGCAGGCGCCGCTGCCGCCTCCAGCACGGCGGGAGCGGCGTCGCTCAGGCCAGCAGCCGTTCCGTCATGTCCCGGAGCCGGGCCCGCGCGTCGGCGTCGTAGGCCTGCGGGTGCATCCGGCTCTCGCGGGTCCGGTCGAAGTACCGTCCGGTGATGCGTGCCGCGTGCTCGGCGCGCACGAGCCTGCGCACGGCCTCGGCTCCGTCGTCGGCCGAGCCGGCGGGTGGTATCCCCGCGGCCCGCACCATCGTCGTGTCGAGAAAGGTGCCCGGGTGCAGGCACGTGGCGCTCAGCCGCCCGGGATCGTGCCGGCCGGCGAGGTCCAGCGTCAGCATGCCCAGGGCGAGCTTGCTCTGCCCGTACGCCCGGGAACCGCTGTAGCGCTGGCGCAGCATCAGGTCGTCGAAGCTGACGGTGCTCTGCGCGGCGGACACGACGTTGATCACGCGGGAGGGTCGCTCGACGCCGAGGACCGGCAGGAGCAGCCGGGTGAGCAGGAACGGCGCGAGGTAGTTCACCGCGAGGTGCCGCTCGAACCCGTCCGCGCTCTCCCGGCGGCGTCCGTCCGGAACGGACACTCCGGCGTTGTTCACCAGGGTGTCGAGGTGGTCATGGGTGCGCAGGACGGTGTCGGCAAGCGTCCTGACCTCGGCAAGCGATGCCAGGTCCGCAGGGACGAAGGTGGCCGGGCCGCCCGCGCGCTCGACGGCCGCCACCACCTCCGCGCCCCGCCGCTCGTCCCGTCCATGGATGAGCAGCTGGGTCCCGGGCGCTGCGAGCTTCTCGGCGAGCCGGCGGCCCACACCGTCGGTCGATCCGGTGATCAGGACGACACGTTCCGACATCGGTTCACTCCCTCGGGATCTGAAACGTAGGGTGCCTACGAATTACTTCCGTAGGCACCCTACGCTTATGCTCGTCCCATGGAAAGGCCGAGCCCGGGACCGACGCCGTCCGGACGCAGGCCGCGCGCCGACGCGGCTCGCAACCGGTCGCGCCTCGTCGCCGCCGCGAGGAACGCGATGGCCGCCGACGGGGCGAACGTGAGCCTCGAGCGGGTGGCACGGGACGCGGGGGTCAGCATCGCCACGCTGTACCGGCACTTCCCGCAGCGGGACGCGTTGATCGAGGCGGTCTACCAGGACGAGGTCGGCGCACTGGTCGCGGCGGCGGACGACCTCAGGGCCCGGCAGGAACCGGTCGTGGCCCTGCGCGAGTGGCTGTTGCTGTTCGTCGACTTCCTCGACTCCAAGCAGGGCATGTCCGAGGCTCTCGGCACCCTCCTGCAGGGCCCGGACGCCCTGTTCCGCGACTCCTCGGACCGCCTGGCCTCGTGCGTCGACGCGCTGGTCCGCAGCGCGCGGGCCACGGGCCGGCTCACGACCGCGATCCAGCCGCTCGACCTGCTCCGGGCCATCGGAGGCATCGCGAGCGTGAGCCCAAACGTGGACTGGAAGGCGTCCGCCGAGCGGCTGGTGGACGTCCTCCTGCTCGGGCTCGGCGCCGACGCGGACCTGGTCGCGGACCGGTCTCCCCACCCGGGGACGACCCCCTGACCGCGCAGCCACGGCTCGGGACGCCCACGCCGGCACCCTGATCCGCCGCGGAGCAGCGCAGGCGGCTTGACCTGTAGCGCGCTACAGGTTGTGTCATGGACCGTGTGCCACCCGCCCTGACCCCGCAGCTCGATGTCGACGTCCCCGAGACGGGCCTGTCGATCGGTGACGCCGCAGCTGCCGTCGGCCTGAGCGTGCAGGCCGTGCGCTACTACGAGCGCGAGGGCCTGCTGCTCGACCCCACGCCCCGCCGCAGCAACGGACACCGTCGCTTCCGCCGCGGCGACCTCGACTGGCTCGCCGGCCTGGTCATGCTGCGCGAGACCGGGATGCCGATCGCGGAGATCCGCCAGGTCGCGGCACTGAGCCGGACCGCCGGCACGGAGCGGCAGCGTCTGGAGCTCTTCGAGGCGCACCGGCAGGTCGTCGTCGCGCGCCTGAGACGGACGGAGGAGCACCTGGCGGCACTGGACCGGAAGATCGCCGCGTACCGCGCGTACGTGGCCGACAGAGAAGAGACACCTGATGACGCATGACCACGCCCGCACCCTCGAACCGGTGCTGCTCGGCGACGACCTCCGGGTGCCGCCGATCGGCCTGGGCGCGATGGGCATGAGCGCCTACTACGGTCCGAGCGACGAGGCGGAGTCGATCGCGACGCTCCGCCACGCCGTGGACACCGGAGTGAACTTCATCGACACCGCCGAGGCGTACGGCCCGTTCGAGAACGAGAAGCTGATCGCGCGTGCGCTCGGCTCCCGCCGCGATCAGGTGATCCTCGCGACGAAGGCCTCCGCGGAGACCGACGACGACGGCACGGTCCACGGTCGCAACGGCACCCCGGAGTACCTCCGCAAGGCAGCGCACTGGTCCCTGCAGCATCTCGGGACGGACCACATCGACCTCTACTACCTGCACCGGGTGGATCCGGACGTACCGATCGAGGAGTCGGTCGGGGCGATGGCGGAGCTGGTCGCGGAGGGCAAGGTACGGCACATCGGCCTGTCAGAGGCATCGGCCCCGACCATCCGCCGTGCGCACGCCGTGCATCCCCTGGCCGCCGTGCAGTCGGAGTTCTCGCTGTTCGCCCGGGACGTGCTGCACAACGAGGAGCTGGCGACCATGCGCGAGCTCGGCATCGGCCTGGTGGCGTTCTCCCCGCTCGGGCGCGGTGTGCTCACCGACAGCGTGACATCGCTCGACGATCTCGCGGACGATGACGCCCGGCGCACCCTCCCCCGCTTCCAGCCCGAGGCGTTCGCCGCCAACCGCCGGCTGGTCGAGCGGGTCGCCGCGATCGCTCGGCGCCACGGGGCGAGCCTGGCGCAGATCGCGCTCGCCTGGGTCATCGCCGAGGGTGCGGTACCGATCCCCGGGATGCGCCGCCGGTCACGGGTGGACGAGAACCTCGGGGCGGCGTCGGTGGAGCTGTCGCAGGCGGAGCGGCTCGAGCTGGCCGCGGCACTGCCCGCCGCAGAAGTCGTCGGGACGCGGGACCACGCCGCCGTCGCGGCGGGGACGGACCGCTGACCCGCCACGACGGCTCGCACCACCGTGTCCCGCCGAGCCCTCGTCTCATCGTGCGTGCCGGGGCGCCGACGGCCGAGGGCCCCGGTGCTCGTCCCGGCGGCGGGTGAGCGCGGCGAACCGCCGCAACGTGGTGCCCGCCGGCCGGCTCGTGCCGGTGATCCGGTCGAGCTCGTGCTCGAGGCGCAGCGCCGCCGCACGCGTGCCGTGCTGCCGGGGCGGCACGACGCCCGTGGCCGGGTCGGCGGCCATCCGCGAGAGCTGTATCGCGATCTCCGGGACCGTCGGCGCCAGCCAGACGTGGCCCTGGTCGGCGAGCGCGAGCCCGGAGGTGAGCTGGTGGTCGTCCTCGTGCTCACGGAGGTGACGGCGGCGCGGGACCACGACCGGGCGGCGCCCGACCGCGTTCGCGTCCAGGACCGTTGCGGCACCGCCGTGCGTGACCAGCACGTCCGCCGTCAGGAACCGGTCGACGAGCTCCCCGCGCACGACGGTGCGCACGGCCTGCCCGCGCTGCGGAGGCTCGCTGTGACCGTGCTGGACCCACAGGTCCACCGGACGGTGATGGAGCTCGCCCCAGTCCTGCGCCCAGGCGTCGACGGCGCGCACCAGCCGGTCGAAGGGGTAGGGGCCGGTGCCGACCGACACGACGACCCGGAGCGGGGCGTCGCCCGCCCCGTGGCCGGTCACAGCGCGGTCCCGATCGTGACGGCCGCGGGGTAGAGCGTCTCCTGCGCCGCGCGCTGCGTGCAGACGACGTCGGCCAGCGGGTAGCAGAGGCGGCCGGCGGGTGTGGGGGCGTCGATCCGGTCGACGGCCTCGAGGTAGGCCGACCGGATGCCGAGGAGGCGGGCCGCGAGGAGGTACGACGCCGCGAGCCGTCCGCCGGTCGCCACGACCACGTCGGGCCGTTCCACCCGCAGCAGCCGGAGCGCGAGCACCGTGTTGCGGACGGTGTGCCCGCGGCCCCGACGGTCAGGACCGTAGGCCCACGTGACCTCCTCGCCCGCCAGCGCGGCGCGGGCGTACGGCTCCTCCACGGTGACCCAGTGGCGGTCGTGCCGACCCCACCAGGCCCGCAACGACACGAGCTGGGACAGGCCTCCCCCGGTCGCCGTCACGAGCATGACGCGCATGAGCTCTCCTCTCGTACCTCGGACCTCACACCACCCAGGACACGCCCGCGCCCCGCCGATGACGCGGGAACGCGGAGATCCGCGCGCTACCCGGGAGCGGCCAGCACGTCGCGCGCGGTGCGCAGCGCGTCCTCGTGGCTCTCCGTGACGTCGTGGCCCGTCGCGGCGCCGTCCGCAGCGAACCCCGCGACGGTGTAGGCCCAGCGCGCCGGTTCGCCCGGGAGGCGCTCGATCACGACGACGAGGCGAGCACGCCCGGCATCGAGCAGCGAGACGGCGAGCCCGTCCCCGCCGAGCGTGGTGCTCGGGCCGAGGGCCGGGTGCACCTCCGCGTCGAGCGCGGCGGCCATGGCCCGCGCACGGCGGATCGCGGTGTCGTCCTGGAGCGGCTCCGGGACCGCCACCAGATGGCGGCGGTGCCGCGCCCTACTCGTCATCTGCCTGTCCTTCGAGCTCGCGGGTGGTTCCGCGAACCTGGACACGGCCGACCGCGAACGATGACGCCGGGCTACCGCCTACCGGAACCGCTGCTCACGGACCGGCCGCGAGGTCCGGGTCGCCGGAGACGCCCGGCACCACGGTGAACGTCCGCTCGACCCGCGCCCCGACCAGCTTCTGGGCCGGGTCCAGGTAGCGCACCCCCAGCGTGTGCTCACCCGGTGCCAGCCCGTACAGGACCAGCAGCTCGGGCCCGTAGCCGGCCGCCCGGACGACGGCGGCCCGCACGCCGTCGACCAGTATCTCGACCTCGGCGCCGTCCTTCCCGGACAGGGCGACCACGGGTGCGGCGCTCCCGTCCGCGAGGTCGAGGATCGTGGGCGTGCTCAGGCGCAGCGGACCGATGGTGTCGCTCAGGGGCGAGACCTGTCCGTCCGACTCCTGCCGTGCCCGCAGGACGGTCCCCTCGGCGACCGGTGCATCGTCCTGCACGGTCGCCGCCCACCGCCCGTCCTCGTCCGCCAGCGTGCTGCCCACGGGGAGCCCGGAGCCGTCGACGAGGACGACCTCGGCCCCCGGGACCCCGGTCCCGTGGACCGTCGGGAGGTACAGGCCGCGGTCCTGGACCCGCGTGACCGACGGCGCGGCCAGGACGGGCGTCGGTTCGGGCTCCGGTTCAGGCTCTGGTTCAGGTTCGGGCTCTGGTTCCGGTGTCGGCAGGACCGTCGGCTGGGGCGTCGGCGAGACCGGCGCCGTCGGCTCGGGTACGGCGGCCGGCTCCGGTGTCGGGGCGACGTCGGGACCGGCCGGCTCGGCACTGCCCGGCCTCCCGGCGGGCTCGGCGGTGCTCGACCGACCGGGGTCGGCGACGGCCGCCGGCGGTGCCTCGGCGCGCTCCGGCGTGGCCGGGCGGGCCGGGCCCCGGCCGGCGTCGTCGTCCTGGCCGGGTGCGGCGGGCGACCCGCCACGGCCGGCCGGCCGCTCCCCGGGCCGCCTCGGCCCCTCCTCCGGCGCCGTGCTCGCCGCGGCCTCCGCGACGACGTCCGGCCGCGTACGGTTGATCAACGCGCTGGCGCCCAGCACGGCCACGGCCGCCACGGCGACCGCCGCGAGCGTGGCGGTCGCCGCGGACGCGGCCGAGGTCCCAGCGGCTCCCCCGCCCCCGGCGAGCCCGGCGCCACCCGACCCGCCACCGTGCGACACGGCCCCGGCTCCCCCGACGACGGCGCCGCCCCCGGCCCCGGCAGCCGGCCACAGCACACCCGATCCCAGGACCACCGGGACCAGCACCGGGACCAGCACCGCGCGCAGGCTGTGCGAGAGCTCGGAGACCTCGGCCACGAGGACCGAGCAGGCGGGGCAGGTCGCGACGTGCTCCTCCAGCCGGCCGGACTCGCGCCGGCCCAGCCCGCCCCGCTGGTAGGCGCCCACGCGCTCCGCCACCCAGCGGCAGTCGCCGTCGACCGCCGCCGCCTGCACGTGCGCCTGCAGCCACGCCACCCGCAGGCCCTCGCGTGCGCGGTAGGCGAGCGCGGCCGCCGCGTTCGGGGTGACACCGAGGTAGGCCGCCGCCTCGCGGGCCGGGACGCCCTCGACCTCGGTGTACCAGAGGATGGACCGCCACTCCGGACGGAGGCTGCTGAAGGCACGACCGGTGATGGTCCGCGCGAGCAGCGGGTCCTCGAACATGGCGTCCGGGTCCATGGACGCCACCAGGTCGTCGAGCGGCGGCTCGTCCGCGCGGTCCCGCGCCCAGTTCATCGAGATGTTGCGCAGCACGGCGTAGAGGTACGGGCGGAAGGCCTCGCGTGGTCCGTTCCCGCCACGGAGCGCGGACAAGATCCGGACGAACGCCTCCTGGACCAGGTCGTCCGGGTCGAACCGCTGCGTGATCTGGCGTGCCGCACGCGCCGCGGCCTCGGCGTGCCGCTCCCAGAGCACCGCGAACGCCTGCTCGTCGCCGGACCGGACCCGCTCGGCGAGCGCGACATCGGACTCGTCGCCGGCAGGCGCCTGGGCAGAGGTAGCGGACATCAGATCGACTTTCCGGCGCATCGCACGGGGAGACGGGGCGAGGGCCGCTCCGGCGTCACGCGCGCGGGGGCGTCCCCGTCGCGGGAACACGTTCGCGATCCATCGTGCGGGGCGCCGTTGCGCGGGTCAACGGTGACGTCGGGCACACGGAGGTGCGTGGCAGCGGCCGTCACGGGACTGTCAGAGCGCCTCGAGCGCGTACGCGGCGCGCCGCACGCACGTCTCGACGCTGCCCACGGCCTCGACCTGGTCCCACCGCACCGAGCCGTCCGCGGCGAACCAGCCCTGCGCCCGCATCGCGGCGGCGGCCAGCTCGATGCTCCTCGCCACGGGCCGCCCGTCCGCGGTCCGCAGGTGGTCCTGGGCGTCGAAGACCCAGCCCTCGCCCTCCGCGACCATCCGCGCGAGCTCGGTGTCGACCTTGCCGGCCGACAGGGAACGGGGGCCCTGCGCCTGGCGCGGCGCCGCGCCGTCGCCGGACCGGCGAGAGCCCTCGAGCACCCGGACGCACTCGGGACACAGGTGCCGCCACCCGGCCCGGCCGGACTGCCACAGCCGCCATCCCCGGTCACGCAGCGTCCCCGGGGAGGGACGGCCCTCGACGACCCGGTCCCAGCGGGCACAGCTGTCACACTCGATCATCCGGACGATCACGGCGGGCTCCTCGGTCTGCTGGTGGTGCGGGCATCACCTCCCTGGACACTGCGGCGCCCCGGCGATGACGCATCACTCCGGCGTGAATGCCTCGGTGCGCGCGACGGCGAAGTTCCCGCCCACCTCGGTGCCCCCGCCGAAGGTGTAGACGACGTCACCGACCGTGGCGGCGCCGAGGCCGTGCCGCGGCGTGGGCAGGTTTCCCACCTCGGTCCACTCGTCAGCCCGCGGGTCGTACCGCCAGACGTCGTCGTACACCAGCGGCTCCGGGTGGTGCTGCTCGCCGCCGAACACGTAGACCGCACCGTCGTGCACGGCCGCGGCCAGACCACCGCGGGCCTCGGGCAGCGGGGCGACCGTCTCCCAC
Source organism: Promicromonospora sp. NPDC052451 (assembly GCF_044547525.1). Classification (NCBI taxonomy): domain Bacteria; kingdom Bacillati; phylum Actinomycetota; class Actinomycetes; order Micrococcales; family Promicromonosporaceae; genus Promicromonospora; species Promicromonospora sp. NPDC052451. The sequence continues at coordinate 319,278 of NZ_JBIUAP010000004.1, forward strand.
TCGTCGGTGGCCGGGTCGTACACCTCGACCGTCGCGACGTTCTCCTGGACGGCGGAGCCGTCCTCGGCCAGCGAGAACTCCCGGCCGCCGATCACGTAGATCCGGTCGTCGACGACCGCCGACGCGGCACTGTTCCGCAGGGTCGGGGCCGGAGCGAGCCGTGTCCACGTTCCGGTCGCCGGGTCGAACATCTCATTCCTGTCGCTGTCGACGTGGGTGGTGAACGTCGTGGCGTCAGGAGTCTCCCGGACCCGCCCGCCGATGACGAACACCTGGTCCCGCACGCTCTCGATCACGAACTCGGCACGCGGTTCCGGCAGGTCGACGCCGGTGGACCAGGTGTCGTCGTCCGGCGAGTAGACGAAGGTGTCCGGCTCTGCCCGCCACCGGGGGAACCCGCCGCTGAACCCGCCGACGGCGTAGAGGGCGCCGTCCGCCTCGGCCAGGCCGACGTGGTGCCTGGCCTGCGGCAGCGTCGCCAGCCGCTGCCAGGCGTCGGCGACCGGGTCGTACGCGTCGAAGTGGGCGGACACCCCCGTGTTGGGGTTGAGGAGTCCCCCGGCCACGTAGATCAGGTCGTCGACGACCTCGGGGTAGAGCTCCTGCCGTTCCAGGGCCATGGGCGCACGCTCCTGCCAGGCGCCCGTCCGGTCGGCGGACGTCCGGGACGAGGCCGGCGCGGCGGTGCACGCCGCCAGCATCGCGCCGACGGCGAGCACGGCAACGGTCGCGCGGGGTCGTGGGGCAAGGAGCTGTCTGGTCACGGTGGATCCTCCGTCTGTTCGTGGTCTCTGCGTGGTCTGTTCGCGAGGAACCCACGGTGCAAGACCTCGCAGGAGTGAACCAGGGGACGTGATCCCCTGTGACCGCCACCCCGCGCACGTGATACTCGGGGCATGAGAACCACCGGGTACGCCGAGCTGGGCGCGTTCCTGCGCTCGCGCCGCGATCGGATCCGGCCCGAGGACGTCGGGCTGGTGCCTGGTCCCCGACGCCGCGTGCCCGGCCTGCGGCGGGACGAGGTGGCCCAGCTGGCGGGCGCCTCCGTGGACTACTACAACGAGCTGGAACGCGGCGCCGGCTCCCAGCCCTCCGAGCAGATGCTCGCTGCACTGGGCCGGGCGCTGCGGCTGACCGACGACGAGTGGAACCACCTCTACCACCTGGCCGAGCGGCCCGTGCCGCCCGCGGGCAGCCCCGCCTCGCACGTCGAGCCCGGGATGCTGGACCTGCTCACCCGCCTGGGCCCGACGCCCGCGAAGATCATCACCGACCTGCACGTGACGCTGGTGCAGAACCCGCTCGCCGTCGCCCTCGTGGGCGATCACTCCCGCTTCACCGGCAGGCAGGCCAGCTTCGCCTACCGCTGGTTCATGGACCCGGCGTCCCGCGCCGTCTACCCCGAGGCCGACCATGACGCCCAGTCCCGGGCCTTCGTCGCCGACCTCCGCGCGGGAGCCGCCCGCCGGGGCAGCAGGGACACCGAGGCACGATCGATGATCGCCGAGCTGCAGGAGGGTTCGGCAGAGTTCGCGCGGCTCTGGGACAGGCACGACGTGGCGTTCCGACGCCGGGGCCGCAAGCGCATCAACCATCCCGAGCTCGGTCTGATCGATGTCAACTGCCTCAACCTGTTCAGCGAGGACGGCCGGCAACGGCTGCTGTGGTTCACCCCCACGCCCGGCACGGACAGCGCCGAGCTGCTCGACCTGCTCGCCGTGATCGGCACACAGGCGCTGACCGAGCCGTCCTGAGTCAGGGCAGCGGGGGCGTCTCGCCGTCGAGCAGCATCTCGGCGGCGCGCGCCTTTGCCTCGTAGGCGTCGACGCGCCACAGCTCCGCGAGCCGCTCCGCGTCCTCGAACGTGTACCCGGCCTCGCGGTAGGCCTCCTCCTCCGCCTCGTCCAGGTACGGCGCGGGCGAGCCGTCGGCCGCGGTCCCGCCGGGCGCCACCGGGAGCTTCTCCCCGTCGAGGATCATCTGGCCCGCGCGGGCCTTGGCCTCCAGCGCATCGACATGCCACAGCTCACGGAGGTCCTCGAGGTCTGCCGCCGTGTACTCGGCGCCCCAGAACGCGTCGTGCTGCTCGCGGGTGTAGCCGCGGGGCATGGACGACCACTCGACGCCGACGGCCTGGGCGATACCGTCCACGGCGACCGCGAACGGGGTGTAGGGGTCTGCCGCGGCGGCCGCCCCCGCGCCCACCACGCCCAGAGCCGACGCGACCACGCCCGTGACCGCTATGGCGCCCACGCGCCGGTGCGGCGGCACGACGCCGTCCCGGCCGTCGACCGCCGCGAGGCGGTCGGCGATCCGCCGGGCGGTCGCCGCGACGTCGTCGTCGCCGGGCTCACGTGATCTCAGGGCCGCTGCGATGTGCAGGGCGAGGTCGTCGGGCCCGTCCTCGCCCTGCCGGGGTCCTTGCACCGGCGTGCCGGCGGTGCGGTCCTGGGTCATGGTGCCTCCATGAGGGTCGGATCGGTGCTGCGGAGCGTGGCCAGGGCACGCGAGGCGTGGGAACGGACGGTGGCCGGCGACGTATCGAGCACGGTAGCGATCTCGGCGTCGGCCAGCCCCTCGTAGTAGCGCAGTACGAGCACCGTGCGCTGACGGGCGGGGAGCTGCGCGAGGCGGTGCCAGACGGCGTCCTGCCGGGCGAGGTTCTCCGCGGGGTCACCGCCGGCGCCGGCGTGGCCGGCCAGGGCATCGTCCGCGGTCGGGCGGATCATCCGCACGTGCCAGCGCCTGCGCCAGGACAGGTGCTCGTTGGTGACCATGCGCCGCAGGTACAGGTCGGGCCGCTCGGTCAGGGCGATGCGGTGCCACCGCTGGTGCGCTCGCAGCAGCACCTCCTGCACCAGGTCCGCGGCGGTGTGCTGGTCGCCCACCAGCACGGTCGCGTACCGGATCAGGCCGGGCAGGTGCGTCCGCACCAGCTCGCCCAGCGTCCCGGCCTGGTTCTCCCCGTCCGGGCCGCGCACGGGAACCGGGGCCGGTCGCGTCCGGTTCGTCATCGGCCGGCCCCGTCCGCCGCGAGCGCCCGCAGTGCGGCGACCGGGTCGGACGCCGCCGCGGCGCCCGGTCGCGGGACGGGCGCGTCGTCGAGGCACCGCCGTACCAGGCCCTCGACGAGCGCGGCTCTCCGGAGGACGTCCTCGCTCTCCAGCGCCCCGGGCAGGATCCGTACCTCGACCGTGTCCCGGACCGGGTGCGGTGCGACGAGCTGGGTGAGGTTCACGTCGGCGTACTTCGTCAGCCCGATCTCGCGGGCGCCCGCGGCCAGCTCCGCCCAGGTCCGGCCGGCCCCGGGCGGGACCGGACGCTCCACGAGCCGGAGCAGCTCCGCGGGCAGCGGAGCCAGGCGGCGACAGGCCGGGTTGGTGCCCAGCGCCTCCCACAGCGGCTCGCGCCAGTGCCCGAAGAGCCGGACCAGGTTCGCGAACGCCGCGGGCCGCCGGAACGGTGCGCCGTCCAGGTGCAGGTGGACGGCGGCCTCGGCGGGCACGGTGAAGCCGAGGTCGCGCGCGGTGCCCAGCAGCCCGTCGAGCACCGCGCCGTGGTTCGCGCCGACCGGCGGGGTGACGATCTCGCAGGGCCGCTCGCGCCCGGCCGGCAGCGGCATGGCGACGGCGACCGTGGCTCCCGCGGTGTCGTTCACCCGTGCCGCCCCGCCCCTCATCTCCACCCGGGTGCCGAAGAGCTCGGCCACCGGTGCCAGCACCTCGGGCAGGGCGGCGTCGGGATCGGTCGACCGCTCGATCAGCCGCAGCAGGCGCGGCTCGTCGCACAGCACCCGGTACCATTCGCGGTGCCCGGGCCTGGTGGTGGTTCCGGCCAGGTCGGCCACCAGGGTGATGTCGTCCACGAGCCTCGCCACGGGAGCGCCGTCGCCGTCGACCACGTCGAACGCCGGGGAGAGGTGGCGGAAGACGCCGACGCCCGGCACGGCCGACGGCTCGCTGTCGGTGTGGAAGGACCGGCGCACCTCACCGCCGGTCCGGGCGGCGAGAGCACGTGCCAGCACCTGCCGGTCGGAGCCGGCGGGCGCGAGCAGCTCCATCTCGAAGCCGATACGCAGCGTGAGGGTGTCGATGGCCGCCTCCTGGCGAGTCGTCGGCGGTGCCGGGCGCACGGATCAGCTACCGGACGTCGTGGCAGCGTCCAGGGGCAGGTCCTCGCCGTCAAGCACCATCTGGCCGGCGCGGACCTTGGTCTCCACGTACTCGGTGTCCCACAGGGCGCTCAGCTCCTCGACGTCCTCGGACGTGTAGCCGGCGTCGAGGAACGCGGCGGTCGCCGCCTGCTCGCCCGCGGGGAGCTCGGGGGTGGTGTGCGTGCCGGGTGCGAACGGGAGCTGCTCGCCGTCGAGGATGGCCTGGCCGGCGCGGGACTTGGCCTCGGTCTCGTCGAGCGACCAGAGCTCCTGCAGCGCGGCGAGGTCCTCGCCGCTGTACTCGGCGCCCCAGAACGCCTCGTACTGCGCCTGCGTGTAGCCGTCGGGCAGGTCGGACCAGTCGACGCCGGCGGCGTGCACGGCGGTGCCGACCGCCTGGCCGAAGGCCGAGGCCGGGTTGGCCGCGGCCGCCATCCCGGCACCGGTGACGCACAGGGTCGTCACCGCGACGCCGATGCCGGTGAACCGAAGGGTCTTCGAACGGAAAATGCTGGTCACGTGGACCTCCAGGTGAGCGGAACGTGCTTGCTCCCTTAAGACGCCGCTCGACGCCGAGATGTGGAGCCCGGGCGGTCACGACCTCAGCGGGCGGGCGCTGCGGCCGGTGTGTTGCGTGAGCGGGCGCCGAACTGCCCGGAGAGGATCACGGCGCGGCGGCGGGTGAAGAAGCGGCCGGCTTCCGCGGCGATGCCGTTGAGCCGGCCCGAGACGACGCTGGGCCGGCGGTTGCCGCGGTCCAGCGAGCGCAGGCCCGTCTCGACGACCTGTTCGGGCGTCTGGTAGCTGCCGTTGTAGGCGCCGCCGGCCAGGTCGTCGAAGAACTCGGTGCGGGTCAGGCCGGGGGCGAGGGAGAGCACGCGCAGCCCGCTCGAGCGCGACTCGTACCAGAGCGCCTCGGTGAAGCTCAGGACGAAGGCCTTGCACGCCCCGTAGACGGCCATGTCGGGCCCGGGCGCGTAGGCGGCCATGCTCGCCACGTTGACCAAGATGCCGCGACCTGACTGACGGAGCGGCTCGATGAAGGCGCGCGAGATGTCCACGAGATTCGCGACGTCGACGGCGATCTCGTCCTGCAGGCGGTCGGGATCCTCCTCGTGGAACGGCCCGTCGGTACCGAAGCCGGCGTTGTTGACGAGGCTCGTCACGGTGAGGCCGCGCGCTGCGACCTCGTCGGCGAGGGCCTGTCCGGCCCCTCGCGTGCTGAGGTCGAGCGCGATCGGGGTGGCACGCACGCCGTGGTCGCGTTCGAGCTCACCCGCGAGCGCCTCGAGGCGGTCGCGACGGCGGGCGACCAGGATCACGTCGGAGCCGCGCCGTGCGAGAGCGCGGGCGAACGCGACGCCGATGCCGGAGCTGGCGCCGGTGACGATGGTGGTCTGGGACGTGAAGTCGACGGGAGTCATACTGCACTGTAGGCAGTTTGTTGCACCGGATGCAAGACATGTACCGAGGGTAGGGTGGGCCCATGGATCCACAGCCTGATGGCCTGACGCTGCGCGAACGGACACGGCGGGCCGTCCATGCCGAGATCACCGACACGGCTCTGCGCCTGTTCGTGGAGCAGGGTTACGAGGCGACGACCGTCGACCAGATTGCGGCCGCCGCCGGGATCTCGCGGCGGTCGTTCTTCCACTACTTCGGGAGCAAGGAGGACGTCGTGATGGGCGACCTCGAGGCACTCGGGCTCCGTGTGCGCGACACGCTCGAGGCGCGCCCCGCGACGGAGACGGCGTGGGAGGCGCTCCGCGAGACCTTCATCGGCCTCCAGGAGCAGGCCAGCGACTCCGCGACCCCGCTGCAGATCGCCGACATGTACGCCGAGGCGCCGTCGCTGCGCGCGCGCCACCTCGAGAAGCACCTGCGCTGGCAGGAGCTGCTCGCGCCGGACATCGAACGGCGCCTGGGCATCGAGCCCGGCGCGACGGCCGACCCGCGGGCCCGCGCCGTCATCGCCGCGGCGCTCGCCTGTCTCGACGTCGCGGTGGAGGCGTGGCGCCAGTCGGGCGGCACCAGCGATCCGGTGGACCTGTTCGACCAGGCCGTGGCCGCCCTCCGCGCCTGACCGGCCCCGGGTCCCCGCCATGGACGGGGCCCGAGGGCCGATCACGGGGTCGCGACGTGGTCCTGATAGGCGGTGCTGCTCTCCGCGAGCGCGGTGACCAGCCCACGCACGGTGCGCATGCCGTTCTCCACCGCCTGCTGCACGCCGCCGGGAACCTGCGCCTGGTAGTGACGTGACGCCGCCTCGGCCGCCGCGAGCAGCGGCAGCACCGCCGTGAGCGGCGAGTCCGGGATCCCCAGCGCCGCGGCGTCCTTGCCGTGATAGCGACCGGCCAGTGCGTTCAGCAGGTCACGCCAGCCTGCCGCGTCCATCGGCGAGTCCGGCCCCGCGGCGAGCGTCGCCGTAGCGGCGTCGAACAGGGCCCCGACCAGGGCGCGGCTGTTCTCGTCCGGCGGGGCCGTGGTCGAGTCCAGCAGGTCGAGCAGCTCACCGGCCTGCGCATGCTCCTCGACGTCGAGGAAGAACGTCTCGTCGAGGCCCAGCAGGTGGCCGACGTACCACCAGTAGCGGTAGAGGCGGGACTGCTCGTCGGGCGTGAGCCGGTAGCCGACGCCCTCCAGGAACGCGAACGGCACGACGGTGAAGTCCAGCCAGGTGCGGGCGATGTCGGCCTGGTTGATCGGCACGCCCCAGCGGCCGGCGTCCCAGCCGTGCGCCGTGGCCGAGGCCCGGACGCGTGCGTGCAGCAACCGGACCTGCACGGTCTGCACATAGCCGGGAGCGCCGTGCCGCAGCCCGCCGGGAAGGATCGTCGAGGCGTTCCACAGCCCGGTCTCGGCGAGCCGGCGCGGGGCCGCGGCGGTCAGCCGGCCCGTGCCCACGAGGAGCCGGGCGATGGCCGGGGAGCGGTAGGTGTGCGCCAGGGAGCCGCCGGAGAAGGCCAGGAACCGCCAGTGCGGCGGTACGGCGAGCGAGATCAGGTCCCCGTCGTCCAGCAGCTCCGGCGAGACCCAGCCGGGCACGGTCTCCACGTGAGCCAGCAACGCGTCGACGGCCGGCGGGGCGTCCGGCACGTTCGCCCGCCCCTCGGCGAGACCGCGTCGGAGCGCGGTGCGGGCGGGCCGGCCGAGCTCGTCGAACTCGAGGATCACGGCGTCGGCGAGCGGGTCCCCCACCTGCAGCATGCGCACCATGAGGTCGGCACGACCGCCGTGCCTGCTCCGGGCCGCCGGAAGGCCGACGACGCGGTCGGGAACGGACACGTGGATGTTCGAAGAGGTCATGCCGTCATTCAAGACATCCCCCGCGCCGGCAGCCACGGCCTGTCGATCCCCCTGTCGGGCCGCCGGCGCCGGCCCCGTCGCTCAGGCGACGCCGAGGGCCGGCGCCTCGCGAGGCTCCTCGGTCCCGGCCGCCCGGCGCGCACGGTCGCGGAACTGCTTCGGCGAGGCGCCGACCTCACGCCGGAACGCGGTGCTGAACGCGCTCTCGGACTCGTACCCCGTGGCGAAGGCAAGCTCGGAGATCGTCTGCGTGTCGCGCCGGAGAGCGTCACGCGCCAGGCTCATGCGCCACTGGATCAGGTACTCCAGCGGCGCGATCCCCACCTGCCGCTTGAACGACTTCGCGAATCCCGAGCGCGACAGGTGACTGATCCCGGCGAGCTCCTGGACGGTCCAGCGGTGGGCCACGTCCGCGTGCATCGCCCGCAGCGCCGCGCCGATACCGTCGTCGACCAGCGCCCCCAGCCACCCGACCGGGCGATCCGACTGCTCCGCGTGAGAACGCAGCACCTGGACCAGGAGGATCTGGACCAGGTGGTCGAGGATGAGGGAACGCCCGACGGCACAGTTCCCGACCTCGCCGGACAGCAGCTCGGTCACGTAGGCCAGCGCACGGATCCGGGGGTCGTCGGCGCGCACGTGTACCAGCTCCGGCAGGACGTCGAGCAGGATCGGAGCGTTGAACTCGTCGAACCAGAAGTACCCGCCGCACAGGTAGGTGTCGTCGTCGCCCGACCCGGTACGCACGGCACCCTCCACCGCGGTCTCCCACAGCTGCGCGGCCGGCAGCGGCTCCACCGACGCGCCGCTGCCCAGCACGTGGGCCGGCGGGTTGCTCAGCAGGTAGAAGTCGCCCTCACGCAGGTGCACCGGCTCGCGCCCGTCGAGAGACAACCAGGTCTCGCCGCGCACCACGCCCCCGATCTTGACGTGCGGGAACGCCTCGAACCGCACTGCCCATGCCCCGCCGGCCCGCAGCGCCGGACAGACCACGGTACGAGGCCTGAGCAGCCCGATCGCGTCCGCGACCGGATCACTCGCCGGCGGCACAGGCGCGGAAGTAGACGACGCGTAAGGAACTGCGGACGGCACGTTATGGATCCTAGCCGTGCACGCGCTCAGGCTTGCCCTGCGCCCGCACCTCGATCGCCATCGGCGACACGAGGCGACCTGCGTGACGCAGCACCAGCCGAGAGGAACAGCCGACATGACCCACACCGAACTCCGCGAGCTCTACGAGCGCTACATCGCAGCACTCAACGCCCACGAGCTCCACCGCCTCGACGAGTTCGTCGCCGACCAGCTCACGCACTTCGGCGACCCCGTCACCCGCGACCAGGTCCGCGCCGCACTGACCGCCCAGGTGGACGCCGTGCCGGACCTGACATGGCGCCTCGAGGACCTTCGCGTCAACGGCCACGAGATCGCCGCACGCCTGACCAACACCGGCACCCCGGTCAAGGAATGGCTCGGCGTCGCTCCGACCGGCGCCTCGTTCGAGATCACCGAGTACGCCCTGTACCGCGTCCGTGACGGACGGTTCGTCAACATGACCAACCTCCAGGACACCGGCACCGCCAGGGAACAGCTGGCCGGCTGACCACGAACGCGGCGCACCGGTCCAGGAGGACCTGTCGCGCCAACCCCAGGGGGAGCCGGCCCGCGCGGCAGGCTCCCCCAGTGGCGCACCACCCGGCTGCCCGACGGCGGGCCACCGGGTCCACCGCATCACGAAACGGTTACACCACCCCGGACCCCTTGGACAGGCGAGCACCGGAGAGCTAGATTCAAAAGCACAGACTGACCAGTCAGTCGGTTTTGGCGGATGGTGCGACACGCGACCACCGGCGACCGGCTGCAGACCGAGAACCCGCGAAGGAGCGGTTACTCCTCACCTGTCTGGTGCACCCGCAGGCCGGTACAGCTCAAGGAGGAGCTCCATGACGACACCGTTCGAACCCGTGCCCCGCAGGCAGGCCCGGCCCTGGCCGGTACCCCGACCGCACGGGTCCTGACCGACACCCCCGAGCCCACGAAGGAGTGGTCGCTCACGCCTGCCTGCCGAGGACCACAGGCCCAGCTCAAGGAGGAGCCCCCATGACGACACCGATGCCCAGCGCGCAGGTGCGGACGTACCTCGACTCCCTCGCGCCCCAGCCGAACTACTGGGGCCGTGACCTCGCCGCCCTGCGGAGACAGGCCCGTGACCACGTCCTGGCGGTCGGCGGTCCCCCGGAGCACGTGGTCTCCGTGGAGACGGTCGACGCCGGCGGCGTCCCCTCGCGGCTCTACCGGCCGGGCGACGACGACGGCGACGTGCTGGTCTGGATCCACGGCGGGGGCTGGATGCTCGGCGACCTGGACTCGTGCGACGGCGTGGCACGGGCGATCGCGAACCGTGCCGGGTGCGCCGTCCTCGCCATCGACTACCGGCTCGCACCCGAGCACCCGTTCCCGGCGGCGCTGGACGACTCGTGGGCCGCGGTCGGCTGGGCCCGGCGCACCTTCGACCGGGTCGCGGTCGGGGGCGACAGCGCCGGCGGCAACCTCGCCGCGGCGAGCGCCCTCCGGGCGCGGGACGCCCGGCTCGACCTGGTGCTGCAGCTGCTGGTGTACCCGGTGCTGGACAGCACCATGGACACCGCGGCCAAGCGGCGGTTCGTCGAGTCCTACGCCGGCTTCGCGGGCCGGGCCGACTACGGCAGGACGGCGTTCGAGCGGATCGGGTACCTGTGGGACGCCTACGTCCCGGACCGGCTGATGCGGCGGTCCCCGGTGGTCTCGCCGATGCACGCCACGACGCTGCGCGGTGTCCCTCCGACCGTCCTGATCACCGCCGAGCACGACATCCTGCGCGGCGAGTCCGTCGAGTACGCCAGGCGGCTGCGAGCGGACCAGGTTCCTGTCGAGGTCCACGACTACCCGGGGCAGATCCACGGGTTCATCGAGACCCTCGGCGTCATGGCGGACGCGACGGACGCCGTGGAGAAGGCCGCCTCGGCCCTGCGGCGCGCGTTCGCCGCCCGCCGGCCGGCTCGCGAAGCGGCGCGGAACGCGCCCTCATCGTCCGACCTTCACTCGTGAGGAGCTGTCATGCCTACCACCACCCTGTCCCGGCGAAGCCGCCGGCCGGCCCACCGGGCAGCGTTGCCCGTCGCCCTCGTCGCGCTCCTGGCCTCGTGCGGCGCGCCGGGCGCGCAGAGCCCCCTGTCCGACACGCCGGAGAGCGTGAGCACCAGCATCGGCGACACGCCGGTGACGCTGCAGGTGCTCGTCTCCACCCCCGACGTGGCGCTCTACGAGAAGCTCGGCCAGGCCTTCCAGGACGAGCACCCGACCGTGACCGTGCAGGTCACCGGTGAGGACTTCAACAACCTGACCACGAACGTCCCCCGGCTGATCTCGGGCACCGAGGTGCCCGACCTGGTCCGGCTCGCGTCCTTCGGCAACCTGGTCGAGGACGGGCTCCTGACCAACCTCGACCCGTACGCCGAGGCGTACGGATGGACCGAGTGGCCCCAGTCGCAGTTCGCCTCCACCCGCGTCGGGGAGGACGGCCGGCAGCGCGGCACCGGGCACCTGTACGGTGCCGGGCCAGGGTTCGGCCTGACGGGCGTGTACTACAACACGGCCCTCGCGGCCCGGATCGGGATGACCGAGCCGCCGGCCACCCTCGACGCCTTCGAGGAGAGCCTGCAGAAGGCGAAGGACGCCGGCCTGCTGCCGATGATGGTCAACGGCAAGGACGGCGGGCTGGCCTATCCGCTGCAGAACCTCCAGATGAACTATGCGGGCGGCACCCAGGTGGTCCAGGACTGGAACTACAACACGCCGGGCGCGAACATCGACACGCCCGCGCTGGTCGACGCCGCCGCCACGCTCCAGCGCTGGGGCCAGGAGGGCTACCTGCCCGCAGACGTCAACAGCATCGACCAGACGCAGGCACCCGCCCGGTTCGCGGAGGGTGAGGGCGTCTTCTTCCCGAGCGGGAACTGGCAGGCGCCGACACTCCAGGAGACCGGGAAGGGCGAGATCGGGTTCTTCCTCTTCCCGCCCGAGAAGGCCGGCGACCCCGTGACCGCGATGACGGCCGCCGGCGTGCTGGCCATTCCTACCAAGGCCGCCCAGCGCGACGTGGCGGCCGCGTTCCTGGACTTCGTCCAGACGGACCCCGGCGCTCGTCAGAGCACCCTCGACCTCCTCGGCCTGCCGCCCGGCGGCCCGGCGGACGCACCGGCGCCGGACTCCGAGCCCGGATCCCTCGTCGCCGGCACCGTCGAGTCGTTCCAGACCCTGCTGGAGAGCGACGGCCTGGTCGACTTCATGTCGAACTCGACGGCGTCGATGCACGCCAGCACCCTGATCCCGCAGACACAGCTGCTCGTGTCCGGGAAGACGTCGCCGGCCGAGTTCTCGGCGGCGATCCAGGCGGACTACGAGAACGAGGCGGAGGAGTAGATGTCCAGGTACCCCCGCGGCTCGACCGCCCTGCGGCCGGCCCCCGAGGCAGAGGAGTCGCCCCCTCCCCCGCGTCCTGCCCGACGTCGCCGCCCGGCGCGGCGGTGGAGCACCCTGCTCTGGGTCGCACCCGCCCTGGCCATGTACACGGCGTTCGTCCTGTACCCGCTGGGGCAGTCCGTCCAGTTCTCGTTCTACGAGTGGGACGGCATCGGCCCCGCCACCCCGGCGGGCCTGGACAACTGGGTGGCCGTCTTCACCGAGCCAGAGCTGCTCGGGTCGGTCGCGCACGCGTTCGTCCTCATCTTCTTCTACGCCGCTCTTCCGGTCGGCCTGGGGCTCGTCGCGGCGAGCCTCGTCCGGGAGCTGCGCGCCGGGGCGTTCAGCACCACCGCCCGGGTGGTGCTGTTCGTCCCGCAGGTCCTGCCGCCCGTGGCGGCGGGCATCGCCTGGACGTGGATGTTCTCCACCGACGGGCTCGTCAACCAGACGCTCCGGGCCGTAGGCCTCGGGTCCGTGACCCGCGCGTGGCTCGGGGACTTCACGTTCGCCCTGCCGGCGGTCGGCGTCATCGGGTTCTGGCTGTCGTTCGGGTTCTGCACGGTCCTGCTGCTGTCCGGCATCGGCAAGATCGACCCGTCGCTCTACGAGGCCGCCCGCCTGGACGGCGCGGGCCGCGTGGGCGAGTTCTTCGCGGTCACGCTTCCCGGGCTCCGGCAGGAGATCGCCGTCTGCGCGACCATCGGCACCATCGCCGCACTGGCCAGCTTCGACGTGGTCCAGATCGCGACCCAGGGTGGCCCCGGCTACCAGACGATGGTGCCCGGCGTGGAGATCTACCGGCTCACCTTCCTGGAACAGCGGATCGGCCAGGCCTCGGCCCTGGCCGTGCTCCTCGCGGCGCTCGTCCTGCTCGTCATCTGGCCCATCCAGCGCATCGGGAGGCACGAATGAGCGCCGTCTCCTCACCCGTCCACGACCGCGTCACCCGGGCCGTCATCCTCCTGGCCCTCATGCTGTTCGCGATCCTGCCCCTGCTCAGCATGCTCACCGCCGCACTCGCACCGCAGAACAGCACGCCGCCCGGCCTCGCCTGGCCCGAGGATCCGCAGTGGAGCAACTTCGCGGACGCCTGGACCTCGGCGAACTTCCTCGCGCTGTTCCGGTCGAGCGTCCTGATCGTGCTCGGCGTCGTCCCCGCTGCCGTCGCCATGGCCGCCGCGGCCGGGTACGCGCTCGCACAGCTCGACGTGCCCGGCGGCAGGTTCGTGGAGGTGCTCCTGCTCGTCGGCCTGACGCTGCCGTTCGAGGCGCTCATCACCCCGCTCTACTACAACCTCCGCGACATGGGGCTGCTCGGTACCCGGTGGGCCGTCATCCTGCCGCTCATCGGGCTGCTCATGCCGTTCGGGGTGTTCTGGATGCGGGCAAGCTTCCGCACCATGGAGACCGCCCTGACCGAGGCGGCCAAGCTCGACGGCGCCTCCACGTGGCAGATCTTCCGCCGGGTCCAGCTGCCGCTCGCGGTGCCGGCGCTGTCGGCGCTCACGATCCTGTTCTTCCTGGCGACCTGGAACCAGTACCTGCTGCCGCTCGTCCTGGTCGACGACCCGACGATGCGTACGGTTGCGGGGGGCCTGGGTGCTTTCCAGGGTGAGCACGGGACGAACATCGCACTGCTGTGCGCCGGTTCGCTGCTGATCATCGCACCCTCCCTGCTGGTATTCCTCTTCTTTCAGCGACACTTCGTCAAAGCCCTTCTTCAGGGCGCCGTGAAGTAAGGAACATCGCGCACGGAAAGGCCCGCAAAAAGTGGACGACAGGAGATGGACATGACAGATCAGGACCAGCTTCAGGGGGCGCGGGAGACGGGCGCGCCCAAGATCTCCCTGTCGGCCAAGGGCAAGGCCCGCCGAGAGCTGATCGTCGACGCCGCCACCCGCCTCGTGGCGCGCAACGGGTCCCGCGGCACCAACCTCGCCGAGATCGCCGCCGAGGCGGGCGTCTCGCAGAGCGGCCTCCTGTATCACTACTCGAGCAAGGAGGCCCTGCTCCACGCGGTGCTGGACCGCCGCGACGACGCCGAGGACGAGATCCTGTGGCACGACACCGACGTGGGCCTGGGCATCCTCGACGTCATCGCGCACAACGTCACCCGGTGGGCCAGCCACTCCCACTCGGTGGGCATGCACACCGTGCTGGTCGTCGAGAACCTCGGCGACGACGGCGTGCTCCACCCTCGCCTGGCCGGCCGGTACCACGTAACCGTCGACCGGGTCGCCGCGGTCCTGGCCGCCGCCCAGGACCGCGGCGAGATCCGGGCCTACGTCGACACCCGTCTCAAGGCGATCGAGATCATCGCGTTCATCAACGGCCTGGAGACCGCCTGGCTCCTCGACCCCGAGCTGCCCGTAGCCGCCGCCGCGAAGGAGTGGGCGGCCCACCAGCGGCTCGCGATGGCGGCCTAGTGCGGGGTACGGCCCGTGCTCACCCCCTCCCCCGGACGGCGAGGCCCCGGATCCCGCGCCCGGGTGCGGCGAGCACCTCGCGCGCCGTCCGGCCGAGGTTCCCCGTCAGCTCGTCGATCGTCCGCGAGGCGAACGCGGGACGGTGCGCCCACAGGTCGCCGGAGACATGACCCTCGTGCGCGTGGTGGAGCTGGAAGCCGAGCGGCACGGCGCCGCTGAACGCCGTCGCCATCCGCGGCCGGAGCACGGTGGTCGGCAGCGTCAGCTGCCGCATCGTGACCGTGCCGCCGTCCGGGACGGTGATCGTCGCGGCACGGCCCGGGGCGTGCGGCAGGTAGTTGATCGAGATGTCGAACAACGAGCCGCCCCGCCGGGCCGCCCCGGGCAGCTCGTGGCGCAGCACCCCGACCGGGACCCGGTGCCGGTGCGCCTGCCGGGTCGCCTCGTGGACGCGCCCGGCGAGCCGGCCGAACGACGGGTCGTCCCGCAGGTCGACCCGGACGGGCACGTGGTCGCTCACGAGACCGAGGGTGTGCGCCAGCCCGGGCACGTCCCGGTTGGCCGTGACGCACCCGATCGTCACGTCGTCGCCGAGGTAGGGCGTGAGCGACGCCAGGACCAGGGCGCGCAGGGTGCTGGCCGGCTTGGCGCCGTGCCGGGCGCCGATCCGGAGCAGGGAACCGGTCGTCTCCGCGCCCAACAGCGGCAGGGGGTGCGCCTCCAGCCACAGCGGATCGTCCGGGCGCGTGCGTTCCCGGGGCAGGCGTGGCGGGTCGGCCGCGGACTGCTCGCCCCAGAACCCGGCGTGCGCCCCGAGGCCGATGGTGCGCTCGTGCGCGGCGTAGTCGCCGGGCTGGACCTGCACCGCGGCCGGCGGCGGGTACGTCGGGTCGAGCCGGGCGCGGTAGAGCTGGTGCACGTCGCGCAGGAGCACCGCGTTGGACCAGCCGTCGAAGACGGCGTGGTGCCAGACGGTCAGCAGGACGTGGTGCCCGGGAGCCATCCGGACCACGACCGCCGACCAGAGCGGCGGGGTGAACAGGTCGGTCGTCCGCTCGCACCGCCGGACCGCGAGCCGTTCGAGCGCGGCGCGGCGCGCCGGTCGCGGCAGGTGGGAGAGGTCCTCGAGCTCCCACCCGGGACGGAACGGCGCCGTGACCCGCTGCGCGATGCCGTCCGCCGTGCGGGCGAAGGCCGTGCGCAGGGTCTCGTGCCGGTCCACCAGTGCCGCCAGCACCGCGGACAGGTGGTCGAGGTCCAGGGGCCCGGTGATCTCGATCGCGTGCGGGATGTTGTGGTTGGACTCCTCCGCGCCGACCGCCGCGACCCACTCCTGCTGGAGGTAGGTGGCGGGCAGCACCTCGGCGCCCACGGTGACGGCGCTCATCGGACCGGTTCCCGGGTCGCACCGAGGTCGTCGAGGCGGTCCCCGGGGTGCTCGGCCACCCTGCGCAGCGCGGCCGTGAAGCGGCCGGCGAACCGGGCCGCCGCCCGGTCGCCGAACACCGTGGCGTCGGCCACGAGCACGCCCGCGAACCGGCCGGCCGGGTCGGACCTGACCTGGAAGTCCAGCAACGAGGCGCCGTCCCACCAGGGGTGGTCGGTGGGCTCCTCGTGGGCGAGGTCGAACGGCGAGAACGTGGTGCCGGCACCGGTGACGACCGCGTCGGGCCGGCGCTCACCCGCGCTGTAGTTCAACGAGACGTCGAACAGGGGGCCGGGGCCGACGTCGGGCAGGGACGCGCGGAGCACGCCCGCCGGTGCCGGGCGCGTGATCGCACGGTCGTAGGCGTCGGCCGCGCGCCCGACGAGCGTGGCGCACGACGGGTCCCCGGACAGGTCCACCGTGACCGGCACGTGCCCGGCGAGGAACCCGACCGTCGCGCGGACCTCGCGCTGCCGGCGGTTCGAGCGCATGACGCCGACCGTGATCCGCTCGTCCGTCGCGTGGTCCCGCAGGGCCGCCGCGAGCGCCGCCAGCAGGACGGCGGTCGTGCTCGCCCGGTGCTCGGCCATCAGCGGACGCAGCGCGTCGAGGGCCGGGCCGTGGTCGAGCGGGAGCGGATGCGGTGTGGTGCGGGCGAGGGTCCCGACGGCCGGCGTCTCCCGGGGGAACGAGAGGCGGGGACGGGCGTCGGCCAGGACCGCGCGCCAGTGCTCCCGCGTCGCGGGGTCGTCGGACAGCTCGGCCTCCCAGGCGGCGTAGTCGGCGAGATGGAGGGCGGGCGGAGCGAGCGGGGCACCGGGTCCGTGCTCGTACAGGTACCGGAAGTCGTCGCGGATCACGCCCGCGGACCAGCCGTCCATGATCGCGTGGTGCCCGATCACGGCGAACACCCGGTCGTCGTCGGCGAGGGTGACCAGCAGCGCCCGGACGAGCGGGCTGTCCGCCAGCACGAACGGTCGCCGCAGCTCCGCCTGCAGGAGCGCGGCACAGGCGGCCTCGCGCTCCCTCGGCTCGACCGTGGCGAGGCTGACCTCGCGCAGGTCCGGTGGCGCGTGCTCGCCGACCACCTGGTGCGCGGCGGTGCTCGTGCCGGGCCGGGTCAGCGTGGTGCGCAGGGCCTCGTGGCGGGCGGTGAGCGCGTCGAGCGCGGCGCGGACGCGGCGGGGGTCGGTGTGTCCGCGCATCCGGACGGCTGCGCCCACGGTGACGCCGGAGGCGCGCCCGCCGGTCGCCCCGTAGAGGGACCGCTGGTAGTGCGTCGCGGTGTGCAGGGTGCTCATCCGGCCACCCCGCGGGCGGCGCGGGCGATGGGTCGCAGCAGGCTCTGCTGAGCCTGCGGTGCGTCGTCCACCGCGGAGGCGTAGGCGCGCAGCGTCGGGTTGGTGTGCAGCACCCGCTCGGGCACGTCGCGCCCGAGCTCGTCGGCGACGAGCAGCGCGACCTCGGCCGCCTCGAGCGACGACCCGCCGAGCGACAGCCACTCGGCGTCCGGGCCGATCGAGGTGGCGTCGGTGTCCAGGGCCCGTGCCCAGATCGCCGCCACCGCGCGTTCCGTGGCGCTCGCCGGCGCCGTCTGACCGGTCTCCCGAGCGAGCAGCGCGGAGAAGGTCCGGGCCAGATCGCGCTTGACGACCTTGCCCAGGGCGTTGCGGGGCAGGTGCTCGACCCGGACGACCCGCTTGGGTGCGTCCGACTCCCCCAGCCGCGCGGCGGCGAAGGAGCGCACCTCGTCCGGGTCGAGGTCGCCGGAGCCGATCACGGTGGCGACGAGGTACTGGCCGAGCGTCGGGTGCGGCACACCGAACGCCGCTGCCTCCTCCACGTCGGGGTGCTCCTCCAGGACGCCCTCGGCGGCGAGCGTGGACACGTTCCGTCCGCCGACGTTCACCGTGTCGGCGCTGCGGTCCTCCAGGTAGAAGTACCCCTCCTCGTCCAGGCGGCCCACGTCTCCGGTGCTCACCCACCGGTCCGACCCGAAGACGCGCGCGGTGGCGTCCGGGTCGTTCCAGTAGCGGCGCGGACGCACGCCGTCGATCCGGAGCTGCACCGCACCCGAGGTGCCTGCCGCCACCGGCGCGCCGGACGCGTCGACGACACGCACCTCGCTGCGCCCGTGCGCCCGGCCGAGCGAGAACGGGCGGCCCGGGTCGAAGCGCATCCGCAGGCGCGCGGGCCAGCTCTCGGTCGAGGTGTACATGTTGACGATGCTCGCCTGCGGGAACAGCTCGGCCAGCCTGGCCAGCGTCGCGGCCGAGATCGGCGCGCTCGTCGTGCGCACCTGCCGCACGCCGCTCAGGTCGAACCGCGCCGTGGCCCGCAGGAGAGCCAGCGCGTAGGCGGGGACGAGCACGATGTCGTCCGGCCTGACCTGCTGGGCGGTACGCAGCAGGGTGCCGGCGTCGAACTTCTCGAGCACGATCATGGTGTGCGGCGCCGCGCTGAGCGTCTGGACCAGGAGGGACTGGCCCGCGTTGGTCGCGGGCGGCAGCGCGTGCAGGACGGTGCGCACCTGGGTCGCGGCCGCCCCGTCCGGGACGCGCTGGCGGATCGCGTACGTGAGGTTGCCGTGCGTGGACACGACGCCCTTGGGCCGCCCGGTCGTGCCGGAGGTGAAGAGGATCTCGGCGTCGTCCTCGCCGCTCACCGGCACCCCGGTCGGGCCGGCCGGCTGTCCCGCCTCGATCTGGTGCACGGCGAGGGACCAGCCCGGGCACCCGGGCACGGCGTCGCCGAGCACGCCGACCGCCCCGGCCTCCGCGTGGACGCGAGCGATGTACTCGTCGCTGCTGGACGCCAGCACGGGGACGGCGATCGCCCCGGCGGCCTGCACGCCGGCGTACCCGACCGCGAAGGCGATCCAGTCGGCCGACGCGCGGACGACGACGCGGTCCCCAGGCCGGACGCCCCTGGCGACGAGGCCGTGGCCGACCGCGTGCGAGCGCCGGTCCCACTCCCCGTAGCTGAGCCGGCCTGCACCGACGAGCTCGATCGCGGTCGCGTCGGGCCGCTCCTGTGCCCGGGCCGCGAGCAGGCCGGGCACGGTGACAACGGACTGATGATTCACGATGACCCCTCAGTTCTTGTCTCGGCGAATGGCTTTCATCATGCCGAGAAAAAATGAGGCCTCTCAAGCGCTTCGACCGTTGTTCACACGCACTTCACGCACAAGAAACGGGTTTAATCCGTCCACATGGAGATTGAATCACTCCACATTAAAATAGAACCCGGCCTGCCGTTTTTCACCCATTCCTGCACGTATTCATCCGCCCTCATGAAAGAGTCCCCGGCGAAGGACTACGCCAGCGGGACCATCCGGAGCGTGGCCGTCCGCGCCGGGTCGCTGGTCATCCGGCGGACGCCAGAGTCGTTGCCGTACCGGGCGCGCAGGGCCCGGTCGACCTCCGCGGCGCGGCCGACGTCGGGCAGGAAGGCGACGGCGATGCGCTGCCCGGCGACGTCGACCTGGCCGTGACCGGACCGTGTCGCGGCGCGGTACCAGGCGCCGCCGGGCCCGTGGAGCGAGCGGACGAGCTCGTCCCGGCCGAGCCGGACGTGCCCGATGGTCACGAAGGGGCGCAGGGTGCCGTCGTCGCGCGCGCCCGCCACGCGGATCAGCTCGGCCCGGTCGAGCAGGGCCAGCTCGGCCTCGGTCCACGGCCGCGTCGGGCGCTCGCCGGCGCTCACCGCGACACCTCCGGGGCCGGCTCGAGCGGCGTGGCGGGTTCGAGCAGCGCCGTCAGGATGCGGGCCAGCTCGGCGCGGTCGCCAGGCGCGATGCGTGCGAGCCTGCGGTCGAACGCCGCCGCGAGCGCCGCGAACGAGCGGTCGCGTGCGGCGACGCCGTCGTCGGTGAGCACCAGGCGGTGGCGCCGCAGGTCGGCGTCGTCGATCTCACGGCGCAAGAAGCCCTTGGCGACCAGGTTGCGCACGTACACGGTCACGCTCGCCTTGGGTATCACCAGCTCCTTCGCGAGCCGGGCAGGGTGCGGCGACGCCGCGACCTCGGCGAGCACGAAGAACTCCTTCGGCTCCAGCCCGAGCTCCTCGAGCTGGGTGCCGGCCTCGTCCAGCACGGCGGTGAGCAGGCGGTGGTTCAGGGTCCAGAGCTGTGCGGCGTCGACCGCCATGTGCCCTCCTCGGTCCGGGTGGTGCGGGGTGCTACCGTGATGTTAGTTCAGAACTGTACTACTCTCCATTTTGAACTAGCACACCATGGAACGAGAGGTTCTCCACCCATGCAGCACCTGACCATCCCCCGCGGGCCGATCGAGCTCGCCGCCGACCTCTACCTCCCCGACGACCGGGACGCCACGCCCCTGCGCGCCGTGGTGCTCTCCACCCCGGGCAGCAGCGTGAAGGAGCAGATCGGCGCGAACTACGCCGCCCGGCTGGCCGCCCGGGGCCTCGCGGCGCTCGTGTTCGACCCCGCCCACCAGGGTCGGAGCGGCGGCGAGCCGCGCGACCTCGAGGATCCCTACCGCCGCGGCGAGGACATCTCGTACGCGATCGACGCGCTGGGCACGCTGCCCGGCATCGACCCGGAGCGCATCGGCGTGCTCGGGATCTGCGCGGGCGGCGGCTACGCGGTGCACACCGCCCGCACGGACCACCGCATCAAGGCCGTCGGCACGGTGGTCCCGGGCAACATGGGCACGTCGTTCCGCGGCTTCCAGCCGGACGGCCCGGTCGCCGCGCTCGACGCCATGGCGAAGGCCCGCACCCAGGAGAACCGCACCGGCGAGCTGGGCCGCGACGCCTGGCTCCCCGACACGCTGGAGGACGCCGCGGCTGCCGGCACGACCGACCTCGACACGACGCAGGCGATCACCTACTACCGCACCCCACGGGGCGGGCACGAGCGCTCGACCAACCGGCGGCTCTCCCGCGGCGACTCGCTGCTGCTGGGCTACGACGCGTTCCACCTGGTCGACCAGCTCATGACCCAGCCGCTCCAGGTGGTCCTCGCCGGACGGCGCGGCACCACGGGCTCCTACGAGTCCGGCATGCGGCTGTGGGAGATGGCGCCCAACCCGGTCGACCTCATGGTGGTCGAGGGCGCCGGGCACTACGAGATGTACGACGTGCCCGAGTACGTCGACGCGGCCACCGAGCGGCTCGCGGCGTTCTACACCGAGCACCTGTAGGGCCGCCCGGCTACCCCTGGGCCGGCGGCAGCCGGACCGCCGGGAGCAGCGGGGCCGCGACCGGGCGGGCCTGGAAGGACTGCAGCATCAGGGCGGCGAACCGGCGTGACGCGGCCAGCCGCATCTCGGGGGTGTCCGCACGGATCCCCTCGTTGGCCAGCAGGGCGAGGTTGATGTCCTCCAGCACGAAGTCCGCGCGCAGCGCACCGGCCTCCTTCGCCTGCCGCACCAGCTCGCGCAGCGCCGCGAGCGTGCGGTCGCGCTCGGCGGCGAGCTCGGCGGGCTCGGACATCCGGGAGGTGAAGGCCCGCGCGAAACCCTTGTCGAGGGCGTGGACCGCCATCAGCTCCTCGACCACCAGGCTCAGGCCGCGCCACGGGTCGCCGGCGGCCCGCCCCCGGCGCACGATCTCGGCGCACGACGCCATCTGGGCCGCGAAGACCTCGGCCAGCAGCGCCTCCTTGGTCGCGAAGTGCCGGTAGACCGTGGCCGGACCGACCTCGGCCCGCCGGGCGATCTCCCGGACGGGCACGTCCAGGCCGCCGTCCGCGAACGCGGCACGGGCGACGGCGACGATGCGCTCGCGGTTGTCCCGGGCGTCCGAACGCAACCGCGCTCTCACTTCGGTCGTCACCGCTCTCACTTTAGCCAGGCGGACGGGGCGCTCCGTTACGGTCCCGGACATGAGCGACTCCCGGACCCGAACCTCCACCCGGCGGCCCGACGCCGGACGAACCGTCGCCGTGCTGGGCGCCACCGGTCAGCAGGGTGGTGCCGTGAGCGCGGCGCTGCTGACCGCCGGCTGGACCGTCCGTGCCGTCGTGCGGGACCCGGGTGGCAGCCGTGCCCGGTCGCTGGCCGCGGCGGGGGCCGAGGTCGTCCGGGGCGACCTCGCCGACCCGGGGTCGCTGCGTGCGGCGTTCGCCGGGGTGCACGGCGTGTTCAGCGTGCAGCCGAGCTCGGGTCAGGCGGGAGCCGGGCTCAGCCACGACGACGAGGTCCGTTACGGCGTCGCCGTGGCCGACGCCGCCGAGGACAGCGGCGCCCGGCACCTGGTCTACAGCTCGATGATCGCCGCCGGGCCGGTCTCGACCGGCGTGCGCCACTTCGACGTCAAGAGCCGGATCGAGGAGCACGTCCGGGGCCTCGGCATGACCACCACGGTGGTCCGCCCGGCCACGTTCATGGAGCTCCTGCTGACCGCGACCGACCCCGGGCGGGGCGAGCTGACGTTCCTGATGCGGCCCGACCAGGCGATGCAGCTCGTCGCCGTGCAGGACATCGGCCGTGTCACCGCCGCCGTCCTCGGCGCACCCGGCCAGTTCGGCGGCCGCACGGTCGAGATCGCCGGTGACGCCCTGACCGGCACCGAGATCGCCGACCGGCTGACACGCGCGGCGCGGCGCCCGATCACCTACCGCCGTCTGCCGCAGGCGCTGCTCGACCAGGACGAGGTCCTGGCCAGGTCGGTCGCGCTCGTCGACGACGGCAGGCTCGCGGGCCGCGCCGACCTCGCGGGGCTGCGGGCGGCGTTCCCCTTCCTGCTGCGCTTCGACCAGTGGCTGGCGGGTCCTGGCCGGGCGCCCCTGCTGGACGCCCTCGGCGGCCCTCCGCCGGCCGGGCCCGCCTAGCGGGCCACTGCCACCACCGGCACGAGATCACCCCGCCGCGCCAGCGCTTCACCCACGGCACACCCTGCGCCGCCCCGGGCCGGCTGCGACGATTGCCCGGTTCTGCACACCGCTGCGAGGGGAGACGCACGTGACCGGGTACGCCGTCGTGGACGTGGAGACCACCGGGTTGTTCCCGGGCGGGCACGACCGGATCGTCGAGCTCGCGGTCGTCCAGGTCGACCCCGACGGCCGCATCGAGGACACCTGGGCCACGCTCGTCAACCCGGGACGAGACCTCGGTCCGCAGCAGATCCACGGCATCAGCGCCTCCGACGCCCGCCACGCGCCGTCGTTCCAGGACATCGCCGGCCACGCCGCCGAGCTGCTGCGCGGACGCACCTTCGTGGCGCACAACGCGCAGTTCGACCGCCGGTTCGTCTGGCACGCGTTCGCCGCGACCGGGTACGACGTGCCGCTCATCGAGCCGACCACCCTGTGCACGATGCGCACCGGGGCACAGCTCTTCCCCACCGCCCCACGGTCCCTGGCCGGGGCGTGCGCGCACCACGGCGTCGCGCTCGCCTCCGCGCACGAGGCCCTCGCCGACGCCCGGGCCGCCGCGGAGCTCCTGAGGATCTACCTGGCCGGCGGCGCCCGGCACGTCGTGCCCGGCTGGGACGACGTCGTCGAGCTCGCCGCGACCACACCCTGGCCGGTCATCCCGGCCACGGGGGCCGGGCCCGTGCGGCGGGGCGTCTCCGCCGAGCGCGACACCCACTTCCTCGCCCGGCTCGCCGCCGCCCGCACCACCCCGATCACCACGTGGGAGAAGGAGGAGTACCTCGAGCTGGTCGACCGGGCGCTGCTGGACCGGCACATCTCCGCCCGCGAGCACGACCAGCTCGCCGAGCTGTGCGGACAGCTCGGGATCGGCCGCACGGAGGCCGCCGCCCTGCACCGCGAGTACCTCGCCGGGCTGGCCACCGTGGCCTCGGCCGACGGCGTGCTCGACGCGGCGGAGCTGGCCGACCTCCAGGCCGTCGCCGCCATGCTGGAGGTCCCCGCCGCGGACGCCGGACGCATCCTCCAGGACGCGGCTGCCGCCGCCGAGGCGGGCTCCGGGACCGGTGACCGACCTGGCCGGTACCCCCTCGGCCCCGGCGACCAGGTCGTCTTCACCGGGGCGATGGACGAGCCGCGGGACGTGTGGGAGCGCCGGGCCGCCGCGGCCGGGCTCGTCCCCCGCCCCGCCGTCACCCGGAAGGTGCGGCTGGTCGTCGCCGCCGACGCCGACTCGATGTCCGGCAAGGCCCGCAAGGCCGCGGCCTACGGCATCCCCGTCGTCAGCGAGGCCGGCTTCACGCGGATCCTCGACGATCTCGTGCGTCCCACGCGGGCAGGTGCCGGAGCCGTCTCCTAGGTGCCGGCGGATCCGTCCGTGCCGGACGTCGAGGACCGTGCCCTGCTCACCAGGGACCGCTGATTGCCCGGCCAGGGCTCCCGCGCGGCGCCCGGCCCCGGGGCGATATTTGTCTTGCTCCCCCGGCGCTGCGCCCTCGACAGTGACCGCATGCTCATCAGGCAGGAACGCCCGTCCGACGTCCCGTCCATCCGCGCCGTCACCGCGGCCGCCTTCTCGGGCGTCGCGCACGCCGCGCCGTCGGTCGAGGCCGACGGCGCGCCCGGGGAGGCCACCCTGGTCGGGTGGTTGCGCGCCGACCCGGGGTGGGTGCCCGAGCTGTCGCTGGTGGCCGAGTCCGGGCCGGCCGATCCGGAGGTGGTCGGCCATGTGGTGGCCACCCGCGGGCAGCTCGCGGGCCGGTCCGCGCTGGGGCTCGGCCCGCTCAGCGTCCACCCCGCGCACCAGGGGCGCGGCGTCGGCGCGGCCCTGATGCACGCCGTCCTCGGCGCCGCCGACGCGCTCGGTGAACCCGTGGTCGTGCTGCTCGGCGAGCCCGCCCTCTACTCCCGGTTCGGGTTCGTGGCCGCCGGCGAGACCGGGATCGAGTCCCCGGACCCCGCATGGGGCGACTACTTCCAGGCACGGACCCTGAGCGCATGGCGGCCGGAGTACGCCGGCCGGTTCCGCTACGCCGCCCCGTTCGACCGGCTCTGACCCGGCGTGGGGGGGGGGGGGGGGGGGGGGGGGGGGGGGGGGGGGGGGCGCGGCCGCGCCCGCGCCCCCCGCCCGCCGCAGCCCGGGCGCGCCGACCCGGTCATCCGCAACAGCGAGAAAAGCGACAAGA
>NZ_JBIUAP010000004.1:344121-452906 GCF_044547525.1 Promicromonospora sp. NPDC052451
CGCGCGGGCGGGCGGGGGGGGGGGGGGGGGGGGGGGCCGGCCCCCCCCCCCCCCCCCCCCCCCCCCCCCCCCCCCCCCCCCCCCCCCCCCCCGCGGCCGCCTCGATCGCGCACAGCAGCCGGACCGTCTCGACGGCGTCGTCGATGCCGACCGGCACCGGCACCGCTGCCGGTGACCGCAGGGCGTCGACGATCCGGGTCCACTGGGCCAGGTGTCCCGCGTGGCCGATCGCGAGCGGGTCGGCGGCACCGTTCGCCGCGGGTCCCGCCGGCGGCGGGGGCACCCCCGGCACGTCCCACCGGCGCACCTCCCCCTGACCGAGCTCGACCGATCCGCGGGAACCGAGCACGGAGACGGTCGCCGGGAACCCGGGCGGCGTCGCCGTCGTCGTGGTCACCACGCCGAGCGCGCCGGAGGCGAAGCGGAGGGTGGCCACCGTCGTGTCCTCCGCCGCGATCGCGTGCGCGAGGGTGCCGGACTGGGCCGTCACCGACTCGACCGGGCCGCACAGCCAGCGCAGCAGGTCCACGCTGTGCACGCCCTGGTTCATCAGGGACCCGCCGCCCTGGTCCGCCGCGGACCGCCATCCCGCCGCGCGGTAGTAGCCGTCGTCGCGGTGCCAGTGCACGTGGGTGGTCGCCAGCCGCAGCTCGCCCAGCGCCCCGTCGTCGATCGCGCGCCTGAGCGCCACGTTCTCGGCCTCCAGGCGCCGCTGGGCGATCATCGAGACCAGGAGCCCGCGCTCGCGCGCGGCACGCGCGACGCGCAGCGCGTCACCGACGTCCAGCGCGAGCGGCTTCTCGACGACGACGTGCCGGCCGGCCTCCAGCGCCGCCAGCGCGAGCGCCGCGTGCGTGCCGCTCGGGGTGCAGATCGCCACGACCTCGACGTCGGGGTGCGCGATGACCTCGTGCGGTGCGAGACGCGCGGCCGTCGGCGGCGCACCCTCCGCCGCCCGGCCGCTGAACGCGACGACACGAGCCCGGCCCGCCAGCTCCGACACGGCCCGGGCGTGCAACGCGCCGATCCCGCCCATGCCCACGATGCCGACGCCGACGCCCGTGCCGACGCCCTCACCCGTGCTGACGTCCTCACCCGTGCCGGCGGACGTCACGGCCGGCCCCGGTCACTCGGGCGCATGGCTCGCGCCGAGCAGGTCGCGCAGCCGCTCGGCGGCCGCCGTGAACCGCGGGTCGGCCAGGGTCGGCCCGTACTCGCGGCGCTCCGGCAGCCCCGGTTCGAGCGTCTCGACGATGCGGCCGGGCCGCGGGCTCATGACGACGATGCGGCTGCCCAGGTACACCGCCTCCGGCACGGAGTGGGTCACCAGCACCACGGTGGTGCCGGTCTCGCGCCAGATCCGGTTCATCTCGATGTTCATCTGCTCGCGCGTCAGGGCGTCGAGCGCCCCGAACGGCTCGTCCATGAGCAGCACCCGGGGCTCGTGCAGCAGGGCACGGCACAGGGCCACGCGCTGCTGCATGCCGCCGGACAGCTCGTGCGGCAGGGCCTTCTCGAACCCGGTCAGTCCGGTGAGCTCGATGAGGTGGTCGGCGCGCTCCTCCGCGCGGCGCCGGTCCATGCCGCGCATCTCGGCCTGGAGCAGGATGTTCCTGCGCACGCCCCGCCACTCCAGCAGGGCCGAGCGCTGGAAGGCGAACCCGATCTCGCGCTGCGGACCCGTGACCGGCTGCCCGTACAGGCGCACGTCGCCCTCGCTGGCGAGAGTGAGCCCCGCGATGATCTTGAGCAGCGTCGACTTGCCGCAGCCGGACGGCCCCGCGATCGTGACGAACTCCCCCGGCTGCACGGCCAGCGAGACGTCGTCCAGCGCCACGGTCTCCGAGCGTTTGGAGGTGAAGCGCCGGGTGAGGTGCGAGACCTCGATGATCGGCTCGGCGCCGGCGGCCCGCCCGCCTGCGGCCCGCGCGACCGTGGGTTCCGTCGCGGCGGTCACATGCCCTCCCCGAAGCTCGCGTCCCAGTACGCGTCCGGCGTCGGCTCGCCCTCGAACTCCGTGTTCTCCGTGAGGAACGTCAGCGTGTCGGTCCACTGCTGCTCGGTGTTCACGCCGGGCGCCGGGGCCTCCTCGAGGTTGAGCAGGCCGATCGTCGCCTCGAGCTGCGCCGCCAGCACCTCCTCGTCGGGCGCCTGCTCGGCGTCGGCGGCCATGGCGGCGACGGCGGCCTCCGGGTCCTCGGACGCCGCGAGGAACGCCTTCGACGTCGCCCGCACCATCGCCTGGACCAGCTCGGGGTCGCTCTCGATCGTCGCCTCGTGCGCCAGCAGGCCGGTGCCGAGCATGTTCATGCCGAAGTCCGCGAACGGCAGGGCCGAGACCTCCTTGCCGGTCTGGTTCTCGATGGTCGCCGCCTGGTCGTGGTAGAAGCCCTGGATGGCGTCGACCTTGCCCTCGATGAGCGCGGCGATCTTGCCCGCGGCGTCCACGTTGACCACGGTCACGTCGTCCGGGTTCACGCCGTTGATCTCCAGCCACGCCGGGAACGTGCCGTACATGGCGTCGCCGGGCGTGCCGCCGACCGTCTTGCCCACGAGGTCGGCGGGCTCGGTGATGCCCTGGTCGTCGAAGAACTCCACGGAGCTGGGGCCGGTCTGCAGGAAGACCCCGACGCTGCGCACCGGCATGCCGGAGCTGATGCCGTTCGCGAGCGGCGGGGTGTCGGCCCACCCGAAGTCGGTGTTGCGCTGCGCCACCTGCTGCACGGTGTTGCCGGACCCGTTGCCCGGCTGGATCGTCAGGTCGATGCCCTCGTCCTCGAAGATGCCCTCGGCCACGCCGTAGTAGAACGGGGCGTGCTCGCCGTACGGCACCCAGTTGAGGGTCACCGTGACCTCGCTCAGGCCCTCGGCGTTCTGCTCGCCCGGCCCGCCCCCGGCGGCCTGCCCGCAGGCCGCGGCCGTCGCCAGCGCGACGCCCGCCACGGCCAGCGACATCGCGGTCCTGCGGCCACGCTCCTGCTTCGTTGCACCATGCATGGGAGAGCCTTTCTGGTCGGGCCGCCACGGTGGCGGCGGGAAGAACGAGAGGGCGCTGGTCAGACGGTCGCGAGCGCGAGGTTGCCCCGGCGCGAGGCGTGCCACGGGATGAGGAGCCGTTCGAGCAGCTCGACCAGCACGAACAGGACCACGCCGATGAGCGACATGAGGATCAGGTCGGCGAACAGCAGCGGGGCGTCGAGGTTGCCGCTGGCGAGCAGCAGCACGTAGCCGAGGCCCCGGTCGGCGCCCACGAACTCGCCGACGACGGCGCCCACGACCGCGAGCGTCACCGCCACCTTGAGGCCGGACATGAGCTGCGGGAGCGCACCGGGGAAGCGGATCTTGCGGAACGTCTTCCACCGCGAGGCGCCCATCGTCGCGGACATCTCCAGCAGCTCGGGGTCGACCGAGCGCAGCCCGGCCACGGCCGAGACCACGACGGGGAAGAACGCGATGAGCACCGCCAGGACGATCTTCGGCGTCATGCCGAACCCGAACCAGACGACCAGGATCGGGGCGATGGCGATCTTGGGGATGACCTGGGCGAAGAGGATGAGCGGGTAGAGCGACTTCTCCGCCGTCCTGGAGTAGACCAGCAGCACGGCGGCCGCCACGCCGATCACGGCCGCGAGCACGAACCCGACGATCGTCTCCAGCGTGGTCACCCAGGTGTGCTCCAGGAGCATCGGCCACTCGGCGGCCATGGTCTCGGCGACCGCGCCGGGAGAGGGCACCAGGTAGGCCGGGACCAGCTCGCGCCACGCCACGAACCACCAGAGCGCGAACAGCGCGAGCAGCACCGCGACGGGCCGCCACGACTCCGCCAGCAGCGCGAGCACGCGGGCGGCGAACGGCGGCCCGCCGGCCGGCGGCGTCGGCCGTGACCTGGACGGCGTCGTGGGGCGGGCCTCCTGGGCGGTCACCATGGCGTGCTCCTCAAGGGTTCGCTCTTTCCGGTTCGTCGCACGGGGTCGACGTCGACGCCCGTGGGGCTGCGGGTCGGGGCACGGCGGACGTCGTCGTCCGGGAGGTGCCGGTCGGTAGAGCAGGTCAGCAGCCCCGGCGGTGGAGCTGCGCGTCAGACGGGACACTATGAGCCGCACCAGGGCCGGACAACGAGTTGCCACTTGTTGCCCCGCCACGGCGCGCGCCCCGTGGCACCCGGTTGCCATCGGGTCCGGTCAGGCGTCGTCCGGGGTGATCACGGCCTCCAGGTCGACGGCCTCCAGGTCGACGGCCACCGACCGGAAGCCCGCGGACCGCACGGCCCGCAGCACCTCACCGCGCAGGGGCTCCGACGTCATGGTCGCCAGGTCGTCGTGCGGCGCCTCGAGCCGGGCCAGGTCGCCGTGGTGCCGTACGCGGATCTCCTCCAGGCCCAGCCGTCTGAGCTCGCTCTCGGCGGCCTCGACCTGGACCGCCTCGTCGTCGTCCTCGGGTGGCGGGCTCGTCGCTGAGCCCGCGGCGCGCATGGTCATGCCGTCATTCGAGGGTGCCGCACCAGGGCAGTCAAGGTGTTGCCACCTCTTGCCGGGCGGGCAAGGATCTGCCACACCCGGCAGGTTCACGGCAACTAGTTGCCGTGAACCTGGTGCGCGCCGTACGCTCCCCACGCATGGGCGAAACTGGCG
This sequence comes from Promicromonospora sp. NPDC052451, assembly GCF_044547525.1. Taxonomy (NCBI): domain Bacteria; kingdom Bacillati; phylum Actinomycetota; class Actinomycetes; order Micrococcales; family Promicromonosporaceae; genus Promicromonospora; species Promicromonospora sp. NPDC052451. The sequence continues at coordinate 348,753 of NZ_JBIUAP010000004.1, forward strand.
AAACAGGGAGCTCTCGCACAAGACCGACCATCTACGACGTCGCCGAGGCCGCCGGCGTCGCGCCCTCGACGGTGTCGCGGGCGTTCTCCCGGCCCGGGCGCGTCAACGCGGAGACGGCGGACCGCATCCGCCGGGTCGCCCACGAGCTCGGCTACCGGACCAGCCCGATCGGGCGGGGCCTGCCCGACGGCCGGACGGCGCTGCTCGCGATCGTCGTGGCCGACCTGACCAACCCGTTCTTCTTCGAGATCATCCGCAGCGCCGAGAAGACCGCCATCGACGCCGGCTACACGCTGCTGGTGGTGGACGCGCACGAGTCCAGCGGGGCCGAGCGCCGCGCCCTGGAGCGCACGCTGCCCCTGGTCGAGGGCGTCGTGCTGGCCACCTCGCGGCTCTCGGACGCCGCGATCCGGGCCGTCGCCAAGCAGCGGCCGACCGTCGTGATGAACCGCGTCGTGGCGGACGTCCCGAGCGTCGTGACCGACAACGCCCAGGGCATGCGGCGCGCCGTCGAGCACCTGGCGGGCCTGGGGCACGTGCGGCTGACGTACCTGGCCGGCCCCGAGGCGTCGTGGGCCGACGGCATGCGCTGGCGCGCCTTCCGGGAGGCGACCCAGGAGCTCGGGCTGAAGGCCCGCCGGCTCGGCCCGTTCGCGCCCACGCTCGCCGGCGGGCTGTCGGCCGCCCAGGCCCTGACCACCCACTCCGCGACCGCGACCGTGGCCTACAACGACCTGGTCGCGATCGGCACGATGCGCGGGCTGACCCGGCTGGGCATCGAGGTGCCCGGCGATCTGAGCGTGGTCGGGTTCGACAACATCTTCGGCTCCGACTTCTGCACCCCGCCGCTGACGACGGTCGCCTCTCCCCTGCGCCACTTCGGCACCTTCGCCGTCCAGCGTCTGCTCAACCAGCTGCGTGCACCGTCGGCGGGGCTGTCGGCCGCGGCGTCGTCCGGCCTGTCGGCCCCGGCGCTGCTGCCGGCCAAGCTCGTCGAACGCGGCTCGACGGCCCGCCCGCTGGCCGACCCGTTCTCGCACGCGACGTCGGACACCCGTTCAGCAGGCCGCCAGCGGCCGTCACCCGGTCCTTCACGGTCGTAGATCGCCTGGTGAACGCTCGCCCACCAGCACGCCGGTGAGGCGGTGCGAGCCGCCCGGGAGGGGCAACAAGTGGCAACTCGTTGTCCGGGGTCACCCCTGACCGCATAGTGACGTGGCGTGCCCAGCCGTCGGCGCAACGACGCCGCCGCGGCGGGCACGGTCCCCGCTAGGCAAGGTCCTCGATGGAGAGGCAGGCCCATGGAACGCAGGATGGAACGCAGATCGACCCCCCGCACCCTCGCCGCGATGCTCGGCGTGCTCGTGCTGCCGTTCACGGTGCTGCCGGCAGCAGCGCAGGCAGCGGGCCGGCCCGCGGCGCAGGCCGCCGCGCAGCCCGCGACCGACCCCACCCGGCCGCAGGAGCCCGGCGTGACCATGCGCGTCTTCGACGTCCAGGTCCCGCTGGAGGACTACTGCACGCTGAAGCCGGGCCAGACGCCGAACATCGACGAGCTGAAGCCGACGATCGACTGGCGCACGGCCGACGACTTCGGCCTCACCGACCGCTTCGTCACCGAGGTCACCGGCTTTCTGAACGTGCCGGACACCGGCACCTACGACTTCCGCGTCACGAGCGACGACGGCGCGCGGCTGCTGCTCGACGACACGCTCGTCGTCGACCACCCCGGCAAGCACGGGGCGACGCCGAAGGACGGCTCGGTCGACCTGGAGGCCGGGTACCACGCGCTGCGCATGGACCACTTCGACGGCGACTTCGGCCAGCAGCTCACGCTGGAGTGGCGCCCGCCGGGCGCCTCCGGCTTCGCGCTGGTGCCGAGCTCGGTGCTGAGCACCGACGCCGAGGTCACGCGCGTCACCTCACCGGGCCGCAAGCTCTGCGAGGGCGTGGACGAGGCGCCGGGCGACGGCCTGCCCCTGACCGAGGTACACCCCGACTACACGCTGACCAACCTGCGCCCGGACGGCTTCGAGCCGCAGGTCACCGGCATGGACTGGCTGCCCGACGGCCGGATGGTCATCGCCACGTGGGGCGGCGACCGCGAGACGGTGCTCGGCGAGGTGTACATCGTCGAGAACGTCACGGGCGACGGCGGCGCCGACGACGTGACGTACACGAGGATCGCCGAGGAGCTCCAGGAGCCGATGGGCCTCAAGGTCGTGGACGGCCGCATCTACGTCTCCGAGAAGCACGGCCTGACGGAACTCGTGGACACCGACGGCGACGAGGTCACCGACGAGTACCGCGAGGTCGCGACCTGGCCGTTCGGCGGCAACTACCACGAGTTCGCGTTCGGCCTGCTGTACGAGGACGGCTACTTCTACGTCTCCACGGGCATCGCGATGGTGCCCGGCGGCGCGACGCGCGATCCGCAGCTCGTCGAGAACCGCGGCTCGGTGCTGAAGATCGACGAGGACACCGGCGAGGTCGAGTACCTGGCGGGCGGCCTGCGCACCCCGAACGGCCTGGGCTTCGGCGCCGACGGCGGCATGTACGTCACCGACAACCAGGGCATGCACGTGCCGACGTCCAAGCTGGTGCGCGTGCAGGAGGGAGCGTTCTACAACCACTACACGAACCCGGACGGCCCGTACGACGACCAGCCCGTCACCGAGCCCGTGCTGTGGATGCCGCACAGCGAGATCTCCAACTCCCCCAGCAACCCCGTGATCCTCACCGACGGCGTGTTCGCCGGGCAGATGGCGATCGGCGACGTGACCTACGGCGGCCTCCAGCGCGTCTACCTGGAGGAGGTCGCGGGCCAGGAGCAGGGCGCCGTCTTCCGCATGACGCAGGGCCTGGAGTCCGGCGTCAGCAGGACGAGCGTCGGGCCGGACGGCTCGATCTACGTGGGCGGCATCGGCTGGTCGGGCAACTGGGGCCAGGCGGGCAAGCTCGGCTACGGCCTGCAGAAGCTCACCTTCGACGAGAGCCGGGCGTTCGACATGCTCGAGATGCGCGCCGTGGAGGGCGGGTTCGAGATCGAGTACACGAAGCCGCTGTCGGCCGAGACCGCGCAGGACCTGGCCGGGAAGTACGAGGCGGCGCAGTGGCGCTACGTCTCGACGCCGCAGTACGGCGGGCCCAAGGTGGACGAGGAGGACCTGACGGTGACCTCCGCGACGCTGTCCGACGACCGCAGGACGGTGACCCTCATGATCGACGGGCTCAAGCCCGGCCGGGTGGTCAACGTGCACTCCCCGCGGCCGTTCGCGGCCGAGGGCGGCGAGGAGCTGTGGAGCACCGAGGCCTGGTACACCATGAACCGCCTGCCCGACGGCTCCACCCCGCCGCCGGTCTACGAGGCCGAGGCCGCCGACATCGCCGGCGGCGCGGGCTGGAACACCAACCACGCCGGGTACTCGGGTGCCGGGTTCGTGGACCGCAACTGGGAGCCGGGCGCCCGCACCACGTTCGCCGTCGAGGCCGACGAGGCCGGGCCGCACGACCTGGCCCTGCGCTACGCGAACGGGCAGAACTCCGACCCGAGCCCGACGCCGCGGTCGATGAGCCTGTACGTCAACGGCGTCAAGCAGAAGCAGGTCTGGCTCGACAGCACCGTGACCTGGGCCAACTGGCAGACGCAGACCGAGACGGTTCAGCTGCGGGAGGGTGCCAACACCATCGCCTACGTGCACGACGAGGACGACCTGGGGCACGTCAACCTCGACAGCCTCACCGTCACGCCGAGCGAGCGCATCACCCTGTTCGACGGCGGCGACCTCGACGCCTGGGAGAAGGCCAGCGGCGGGGCCGCGACGTGGCCGGTCGCGGACGGCTCGATGGAGTCCTTCGGCGGCGACATCCGCACCAAGGAGAAGTTCGGCGACTTCCGGATGCACGCCGAGTGGTACCAGCCCCAGCACGCCGACGACGTCACCGGCCAGGCCCGTGGCAACAGCGGCATCTACATCCAGGAACGCTACGAGGTGCAGGTGCTGGAGTCCTTCGGCATCGACCCGCCGCAGACCAACGACGCCGGGTCGATCTACCTGAAGAAGGCCCCGGACATCAACGCGGCGACCGAGATGGGCACGTGGCAGACGTACGACCTCGTCTTCCGCGCCGCCCGGTTCGCCCCCGACGGGACCAAGACCGAGGACGCACGCCTGTCCCTGTGGTGGAACGGGCAGCTCGTGCACGACGACGTGGCGATCGACGGCAAGACCGGCAACGGCAAGGCCGAGGGGCCGACGCCGGGGCACATCAAGCTCCAGGACCACGGCGACGCCGGTCTGAACCCGCGGTTCCGCAACGTCTGGATCGAGCGCCTGACCGGGCAGGAGACCTCCCAGGCGCTTGCGTCCGAGGTCTCGGCGCGGCTCGCCCCGCCGAGGGTCGCGGCGGGCCAGGACGTCGAGGCCGTGGTCCGGGTGCCCGGCGCCGCGGGCCGGCCTGCCCCGACCGGGACCGTCCGGGTCACCGTCGGCGACGTGTCGGTCAAGGCCACACTGGGCCGCGGCCCCGCACGGGTCGTCGTCCCGACGGCCGGCCTGGGCAAGGGGAAGCACCCGGTCACCGTGCAGTACCTCGGCGACCTGGTCTACGGACGGAGCACGACGACGGTCGACCTGACCGTCCGCTGACCGGGTTCCTGACCTGGTCTCCCGAAGCTGATCTGGTCTCCCGAAGCTGATCCGGTTCCTCGAAGGAGAGGTTCATCTGATGCGACGAACTACCGGCACGACCCCGACCCTGCGGCGCACGGCGAAGCCGTGGCTCACCGCCGCCGTGGCCGCCACGCTGACCCTGCCGATCCTGGCGCCGTGCGCGTCAGCAGCCGGACCAGCGGACGGCCGCGGCGGGACCAGCGGGACCGCCGCCTGCGCGTACGGCTACACGAGCGACGCCACCGTCTGGTTCGGCGCCGGCGCCGACTCCGGCGTGCCCAACCGCGAGACCGGCGGCGGCTGCACCGTCATGGACGAGATCATGGCCGGCGCGCCGTTCGCGACGCACGGCGCGTTCGTCCGCACGGTCTCGTCGGTGACCAGGGACCTCGTACGTGAACGGGTCCTGACCGGCGGCGAGCGCCGGGACATCGTCCGCGCCGCCACCGACTCGGAGGTGGGCCGGCCGCACCCGGTCACGGGCGACAGGGCCGTCGACCTGTCCAGGATCGGCCTGGTGGGCTACACGGTCCGCGCGACCATGCCCACCGACGCCGAGGGGACCCTGGGCGCGCTCGCGGAGTGCGGCTTCCAGAACATCGAGCCGTCGGGCGCCGCCGGCAACTTCTACGGCTACACGGCCGCCGAGCTGGCGCCGCTCACCGACGCGGCGGGCATCGCGGTGCCCTCGCTCGGCGTGAGCCTGTCGAACCTGCAGAACGACGTCGACCTGGTGGTCGCCGAGGCGCACGCGATCGGGGCGAGGTACGTGCGCGTCTCGGGCTCCGGCTCGTGGACGCTGGCGGACTACTCCCGGACGGCCGCGATCCTCAACGAGGCAGGAGAGGCCCTGAGCGCCGAGGGCATCCGGGTCGCCTACCACAACCACGGGTACGAGTTCGAGACCGAGGAGGACGGCGTCACGGGCTACGACGTGCTGGTCCGGGAGACCGACCCGGCGTTCGTGACGATGGAGCTCGACGTGTACTGGGCCGCGAGCACGGACACGTCCGCCACGGACCTGTTCGCGCGCTACCCGGGCCGGTTCGAGCTGCTGCACCTCAAGGACATGGCGGAGGACGGCTCCTTCGCCGACGTGGGCGAGGGCACCATCGACTTCGCCGAGATCTTCGCGGGCGCCACGCTGGCCGGCGTCCGCTACGGCTTCACCGAGCACGACCAGCCGTCCCCCGACGGCGTGACGTCCGCGTGCACGAGCATCGGCAACCTCGCCGAGCTGCGCTACTAGTCCAGCTGCTGGTCCGCCACTGATCGGCCACTGATCCGTCCGGCTGCTTCCGGGCGAGGGCACCCGCCCTCGCCCGGGAGTGCCGCACGCCCGCACGCACCATCCGACCCAGCACGAGGGAGTGTTGATGTCCGCACCGCACCGCAGGGCACGCCGCCGGGTTCTGGCTGCGACGACCGGTCTGGTCGTCGCGGTCGGTGCCCTGGTCCCCGCCACCACGGCCGCCACCGCCCATCCGGGCTCCGACCATGCCGAGGCCGCCACGTTCGACAAGGTCCCGCTGGTCACCGAGGGGCTCGCCGACCCGTTCGAGCTCGACGTGGCCGACGACGGCCGCGTCGTCTACATCCAGCGCACCGGCCAGGTGGTCGTGCTGGACCAGGAGACGCTGCGCCAGACCACGGCCCTGGACCTGGACTACTCCCTCGACCTGCTCCAGCAGTCCGACGGCCTCCTGGGGCTGACCCTGGACCCCGGCTTCACGGAGAACGGGTGGCTGTACCTGCTCTGGAGCGACCCCGACGTGGCGAAGATGAACCTCTCGCGGTTCACGATGGGGCCGGACGACACGATCGACCCGGCCACCGAGAAGCGGCTGCTCGACTTCACCATCTGGCGCGGCGAGGGCCGCGCCAACTCGCACATGGCCGGCTCGCTGGCGATGGGGCCGGACGGCGACCTCTACGTCGCGACCGGCGACAACTCCGACCCGTTCGACCAGGCGGGCTACACGCCGATCGACGAGCGCGAGGGACGTCGCGCCTGGGACGCGCAGGGCACGTCCGCCAACACGAACGACCTGCGCGGCAAGGTGCTACGCATCACCCCGCAGGACGACGGCACCTACACGATCCCGGACGGCAACCTGTTCGCGCCGGGCACCGAGGGCACCCGCCCGGAGATCTACGGCATGGGCTTCCGCAACCCGTTCCGGATCACGGTCGACCCCGGCACCGGCGCGGTGCTGATCGGGGACTACGGGCCCGACGCCCGCGTGGCCGACCCGCTGCGCGGCCCCGAGGGCCAGGTCGAGTTCATCCGGATGACGCAGCCGGGCAACCACGGCTGGCCGTACTGCCACGCGAACAACCAGCCGTACATCGACTACGACTTCGCCACCGGTGTCTCCGGAGAGCCGTTCGACTGCGCCAACCCCGTCAACGACTCCCCCAACAACACGGGCCTGCGCGAGCTGCCGCCGTCGCAGGAGCCGCTCGTCTGGTACGGCTACGGGGTGTCCGAGGAGTTCCCCGAGCTGGGCTCCGGCGGCGCTGCCCCGATGGGCGGCCCGGTCTACCGGTTCGACCCGGAGCTCGACGTGAAGACGAAGTTCCCGGAAGCCTTCGACGGGCACTGGTTCGTGTCCGAGTACGCCCGCAACTTCTACAAGGTGCTCTCGCTGGACGAGACCACGGGCGAGCTCGCCTCGATCGACCCGTTCCTTCCGGACGAGACGTTCGTCGCCCCGTTCGAGGCCGAGTTCGGTCCCGACGGCTCGCTCTACATCATCGACTTCGGCCTGGGCCGGGGCGCCGGCCGCGGGAGCACCAACACGGACGCCGGCATCTACCGCATCGACTACGCCGCCGACGGCCGCCGGCCGATCTCGCGGTTCACCGCCGACGTCGACTCCGGTCACGAACCCCTGACCGTCGCCTTCGACGGCGGCGCCAGCGAGAGCCCCGACGGGCTGGAGATCACCTACGAGTGGGACTTCGAGAACGACGGCGTCGTCGACTCGACCGAGCCCAGCCCCACGCACACCTACACCGAGCGGGGGCAGTTCAGCGCCCGCCTGACGGTCACGGACAGCGAGGGGTTCACCGGTGTCTCCGTGCAGAAGATCACCGCCGGCAACACCCGGCCGGACGTCGCGTTCGGGGCCCCGTTCCACGGCGGCTTCGCCGAGCTCGGCGACACGGTCGACTACGCCGTCGACGTGGACGACGTCGAGGACGGCTCCACCGAGGCCGGAACGATCGACTGCGAGCAGGTCACGGTGAACACCCAGCTGGGGCACGACACCCACGCGCACCCGCTGGACAACTACACCGGGTGCTCCGGGACGGTGTTCCTCGACCCGGCGGACCACGGCGTGGGGCAGAACGTCTACCCCGTGCTCGGGGCGGGCTACCAGGACCTCGGCGCCGACGGTGTGCCCGCGCTGGCCGGCCAGGACGTCATCCACCTGCAGGTACGCGACAAGGAGGCGGAGTTCTTCGCCGACAGCTCCGGCGTCACGGTGGCCGACGGCGCGGACGCCCGCGGCGGGCGGCTCGTGACGGACGTGGACCACGGCGACTGGATCGCGTTCGGGCCGGTCGACCTGCGCGGCATCGACGCGCTGACGGTGGGCGCCGTGCGCGGCGCCGCCGACGCCACCGTCGAGGTGCGGGCCGGCAGCCCGACCGGGCGCACGCTCGGCCAGGTCGAGGTCGCGAAGGCCGCCGGCGCCGGGCAGGTCGTCTCGCCCACGATCGACCTCCCGGAGCAGCAGGGTGCCACCACGCTGTACCTCGTCGCGAAGAGCAAGCGCGAGCCGGCCGACGGCGCCGACCTCGGTCTCGACTGGCTCGTCTTCCACGGGCGCGGCGTCGCCGACGCCACCGCGCCGGTGGTGACGGCGCAGGCCGGCCGCGGGGCCGTCCCGGCGGGCAGCCCGGTCGACCTGTCCGGGTCCGCCGTGGCACCCGAGGGGCGGGAGATCGTCTCCTACCAGTGGGACCTGGGCGACGGGACCACCGCGGACGGCGCGAGCGTGACGCACGTCTACGAGCAGCCGGGCCGGTACACCGCGCGGCTGATCGCGACGGACAGCGAGGGCACCCGCGACTGGACGACCGTGCGGCTGACGGTCCGGCGCTGAGGACGCGGGGAGAACAGTGCCCGGCCCGGACCACACCGCACGGTGGTCCGGGCCGGACCTTCTACGGGAGGCGGGGCGCTCAGGGGCGACCGAGGGGAGCCGGCGCGTCGACGACGGCCTGGCGGTGCAACCGGGCCTGCTTGGGCATGTTCCAGCCCAGGACGGCACGCGGCACACCCTCGCTGCGGCACAGCGCGACGAACCGATCGTCCGACGGGTCGCCCTCGACGACATCGATCTCGGCGTCTGCGGGGACCGCGCCGTGCACCATGAGCTTGACGTCGTACTGGTCGCTCCAGAAGTACGGCACCGGCGCGTAGGGCGCGTCCGCGCCCAGGATGTTGGCCGCCACCACGACCGCCTGCTCGGTCGCGTTGGTCCGGTTCTCCAGACGTATCAGACCGCCCAGCCCCGGGTGCTGCCAGCGGGCCACGTCCCCGACGGCGTAGATGCCGTCCGCCGCCCGGCACCTGCTGTCGCAGACGACGCCGTCGTCGCACGCCAGCCCGCTGCCCGCCAGCCAGTCCGTCGCCGGCGTGCCGCCGATGGCTACCACGACGACGTCGGCCGGCACGTGCGCACCGCCGTCGAGGGTCACGCCGGTGACCCGACCGGACCTGGCAGTCAGCTCCGACACCCCGGCCCCGAGCCGCAGCCGGACGCCGCGCGCAGCATGGAGGTCGGCCAGGCGCCCGCCCGCCCACGTGCCGATCTGGCTCTCCATGGGCACCTCCTGCGGCCCCGCCAGGGTGACGTCCAGGCCGAGGCCGCGACCGGTGGCCGCGGCCTCGGCACCCAGCACGCCGTCGCCGACCACGACCAGCCGGCGGGCGACGGCGAGCGCGGCGCGCAGGGCGACAGCGTCGTCCAGGGTGCGGATCATGTGCACGCCCGCCAGGCCGGCCTGGCCTGGGAAGGCCCGTGCACGGACGCCTGTGGCGATCGCCACGGCGTCCGCCGCGAGCGTGCGCCCCGAGCCGGTCCGCACGCTCCGGTTCGCGACGTCCAGGCCGACGGCGGGGTCGCCGAGCACCAGTTCCACGCCGAGCGCCCGGAGCGCGGGCTCAGGGCGCAGGCGCACCTTGTCGGGCTCCCAGGCACCGGAGAGCACCTGCTTGGACAGGGGCGGCCGGTCGTACGGGAGGTGCTGCTCGGCGCCGAGCAGCGTGATGCGGCCCTCGAACCCCTTGCGGCGCAGGGCCTCCACCGTGGCCAGGCCACCGGCGGAGGCACCGACCACCAGGACGCTGCCCGGTGCCGTGCTCACTCGACCAGGCCGATCGCGGCCGCAGGGCAGACGCTCGCCGCCTCCCGGACAGCGTCGTGCCGGTCAGCCCCGGGCGTCTCGTCCAGGAGCACGACGATGCCGTCCTCGTCCCGCTGGTCGAAGACGTCGGGGGCTACCAGCACGCACGTGCCCGCCCCGCAGCAGCGGTCCTCGTCTACGGTCACCCGCATGGCGCCTCCTCGTTCCGTGTTCGTGTCCGCCACGGTTACCACCGCACCGGGAGCTCGCGCAGGCCACCGACGGCGAGGCCGTCGACCCGCTCCAGCTGGTCGGCGGCGACCGCCAGGTCGAGCGCCGGCAGCCGGCGAATCAGCGTCTCCAGTGCGACCTGGAGCTCCGTGCGCGCCAGCGCCTGGCCGAGGCAGGAGTGCGCGCCGGCGCCGAACGCGAGGTGCGGGTTCGGGCTGCGGGTCAGGTCGAGCTCGGCGGCGTTCTCGAACGCGGTCTCGTCGCGGTTGGCGGCCGCCATGCTGCACACGACCGTCGTGCCGGCCGGCACCGTGACGTCGGACAGCTCGATGTCCGCGTCGATGAACCGGATCATGCCGAACCCCGCGTTGGCGTCGTACCGCAAGGCCTCCTCGACCGTGCTCCGCACGAGGCTCGGATCCTGGACCAGACGCTCCCACCTCGAGCGATCCGCCAGCAGCATGCCCATCATCTTGGTGATCATGTTCGCGGTGGTCTCATGCCCGGCCACCAGCAGCGCCTGACCGGTGGCGACCAGCACCGCCGTCGACAGCGGCTGCCCCTCGGCGTCCGTTGCGACGATCAGCTCGCTGAGCAGGTCCTCGCCCGGCGCTGTCCGCTTCAGCTCGACGTGGTGGGCCATGTAGGCGCCGAACTCGGTCATCGCAGCAGTCATCTCGTCCTGCGTGTACCGGGTCATGCTGAGCATGCAGTCCGACCAGTAGGAGAACCTGTCCCGGTCCGCGTCAGGGACACCGAGCATGTCGCAGATCACCCAGACCGGGAGCGGGAACCCGAAGGCCGCCTTGAGGTCGACCGGGTGGCCCTTGTCGACCATGGCGTCGACGAGCTGGTCGGCCATCGCGGTGATGCCCGGCCGCAGCGCCGCCATGCGCTTGGCGGTGAACCACCTGCCCACCAGGCGCCGCCAGGACTGGTGCGCCTCCCCCTCCTGCGGCATGACGGTCGCCATCTCGCTGTTGAACAGCCCTCCGTCGTCGGTGTCGGCGACCCGGGCAGCGTCGGCGTTGCCCGTGCCCCGGCCGAACCGGGGGTCCGACAGCACCGCCTTGACGTCGTCGTACCGGGTGACCAGCGACGCTTCGTCACCGCTGGCCAGCCGGACGTGAGCCACGGGACACCGGGAGCGGAGGCGCTCCCACTCCTGCGGCGCGTCCAGCGCATGGTCCACGGGGATCGGATAGGCGAGGACCTCGGACTCGGTCATCTACACAACCTTTCTGCTGGGGGTCGGGGGCCGTGATTCACCCCGTGGCCCTCAGTAGATCGACACCGACACTTCTAAGTCAAGCATCTGACTTAAAATATCGACGACCGGGGTCCTCGAACCGCCAGGGCCGCTCTGCACGGTCCACCACGGCACGGGAACGACCGAGCTCGATAAGCTATAGCCCACATCCATCACGGACGAGAGGTCACCGTGCCAGCGAAGCCGACGCGGGCCGACAAGGTCGCCCAGACCCGCGAGCGGATCCTGGACGCGGCAGAACGGCTCTTCGCCGAGCACGGGTTGTTCGCGGTCTCGAACCGGCAGATCAGCGAGACCGCCGGACAGGCGAACAACTCCGCCGTCGGGTACCACTTCGGCAGCAAGGCGGAGCTGGTCAAGGCAGTCGTGCACCGCCATGTCGATCCGATGGAGGAGCGGCGCGCACAGCTCCTGGCCGAGCTCGGCGACGATCCCGACGTCCGCGACTGGGTGGCCTGCATGGTCCGTCCGACGACCGACCATCTCGACTCGCTCACCGGGGTCACCTGGTGCGCCCGGCTGCTCGCGCAGATCTCGACCGATCCCGGCCAGTACCGGGTCGAGCTCGACCGGTCCACGGTGTCGGAGCACCGACGACGGGCCGAGGAGGGCCTGCGGGGCAGCCTGCCCGACCTGCCCGACGCCGTGGCGCACGAGCGCGAACTGATGGTTCGCAACCTGGTGCTGTACGTCTGCGCCGAACGTGAGCGCGCCCTCGCCGAGGGAGCGCCGCCGTCGCGTCCCACCTGGGACGCGACGGCGGTCGGCCTCATCGACGCGATCACCGGTATCTGGCTGGCCCCGGTGACCGCGACCGACTAGGCACGCCGGCCCCAGGTCACCGCACCACCCGTGCCGGGCCCACGACGACCTCGGGGTCCGCACCCGGCAGCCGCAGGGTGCAGACCGCCCCCGCAGGCACCGTGACCTGCGCGCGCAGCCCGTCGGCCGTGCGGTCCCAGCGCACCACGATCGTGCCCTGTGGCGACTCGTGGGTACCCTCGGCCCAGGTGAGCGGGCCCGGCACCGGCGCGACCGTGAACGCCTCCCAGGCGACCGACCCCCGGTCCTGCCGTAGCCCGAGGGTGTGGCTGTGCAGGAACCGGACCACCGCACCCTTGCTGTAGTGGTTCAGCGACTCGTGCGCCTCGCCTTGATCGTCGATGCCCTCCCAGTCCTCCCAGATGGTGGTCGCGCCCTTGGCGACCATGGCCAGCCACGATGGCGGTGTGGTCCGGAACAGGAGGCCGTAGGCCACGTCCGTGCGCCCGGCATCGACGAGGACGGGCAGCAGGTCGCCCGTGGAGAGGAACCCGGTGGCCAGGTGTCCCCCGGCCTCGGCGACGAGCTCGACCAGCCGCTCCGCGGCTGCTGCCCGCAGCTCGTCGGGGACGAGCCCGAAGCTCAGAGCACGGACATAGGCAGCCTGCGTGTCGGCGACCGTGCGGCCGTCGGGCCCCAGGAACTCGGTCCGCCAGGCGTCGAGCACCCGTCGCCCGGCTTCCGCATACCTCGCCGCGTCGTCCTCGAACCCGAGGACCCGTGCGATCTGCGCGAGCGTCGTGGTGCTGCGGTACAGGTAGGCGGTACCCACCTCTCCCTTGTCAGCCATGAACCAGGCGGCCGGGTTCACCTTGACCGGGTCCCGCCGTTCGCCGTCCGGGCCACGGGGCACCGGCTCGGTCCACTCCCCCCAGTGAAACGTCCCGTCCCAGAGGTACTCCTCGTGCGGGGCGGGCTCCGGCGAACGCTGCCGGCGGGTGTGGTGGCGAAGGGTCCGAGCCGTCTCCAGCGCCCAGTCGACCCAACGCACCATCGCGCCCCAGTTCTCGGCGAGCGCCTCCCGGTCCCCGTACGTGCGGTACAGCTCCCAGGGCACGGCGACGACGGCGTCGCCCCAGCCTGCGGAGCCGGTCATCATGGCGAGCCGGTCCTCCAGGTGGTGCTTGATGCGGCGGCCGTCGGGCGCGAAGTTCGGGATCCGGCCGTCGTCGAGCTGGTCGTCGCGGACGGACTGCAGCCACTTGCGGCTGAAGCCGAGCACGTCGAACAGCCGCGTCGCCGTGGACACGAAGACCTGGTAGTCCCCGGTCCAGGCGAGACGCTCGCGCGTCGGGCAGTCCGTCGGGACGTCGACCGCGTTGCCGCGGAAGCTCCACTCGGCGATCTCGTGCAGCCGGTTCAGCTCCGGGGAGCTGCTGGCGAACGTGCCGGTGCGGCGCAGGTCGGTGTGCACCACCTGCATGGTCACGCCGGCCGGGTCAAGCGGAGCACCCTCCCGGCGGATCCGGACGTACTGGAAGCCGTGCACGGTGTGGTGCGGTTCGAACACGCTGGACGCACCGTCGGAGACGACCTCGTCGTGCTGCGAGAAGACGACTGCCCCGCCGTCGCCGGAGGAGTTCAGGTGGGCGGTGTCGAGGTCGCCGTCGGGGCCCACGTGCTCGCCGTGGTCGATCAGGGTGCGCGTACCCGGCGGCCCCAGCCCCTGCACCCGTAGCCATCCGGACGCGTTCTGCCCGAAATCGAGCACCCAGGTGTCGGCGGCGAGCTGCCGGACACCCTCCGGTGCGCGGGTCTCGATCACCCGCACCGGAGGGGCGGGCGACCAGGTGAGCGGCGGGGCGGTGACCTGGTCGACGAGAACCGGCAGGGCCGCGCCGGGACCAGCGGCGTAATCCGTGGTCTGCCCGGCCATGAGATCGGCACGGGTGATGGTGGAGACCGCTGAGGTCCAGGTGCCGTCGCTGATCACCTTGTTGCTGGTCCCGTCGGACAGCTCGAGGTGCAGCTCGACACGGGCGGCCAGGCTGGTGCCCCAGCCGGCGGGCATGCGGAACGCCCCCACCTGCCCGCGGAACCAGCCGTCGCTGAGCACGATCTCGAGCCGGTTCTCCCCCGCCCGGACCGCGTCGGTGACGTCGCTGACCTGGGCGTACAGCGTGTCGTCGTAGGCCGTGCTGCCCGGGTTCAGGTGCGCCGTGCCAGCCCGCTCGCCGTTCACGAACGCCTCGTACACGCCCAGTGCGGTGGCGTACAACCGGGCTCGCACCACCGTGCCGGACGTCGAGAAGTTCGTGGCCAGGACGTGTGCGGGTCGCTTCCCGTAACCGGGGTCCGTCTGCTCGACAGGGCTGATCCAGCGGGCCGCCCAGTCGGCGTCGGCCAGGCCTACCTCGAAGGTCGACCAGTCGGAGAGGACCTCGCCGCCCGTACCGCGCACGGTCACCCGCCACCGGGCCCGTGCCCCGCTCGGCAGGGGCTCCCACGGCCAGGGCACGAACCTGTGCTCGGGGCCGAGCGCCCGCGGTGACAGCAGCTTCCCGTCGACCTCTGCGTCGAGTACGGACCCGGTGACGGACCCGAGCGACATCGGCAGGGTCCACGACAGCCGAGGAGCCGGTCCGGTGACCGGGAACTGGTCCCCGCCGGAGTCGACCTGGAGCAGGAGGGTCACAGCGCCCCTCGCTTCGCCACTCCGCCGAGCCAGGCGAGGCTCGGCTTGGGGGTGCGCACGAAGGTCTCGCGGTCCACGGCCACGAGGCCGAAGGTCGGTGCCCAGTGGCCCCACTCGTAGTTGTCCAGCAGGCTCCAGTGCAGGTAGCCGTGCACGGTGATGCCGTCGGCCATGGCGGCGGCGAGGCCTTCCAGGGCGCCGGTGGTGTAGGCGATGCGGCGGGTGTCGTCGCCGGTGGCGATGCCGTTCTCGGTGACGAGGATCGGCAGGCCGGTCACCTCGTACGTGTGTCGCACCGCGATGCCGAGGGCGTCGGGGCGGTACGCGGTGCCCACCAGGGTGTTGTCGGGGTGGTCCGGGTAGGGCTCGATCCCGTCGGCGTCGACGTGCTGGACCGAGTACGACTGCACGCCCACGAAGTCGTCGCCGGCGGAGCCCTCCAGGTACAGGTCCTCCCACACCCAGGAGAGCTCCGCCATCCGCTGCTCCCCACCGGGCCTGGCCTGGAAGGCGCGGTTCGCCACGCTCCAGCCGATCTTCGCGGTCGTCCTCGTACGCAGCACCTCGCGGGCGGCGTGATGGGCCCGGACGAAGACCTGCCCGATCTCCGGGTCCGGGGTGGGCAGCCGCACGGGACGGGGGCCGTTGTCGACCGTGGGGCTGGTCCAGTCCTCCGCGGCTCCATCCGTGTCCGCCGCCGAGCCCTCGGCCGAGTTCCGTGCCATGTCCCGTCCCATGGCCGTCATCATCGAGAGCATGTTGGGCTCGTTCATGGTGACGATCCACTCGACGCCGTCGAGGATCCGGGTCACCACCTCGACGTACCGGGTGAACAGGTCGACGGCACCGTCGGCGAGCCAGCCGCCGCGCTCCGCGAACCAGCGCGGGTTCGTGAAGTGGTGCAGGGTGACGACCGGCGTGAGCCCCAGCTCGAGCGCCGTGTCGATCATGCGCCGGTAGTGGGCGAGCTCGGCGTTCGAGAACAGGCCCTCCTCCGGTTCGATCCGGGCCCACTCGACGCCGAAGCGGTAGGCGGTACAGCCGGCGTCGGCGAGGAGCTGCATGTCCTCGCGGTAGCGGTGGTAGGAGTCGCACGCGTCGCCGCTGCGCTCCATGCCGGGCACGCGCCCCTCGTTGGTCCAGAAGTCGGAGCCGACGTTGCTGCCCTCGACCTGGTGCGGGGCGGTGGCTGCGCCCCAGAGAAAGGTAGCCGGAAAGGTGCTGGTCATGGTTCTCGCCGTTCTCGTCGCGCGGGTCACTTGGCAATGGCGTTGAGCTGGGCGTTCAACGCCGCGATCTGTTCCACGGGTACGCCCCCGGCCTGCCGGACGAGCTTCTCGAGGCTCATCCGGTCGACGATGGCCTGCATCGCCGCCGGGATCTCGACGCCCCGGCCCACCTCGCCGCGGCTGGTCGCGAGGGTGTCGAGCACGGAGCCGATCAGCCGGGCCCCCTGCTCCGACTGCTTGATGTCGCCGAGGGTGTCCCTGATCGAGAAGAAGCCCTCAGGGGCGGGCAGCTCGGTGTCGTCGAACCAGTTGGCGATCGTCGTGGTGGGCATGACGGTCGCCGCCGGGACCTCGTCGACCCGGCGTAGCACGACGCTGTCGTCGAGATCGCCGGAGCTCGCGGTGATCCTGTGCTCGCCGGTCAGGGGCACCTGGAAGCGGAAGACCCGACGGCCTTCGGCGGTCGCATGCTCCGCGCCGTCGACCAGCAGGGTGACCCGCTCCTGGTTGGAGTAGACGATCACCTCGGTCACGTCCTCCACCCGGTCTGCCCTGCGCCGTCCGGCCACGTGCACGAAGGGCTCGGTCGCCCACGCGGCCTTGTACAGGTAGAAGGCGTCCTTCTTGACGGTCCGGTCGAACGAGACCAGGCCCTTCTGGTTGCGGCCGGCCACCCCGCCCTCGTTGCGGCCCGCAGAACCGAAGTCGGCGAGGTTCCACACGTGCGTGGCCCACAGCCAGGGCCGCTGCTCGATCATCGTGAGCATGTGCTCGTGGTACAGCGCCTGGTAGCCCTCGGTGTAGTCGCCCTTGACAGGCGCGGCGGACTGGAACAACGGGTTGGCGTCGGCCCCGTACTCGGACAGACCGATCGCGACCTCCGGGTAGGCCTGGTGGAAGTCGTCCAGCCAGGTGTCGTTGTCCTCGACCTCGCCCACGTACCAGCCGAAGTAGAGGTTGTAGGACATCACGTCGGGCACCGTGACGAGCGGGTGGTCGGTCTCCAGAAGGAACAGGTTCGCCATCGCGGTCAGACGGGTGGGGTCGAGCGCGTGGGCGAGGCGGTTCAGCTCGCGGTGGGCGGCCAGCACGTCCTCGCCCGCCCCGGCGAGCGTGATCTCGTTCGAGAGACCCCAGCTGATGATGCTCGCGTGGTGCCGGTTCTGGACGACGAGCTCGGTGAGCTGGTCGCGGGCGTTGCCGGTCCCGCCAGGCAGGAACACCGTGATCTGCGGGATCTCCGCCCACACCACGATCCCGGCCTCGTCGCACAGGTCGTAGGTCCGCTGGTCGTGCTGGTAGTGCGCGAGCCGCACGGTGGTCGCCCCCAGCTCGCGCAGCAGCGCGAGGTCCTGCTGCCGCATCTCCTCGGTGAGCACGTTGCCCACGCCCTCGTGGTCCTGATGACGGGACACGCCGCGGAGCGGGTACTCCTCACCGTTCAGCAGGAAGCCCCGCTGCGGGTCGACCTCGAACTCGCGGCAGCCGAAGCGCACGTCGACCGCGTCGAGCACGGTCTCGCCCGCGAGAAGCTCGGCGCGCGCGGTGTAGAGGTGGGGGTCGCGCAGGCCGTGCCAGCGGCGCACCTCCTCGACGGGCAGGACGGCGGTCGCCGTGCCGTCGACCACGGGCACGGTCACGGACGCCTCGCCGTCGATGCCGAACCGCACGGAGACGGGACCGGTAGCTCCCGTGACCCCGGCGGTCAGCGCCACGTCGGCGCGGTCACCGTCGAGCGTCGGGGTCACCGTGAGGCCCGGTCCGCCGTGGTCGTCGAGCGCGAAGTGGGTGGGTCCGACGGTGATGAGGCGGACGTCGCGGTAGATGCCGCCGTAGAAGGTGAAGTCCGCCTGCTGCGGGTACACCCGGTCGTTCGCGGCGTTGTCCACGACGACCAGCAGGGTCCGCGCACCGTCCGCGAGCGCCTTCGTGAGATCGACCCGGAACGTCGAGTAGCCGCCGTCGTGCCGCGCGCGCAGCTCACCGCCCAGGTAGACCTCGGCGGTGGAGTTCACGCCCTCGAACTCCACCCAGGTCTGCGCGGCGCCGTCCGGCTCGACGAGCCGCGCATACGTGGAGGTGCCCCGGTGGTACCCGCCGCCGGCCTGCCCGTCGACGGCGTTCCACGTGTGCGGCAGCACGACCTGCTCCCCGGCGAGCACGACGTCGTCCCAGCTCGCGTCCGGCGGCAGTGCCACGGGCGCGAACGCCCAGCCGTCGAGGATCGGCGTGACCTGCCGGGGGCTGTCGGGGGGCAGCGGCATGGGATCTCCTTCGACAAGACGACGCTGGCGTGCCGCCACAGTACGAACCGCTCGCGCACCGGTGATAGAACTGGTCGCGCACCAGCAGGACGAATTCGGCGCCCGCCGGCGCCGTGGACGAACGGAACCGTTCATGACGACGACGTCGGAAGCCGCCCCTGTCGACCCGCTCGAGGCGGTCCGCGCCGTCCTGGGCGGGGTGCTGAGCTGCCCCGTGGTCCTGGTCCGGACCTCCGGGATCCCGGCGGCCCTGGCCGACTTCGAGACAGCCCACTGCCTGGACCCGCGCCTGCAGCCCGCCTTCACCACCGCAGCGCTGCGCGCCTTCGTGCGGGAGATGGAGCCGCAGGTGGTCCACGAGGTCCTGGAGCCGCTCGGGATGGCCGTGACCCTGGTGCGCTGGGAGGAGCAGCTCCTGCTCGTCGGCCCCTACACGCACGAGCCGACGCACCCCGGTGTCGCGGAGGAGGTGCTGGACCGGCTCGGGATCTCCAGCGCGCACCTCCGGCTCTACAAGCTGTACCGCACCCGCTACCCGATCGTGGACCCGGAGTACGTGCACCGGGGTGCCGCTGCGCTGCTACGCGCCGCCGGCAGCGAGGACGTGCTCGGGCGGCTGCACCAGGTCCAGGCCGAGGGCGGGACGATCGAGCCGGGTCGCGGCGAGGCGCCGCAGTCCGCGTCCTTCGCGGTGATCGACGAGCGTTACCTCCTGGAGCGGGAGTTCATGGACGCGGTCGCCGAGGGCTCGACCGAGCAGGCGCTGGCCGCCCTGCAGCGCCTCGCCCGCATGCCGCAGACCATGAACTACCTCAGCACCCCGTTCCTCGGTGCGACGATCCTGCGGATCATGGCCCGGGTGGCGGCGCAGCGCGGCGGGCTACCGGCGGTGACGATCGACGCGATCTCCCAGGAGTACGCCCAGCGGCTGCACCGGGTCGGCCACAGCGCCGACGCGCGACGGATCGCGACCTACACCGCGCAGATGGTCACGGACTTCTGCCGGCACGTGCGCCGACACCACCAGCGCGGCTTCTCGGCCCTGGTGCGGCAGGTGACCGACGAGATCGACCTGCACCTCAGCCACCCCGTCTCCACCTCGGAGCTCGCCGAGCGCACGGGCGTCTCGACCTCGACGCTCGCGCGGCGCTTCAAGGCCGAGACGGGTACGACCGTGGCCACGTACGTCGCCCGGCAGCGGGCCGAGCGCGCCGCCCGGCTGCTCACCACGACCACGCGGCACGTGCACGACATCGCCCTGTTCGTGGGGTACGACGACGCGAACTACTTCGTGAAGGTGTTCCGCGCCGCGTACGGGATGACCCCCACGGCCTATCGCGCCGCGCACGCCGGATGAGCCGGGTGGCCCACCGGGCTCACGGCAGGAGCGCCGAGATCTCCCGCCGCTGGTCGCCGTACCGGGCGTACCCGTGGCTGGCAGGCTCGCCGTCGTCCGCCCGCTCGAAGCGGAGCCGAGCGGGGTCGGGGCCGACGAGCGGCGTCCAGGTGGCCCGCAGCTGCATCTGCCCGGACACCGGCCCGGCGAGCTCGACGTCCGCCTCGTAGACCGTGTCGGCGGTGAACGAACTGGTCACGCGTTCGAACCCGGTCCACACGGTCTCGCCGTCGTCGCTGTACCCGACGTACCGCACCTCGCCCGTCCCGGACACGCCACGGGCGGGGTCGGGCAGGGTGCGGTCGATCTCGAGGTATCCGCTGTGGCGCCCGGCGACCCGCGCAGAGGTGACCGGCTGCGGCGGGTTCCACAGTGCCTGCTCTGCGGCCTCGCCGCGCAACGCGTAGACGACGTCGTCCGGTACAGCAGCCGGCCGCACCGGCTCGCCGGGCGCGACATCCAGCAGCCGGGCCCGCCGGACCCGGATGTCCCGGACGGGCTGGGCCAGCTCCGAACCGCGTGGCGTCTCCAGCCAGGCGCACCGGGTCCCGTCAGGGTGCCAGGACATCGGCGAGACGTACACCCACTCCTCGGCCGGGTCGTGCAGGGCGACACCCTGGTAACCGGGATCCGCCCGAGACCGAGCGATGTCGATGAGCACCGGACCGACATTGCCCAGCCTGTGGTCTCGCACCCCGGTCACGCTGTAGGAGTAGACGATCCAGGCGATGGAAGAGAGCGCGTGGCCGGATTGCGGCCGCGGCAGCAGGCCGAGCACGGCAAGGTCGGTCGCACGCGAGGCGCGAGCGCTCATGACCAGGCCGAGCTTCTCGTCCGGCGAGAAGATGGTGGTCTCGTCGTAACCGGGGCCCCTGGTCACTGCCGTGAGGTCGCCGGAGTCCAGGGCCTGCACCACGGAGTCCGGGAGGAACCCGTCCACGCCACCGACGGCTGAGATCGCGCGCCCGCCGCGCACGAACTGCTTGACCTCACCCCCACGGGACGGCTGCGGCAGCATGCAGCCGGGATGCTCGGGATCCGGGACGAACTGCTCGACCGTGCTAATGAGCTGAGGGCTCACGATCTCGTAGCCGGCGACGGTGCGGCTCAGGCGGCCGAGCCCGACGGCGGCGCTCATGTCAGCCCTCAGGATCGTCCAGGCCACGTGCTCCCCGTCGGGGGCGACGATGACCTCGGACCAGTGATGGGTAGTCCTGGGATCCTCCTCCTGCCGCCACGGATAGCGCACGTCGACGAGGCGCGCGGCCGTGGCCGTGTCGAGGTCCGGGTCGCACTCGAGCATGTAGTCGCCGAGCAGAGCACGTCGGTTGTCCGGGAACATCATGGCCCGGATGCCGTTCGCGCGAGGGTGCTGCGCGATGGGCCCGCTGAAGAGGTGGTGATATCCGGTGCCGTCGTCCTCGATGGTCGCGGCATGGAAGACCTGCTCATCGACGGAGTCCGTCGGGCGCCGGTAGAGCAGGAAGATCCTGCCCGACGGCGTGTAGGTGGCATAGGTGTCGAAGGCGTCGTCGGGCAGGGGCACGGTGTCGACCTCGATCCGGCCGAACTCCTCCGTCGTCAGACGCATGCCCTCGCCCAGCCCGGTCCCGGTGCCGGGGTCGCCCATCAGATGGTCTCCCCCGCATCCGCCAGCAGCGTGCTGCCGGTCATGATCAGGGACAGGTCGCTCGCGGCGAACAGCACGACCCGGGCGATGTCGTCAGGTGTGCCGAGGCGTCCGATCAGGCTGTGGGTCATCACGTCCATGCCCGCCGCACCGGGATCGATGCCAGCGGCCTCGGCCTGGGCCCGGCCGGCCTCGGCGGCCGCCAGGTTGCCCTCCGTGGGCACGAACGTGGGGGCGACACCGAGTACCCGCACGCCCAGCGGCGCCAGCTCGAGGGCGAGCTCCTTCGTGAGGCCGCGCACCGCGTGCTTGCTGGCCACGTAGGCCGAGAGCCCGGGCGCGGGGGCCTGGAAACCGGCGGTGGAGACGACGTTGACGATCACCCCGCCCCCGGAGGCAGCGAAGTGGCGGGCCGCGGCGCGGGCGCCGTGGAAGGTGCCGTCGAGGTTCACGGCCTGCACCTGCCGCCACTGCTCGTCGCTCGCCTGCAGGGCGCCGAAGGCGGGGAAGATCCCCGCGTTGTTGACCCAGATGTCGAGTCCACCGAGCTCCCGGACTGCACGGTCCGCGGCGGCGTCCACGGACGCGGAGTCGACGACGTCGACGTGGGTGGCGAGCACGCGTGTGCCGTGCGCGGCGCTCAGCTCGGCGGCCGCCTGCTCGGCGAGAGTGAGCTCGAGGTCGCCGAGCAGGACGTCGGCGCCGGCCTCGGCGAGCCGAGCGGCGATGGCGCGCCCCAGCCCGCGAGCGCCGCCGGTGACGACGGCGCGGCGGCCGCGCAGGGAGAGCAGGTCGGTCAGCGGCGCGGTGGAGACGTCGGCGAACGGGAACGGCACGGGGTGCTCCGATCGGTCGGGATGTGAAGTGGTGGACTACGGGGCCGTGGGGGCGGGCTCGGCCTCCTGCAGTGCGGCCTTCCGGTCCGCGACGCGCTTGTGCACCTCGATCATCTCGGTGCGCGTGAGCCGGTAGCCGCGCATGGCGATCAGGGTGCACGCCCAGCCGAGGATGGGGAGGCCGAAGAAGAGCGCCAGGGTCATCAGGAGGATCGGGGTGCTCGGCGCGTCCGTGGGCTGCGGCATGACCGTGGTGAACCCGATCAGCGACACCGCGCCGAGGGCGAGCGTGGCGCCGAGCGAGGTGATGATCTGGTCGATGAGGTTGTACGTCGCGGTGACGGTGGCCGGGAGGTACTTGCCGGAGCGGTCGAGCTCGTAGTCGATGATGTCGGCCCGCATAGCGCCCGAGGCGACGGTGACCACCATGGACGCACCGTTCAGCAGCAGGTACACCGCGTAGAAGACGATCGCCAGGGGCAGGCTGGCGAGGACGGACCCCAGGTCCACCAGCAGGCAGAACGCGGTGAGGAGGGCCGCCAGGATCAGGCAGATCCAGGTCCATGTGACCGTTGCGGCCTTCGATCCGTGCTTGCCGTTGTAGCGGGCGCCGAAGATCGCGAACACGATGCCGGGCAGGATGGCGATGGTGCTGAGCGTCGTGCCGAGCTGCATGTTGCCCAGCAGGATGCCCCACATCAGGGTGCCGATCACCGCCTGCGACCTGACCACCTGGGCGAGCTTGTCGGAGGCGCCGCTGATCAGGTATCGCTGGAACGGACCGTTGTGGGCGAGCAGCTGCCACATGTCCCGCAGGGTGACCTCGACCTGGGTCGAGCTCGTGGCGCCGGCGGAGAGGTGCGCGAAGCTGGACGGGTGGTCGATCCGGCTCACGCCGACGCAGGCGAGGATCTGGAACACGAGGGAGCAGGCCACGTACGTGGTGGCGGTCTCGCTGAGCATCTCCACGGTGAACTGGTTGCCGTGCCGGGGCAGGAACACGACGGTGGAGATGATCGAGAACGTCGCGGGGACGAAGTACGAGTAGACGGTGGCCCACACCTGCACGGTGGGCCGCTGGCGGGGATCGTTGGTGAGCACCGGACCGGACATCTGCCCGGCGATGTCGTTCATGGAGGAGCCGACGATGTACACCACGTACATCGCGACGAAGAACCCGGCTCCGAGCCCCGTGTCGGACGCCCAGACGAACAGCATGAGGATCGCGAGCGAGCGGATCAGCCACCCGGTGAGCATGAAGAACCGCAGTTTGCCGAACGGAAAGCTCACCTTGTCGATGACGAGCGCGAGCAACGGGTCGATGACGCCGTCGAACACTCGGGTCACGGTGAGGATCACGCCTGCCACGGCCACCGCGATGCCGTAGCCGGCGTTCTGCAGGTAGCTCATGAGGCCGACGAGGGTGTAGAAGACCATCGCCGAGCCGTTGTTCATCTGGGAGAGAGCGATCTCCCAGGTACGGGCACGGCGGTACGTCACGCCGTCGGCCTCGCTCGCCGTCTGCTTCGGGGTACGCGCCATCGCGTTCACTCTCCTTCGAGGATCTCGTCCCGGGCTGCCGACGGGCCGTTCCGTGGCTGCCGTCCGAGATGACCGCAACGGTAGAGCGAGACCGGAGGCGCTCGGTAGAAGCGGTCCGGCGTGAGCAGCAGGGATTCGGCGTCGTTCGTGCCACGGTCGGCAGGGAGGATAGGCCCATGAGCTCCCCGCGTTCCGTCGAGATCCCCGCCACCCTGGTCGCGTCGTTCGCCGGCGGCGGCGACGAGCAGGCGCGGGCCTGGGTCGCCCGGCTCCCGGCACAGGTGGCGGACCTGCTCGACAGGTGGGACCTGGAGCGCGACGGCGACGTCCGGTCCGGTGAGGCAGCCCTCGTGGTGCCGGTGCGCCGCCCCGGTGGCGCGCGCGCCGTGCTCAGGCTGCAGATGCCCCGGGAGGAGACGACGGCGGCGCTGATCGGGCTGCGGGCCTGGGACGGCGACGGCGTCGTGCGGCTGCTCGATCACGACCCCGGCGGGGCCGTGCTGCTGGAACGGCTGGACGGCTCGCGCGCGCTGGCGTCCGTCGAGGACGACGACGTCGCGACGCGCACCGTGGCCGGCCTGCTCGCCCGCCTGCACTCCGTCCCGGCGGCCGACGGCCTGCGCGGCCTGGGCGACGTCGCGGGCGACATGCTGGCGGCGGTGCCCGCGGCGGCCGCCGCCCTGCCGGACGCAGAGGACCGGCGACGGCTGCGCGACTGGGCGGCGGCCGTGACGGAGGTGGCCGCTGGCCCGGGCGCGGCGATGCTCCACTGGGACCTGCACCACGACAACGTGCTCGCCGCCGAGCGCGAGCCGTGGCTGGCCATCGACCCCGAACCCCTGGTCGGTGACCCGGGATTCGACCTCTGGCCGGCCCTGGACTCAGGCTGGGAGCGGCTCCGCACCACCCGGGAGGTTCCGCGGGTCGTGCGGCGCCGCTTCGACCTGCTCACCGAGGTGCTCGGGCTCGACCGGCGCCGCGCGACCGCCTGGACCCTGGCCCGGCTGCTGCAGAACACCCTGTGGGACATCGAGGACGGGCGGACCACGATCGACCCCGCCCAGACCATCGTGGCCGAGGCGCTGCCCCGCCCGTGAACACTACGCGAACGCCCTGACCACCTGCGGCAGGGCAGCTCGTACGGTGCCGTTGTGGTCGGTGTCGCCGATGTCGGTCAGCCGTTGCTCGGCACCGTGTGCCGCGAGCCGGCGCCCGCAGTACCGGGCGTGCTCGAACGCGACGTCCTTGTCTCCGGCGGCATGGAAGAGGTGCACGGGCACCTCGGGCTGCCAGTCGCACGTGGTGTCGAGCGCACGCAGCTTCTGCCGCAGGGTCCCGCTCGGGTGCCGCACCTGGTCCAGGAACTCGCTGGTGAAGAGCGCCTCGGACGTCGGCGGCAGTGCCCCCGCGATCTCCTGCGACCGGTGGTCACCGTCGAAGAGCCCCTCCACCTTCGCCGCGTACGGCTCGCGGAACGCCTCCCGCGGTGTGTCGTACAGGTCGTACAGGCGGTCCCACGCGGTGACGAAGTACGCCAGGTACAGCGAGGCCATCACGATCCTGTCGTCGGCGGCGTCGCCCTCGAACCGGCTCAGGTCGAACGGCCCCGCGATCGGGGCGAGGCCGCCGAGCTCGAACGACGGGTCGACACCTTCCTGGAGCGCCCGGCCGAGCATCATCGTGGCCGGGCCACCCTGCGAGAACCCACTGACCTGCACCTCCTCGTCGAACGTCCGCTCGTACCGCCCGGCCAGCTCGCGGGCCGCACGGAGCGCGTCGAGCGAGACGGAGACCGTGGCCCCTGGGTGCCCGTAGGGGTGCGTCCCCGTGCCTTCGCCCAGCCCGAGGTAGTCAGGGGCGGACACGGCGCGGCCGGCCGAGGCGAACAGCAGCGCGGCGGCCCGGTCCGTCGAGTCCGCGTTCACCGAGGCGGCGTCACCCCGGTACACCGTGGTGCCGTGCAGCCACGACACCACGGTGAGGTCGCTCTCGTCGTTCTGCGGGAACGCGACGAGCTGGCTCGCGGTGGTGGGTTCCCCGTCGGCGTCGACGGTGGCGTACACGACCCGGTAGGCCGTGACACCGTGCTGGACCTCGCCGGGGTCGATGTCGGCGGTGCGCAACCGGTCGGTCACCTCGGCCGCCGTGAGGTCCTCCACCGGCGTCACCTCGAGCACCGCCCCGCGCGGGGTGTCGACGTTCTCGTGCGGGGCGACCGCGGGTGCCGTGGCGCACGCGGACAGGAGGCCCACAGCGACGGCGCAGGTCAGAGCGGTGAGGACACGGGGGACGGTTCGGACTTCTGGTCTGCGGAACATGCGTACAGCCTGCCGAGGGGCTCACGGCGGCCGACATGGTGCGCTCCTCCGCGCCGTCCGTGGGGCACCCCTACCACCGCACGACGGCGCCCGGCTCGTGGCCGCCGCATCCCCGTCCGGCCCAGCCCCGCTCCTCCGCGAGGAGCCGATGGCGGGCATGACACATGTCACGGCCGGACCGTGCCCAGCGCCCGGAAGACAGTGACGCGGCGACACTTCCGGGCGGCGCGGGCAGCGGGTGGACTGGGGTACGGCGCAGGGAACCCCCTGGCGCCCCGCACCCACAGGAGCATCCATGGACCTCGTCGAAATCCTGCAGAACCTCGTCGGCCACGTGCCCACCGTCGTGCAGCCGCTGGTCGTGGCGCTCGCCGGCGCGATCCCCTTCGTCGAGGGCGAGGGTGGAGCGGCGATCGGCGTGCTCGGCGGCATCCACCCGGTGGTCGCCGCCGTCTCCGCCGTGGTCGGCAACTTCGTGACCGTGGCCGCGCTGGTGCTGCTCGGGTCGGGCGCGCGGGACGCCGTCGTGACCCGCCGGGCGAGATCCCGGGCGACCGTGGCCGCCGGCGGCGGCTCCGCCGGCGGCACGACCGCCACGGAGCCCCGCGACGAGCGCTCCGCCGCGCGCCGGGCCAAGTTCCAGCGCGCCTACGAGCGCTACGGCGTGCCGGGCGTGAGCCTGCTCGGCCCGCTCCTGCTGCCCACGCACTTCACCGCCACCATGCTCGCCGCGTCCGGGGTCGGCAGGACCCGGATCCTGGTCTGGCAGGCCGTGGCGATCATCGGCTGGACGACGGTCACGACGCTGGTGGTCAGCGGCGTGCTCCAGGTGGTCCGCTGACGCCCGCGTCCCCGCCGGGCGGGCCCACCGGTCACACGTCCACGGACCGCCGCGCGCGGAACCGGCTGACCAGCACGCCGCAGACGGTCGCGAGCAGGCCGACGTAGACGGTGATCGTGATGGGGCTGGCCGCGAGCGCCGTGAGGTCGCCCTCGCTGACCGCCAGCGTGCGGGTCAGCTCGGTCTCGGCCATGGGGCCGAGGATCGCGGCGATGAGCACCGGCGCGACGGGCACCTCGTAGCGGCGCATGAGCAGGCCGAGCAGGCCGAACCCGAGCAGCAGCCAGAGGTCCACCAGGCTGGTCGAGTTGGCGTACACGCCGAACGCGCAGAAGGTGGCGATGCCCGCGTACAGGTACGGGCGCGGGATGAGCAGGAGCTTGGCCCAGATCGCCGCGAACGGCATGTTCAGGATGACCAGCACGACGAGCCCGACGAACAGCGACGCGATGAGCGCCCACGCCAGGTCGCCGTTGCGGTCGAACAGCAGCGGCCCGGGCTGCATGCCGTACTGCTGGAACGCGGCGAGCATGATGGCCGCCGTCGCCGACGTGGGCAGGCCCAGGGTGAGCAGGGCACCCATCGCGGTGCCGGACGTGGCGTTGCCCGCCGCCTCGGGTGCCGCGACGCCGCGGATGGCGCCGCGCCCGAACTCGGGGTTGCGCTGCTTGCGGTCGATGCGCCGCTCGTTGCCGTAGGCGAGGAACGTCGGGATCTCGGAGCCACCCACGGGGATCACGCCGAACGGCAGGCCGAAGCCGGTGCCGCGCAGCCAGGCGGGCAGCGCCTTGCGGAACTCGGCACCCGAGAGGAACGGGCGGCCCTTCGAGAGCACGGCGGTCTCCGGGCCCTTGCGGCGGGCCGTCGAGGCGACCCTGAGCACCTCGCCCAGGGCGAGCAGGCCCACGGTGACGGTGATGATGCTGATGCCGTCGAACAGCTCGGGGACGCCCATCGTGAACCGGGAGGCGCCGGACTGCGGCTCGATGCCGACCAGCGCCACGCCCAGCCCGACGACGAGCGCGGCCAGGCCCTTGAGCACCGAGTCGGCCACGATGGCCGACGTCGCGACGAACGCGAACACGGCGAGCGCGAAGAACTCCGCGGAGCCGAAGTTCGTGGCGAGCCGGGCCATGTACGGCGCGCCGAACGCCACGAGCGTGGTGGCGATGAGCCCGCCGGTGAACGCGCCGATCGCGGCCGTGGCCAGGGCCTGGGGCGCCCGCCCGGCCAGGGCCATCTTGTGCCCCTCGAACGTGGAGGCGATGGCGGAGGAGTTGCCGGGGGTGTTGAGCAGGATCCCCGAGATCGAGTCGCCGAACAGCCCGCCGTAGTAGACCCCGGCGAACATGATGAACGCACCGGTGGGGTCCAGGCTGAACGTAACGGGCAGCAGCAGGGCGACGGCCATGGCCGAGCCGAGCCCGGGCAGCACGCCGACGGCGGTGCCGAGCACCGCGCCGATCGTGACCCAGAGCAGGTTGACCGGTGAGAGCGCGGTCGAGAAGCCGTCGAGCAGGTGGGTGAGCGTGTCCATGGTCAGACCCCCGCGAGGATGCCGGCCGGCAGCGGGAGCCCGAGGCCCCCGGCGAAGGCGAGCTGGATGACGGACGACAGCGCGAGCCCCGCGCCGACGTTGACGAGGTGCCGGGACGAGCCCAGCCCGTAGGAGACGCCCGTGAACAGCAGCGCGCCGCTGACCAGCCAGCCGACCGGCTCGAGCACCAGGATGAACACGGCGAACGTACCGACCACGATGCCGACCTGGCGCCAGTCGATGCGGTCGGCGTCCGTGCCTGCGCCGGCCCCCGCATCGGCGTCGGGCGCCTCGGCAGGTGCCGGCCGCAGCCGCCCCCGCACGCCCTGCACCAGGAGCAGGAGGCCGACGACGTAGGCGACCACGGTGACGATCACCGGGAAGAACCGCGGCCCGGGCGGGCTCGCGCTGGGCGAGACCGTCATGGTGACCGTGCCGTAGGTGAGGTACGCGGCGACCACGAGGACCACCACGGCGAGCGGGACGGAGCCCCGGTCGGGCCGGGCCGCCGCGGCGGAGGGGGTGTGGGCCGTCGAGACGGCGTTGTCGTTGCTGGTCACAGTCCGAGCTCCTTGACGACGTCGGTGATGCGGCCGATCTCCCCGTCCAGGAAGTCGCCGAACTCCTGGCCGGTCTGCAGGTTGGGGACCCACTTGTTGCGGTCCACGGCGTCCGCCCACTCCGGCGTGGCGACGGTCTCCTCGATGATGGCCTCGAGCTCGGCGGCGTCCTCCGGGGAGATCCCCGGAGGTGCGACGACGCCGCGGAAGTTGGGCAGGTAGAGGTCGTAGCCGGCCTCCATGAAGGTCGGCGCGCCGATGCCGGTCACGGGCTCGGGCGCCGAGAGGGCGAGGATGCGCAGCGAGCCGGCCTCGATCTGGTCGGCGAACTCGTTGTAGCCGCTCATGCCGGCGGCGACGCTGTGCGAGAGGAGGGCGTTGACCGCCTCTCCCCCGCCGGCGAACGGGATGTAGTTCACGTCGGCAGGGTCCACGCCCACCTCCTGCGCGAGCAGGCCGGCGGTCAGGTGGTCGGTGCCGCCCACGGAGCCGCCGCCGATCGAGACCTGGCCCGGGTTCTCCTCGAACGCCGCCACGAAGTCGTCCACGGTCTCGAACGGCGAGTCGGCGGGCACCACGAGCGCCACGTAGTCGTCCGCGAGGTGGGCGACCGGCGTGGTCTCCTCCAGGCGGTAGGCGGAGTCGTTGACCTCGATGCCGCCGATCATCACGGTGCCGGTCACCATGAGCACGTCGTCCTGACCGTGCATCTCCATGAGCTGGCCCAGGCCGATGGTGCCCGCCGCACCGCCCGCGTTGACCACGCGCGGGTTGGTGACGATGCCGTGCTCACGCATGGCGGCCTGGAGCTCGCGCGCCACGGTGTCCCAGCCGCCGCCGGGCGCCGCGGGAACCAGCAGGGTGAGGCCGGACCGTGCGCCGTGCACGTTCCCGGACCGGTTGGCCTGGATCCCCGCCGCCACCACGAGCGGGACGCACACCAGCAGGGCGACGGCCGCCCGGATGCCGCGCCTCACGAGCCCGCCCGCCCGTCGGCACCGGCCGGCACCTTGACGGTGAGCACCGGCACCGGCGCGTCGAGGATGAGCTTCTGCGCCATCGACCCGAGCACGAACTTGCCGAGCGGGCTGCGCCGCCGGGTGCCGACCACCAGCACCTCGACGTCCTCGGCGGCCACGGCGTCGAGCACGGCGTCGGTCGGGTCCTGGTTCGGGTCGCGCGCGACGTGGCGTGCGGGCGTCCCGTCCAGGAGGGGTGCGACGTCCCCGGCGGGTTCGGCGCCGACGTCCAACCACAGCAGCGCGGTGCCGCGGCGGCGGGCCTCGGCGGCGCCTTCGGCAAGTGCGGCGCGACCCTCAGGGGTCGCGCTCGCGACGACGAGTACGGACACGGGTGCCTCCTCAGGCGTGGGGCTGGAGCGATGCGCGGGTCGCGGTCGTGACCCCGACGTCCAAGACGGGACCGGCGTTCGTCGTCATCGTTGACTCCTCCATTGCGTACCACCAGACGGTTCGACAGTTCTGCCTGGTGGTACGGTGAGGCTACGTGAGCGAGATTCGGTCTGGCAACCCGGCAGGCCCCACGAGCAAGGAGACCTGGTGACAGAGGCGACGACGGGCGGTGACGGGGTGCGCAGCGTGCACCGCGCGCTGGACCTGCTGGGCCACTTCGACGAGCAGCACACCTCCCGCAGCGTCCGGGACCTGGTCGAGGCCAGCGGCCTGGCCAAGTCCACCGTGGTCCGGCTCGTGACCACGCTGGAGCACGCCGGCATGCTGTGGACCCGCGGCGACGGGCGCATCGTGCCCGGCGTCGGCCTGATGCGCTGGTCGCGGCTCGCGCAGGCCACCTGGGCGGTGCCGCCCGAGGCGATGGACGTGCTGCGGCAGCTCGGGGTCGACTGCGGCGGGGAGTCCAGCCGCGTCTACGTGCGCCAGGGCGCCTCGCGCGTGTGCATCGCGCAGCAGGAGGGCACGCAGCAGCTCCGGCACGTCGTGCGCGTGGGCGACGGGATGCCTGTCGTCCTCGGCGCCACCGGGCACGCCCTCCTGACGGGGCTGCCGGCCGAGCAGGTCGCGGCCCTCGGCGCCGCCGCCGGCCGCGGCCCCGAGTTCGCCGCAGGTCTCGTCCGGACCGTCGAGCAGGCGCGGCAGCAGGGCTGGGCGGCGAGCCACGGCGAGCGCGAGCCGGGCGTCTCCGCCCTGGCCGCACCCGTGGTCACGTCCGCGGGCGACGTCGTGGCGGCCGTGGGGCTCGGCGGCCCCACCAGCCGGTTCACCCCGGACCACCTCGACGCCTGGCGGCCCCTGGTGGTCGAGGCGGCCGGCCGGCTCGCCGAGATCCCCTTCTTCGGGGGCATCGCGTGAACCCCACCGCGCTCCTGGACGGCGTGCGGGTGCTCGACCTCACCAACGTGCTGGCCGGTCCGTTCGCCAGCTACCAGCTCGCCCTCCTGGGCGCCGACGTGATCAAGGTGGAGATCCCCGGGGCGGGTGACCTGGCCCGTCGGCTCGGCGCCGACCACGCCCTGAACGAGGCCGGGACGGGCGCCTCGTTCCTCGCGCAGAACAGCGCCAAGCGCTCCCTCACCCTGAACCTGAAGAGCCCGGCGGGCCGGGACGTGCTGCTCCGCGCCGTCGAGGGCGCCGACGTGCTGGTGGAGAACTTCCGCCCCGGCGTGCTGGACCGGCTCGGCCTCGGCTGGGACCGGCTGAGGGCGGCCAACCCCCGGCTCGTCTACTGTGCCGTCTCCGGTTTCGGGCAGGACGGGCCGCTGCGCGACCGGCCCGCCTACGACCAGATCGTGCAGGGTGTCTCCGGGATGATGAGCGCCACCGGCACCGAGCAGACCGGGCCGCTGCGCGCCGGCTACCCGGTCGCGGACACGCTCGGCGGCATGACGGCGGCGTTCGCCGTCGCCTCGGCGCTCGTGCACCGCGACCGCACCGGCGAGGGCGTGCGGCTGGACGTGTCGATGCTGGAGTCCGCGATGACGGCCATGGGCTGGGTCGTGTCCAACCACCTCATCGCCGGCCAGGACCCGGTCCCGATGGGCAACGACAACTTCACCGCGGCGCCGTCCGGCACGTTCGCGACGGGCGACGGGATGCTCAACATCTCCGCCAACGAGCAGCGCCAGTTCGTCACGCTCTGCCGCCTGCTGGGACGGCCCGACCTGTGCGACGACCCGCGCTTCGCCGAGCGGTCGGCGCGCAAGGTGCACCGCCGGGAGCTCACAGCGCAGATCGAGGCGGCCCTGGCCGGCCGCCCGGCCGCGGAGTGGGAGACCGTGCTGGCGGCGGCGGGCGTGCCCGCCGCTCGCGTGCTCAGCGTGCCCGAGGCCCTCGCCCAGGACCAGGTCCGTGCGCGGGGCTTCGTGCACGACCTGCCCTTCCCGGGCGACCCGGACCGTGACCTGCGCGTGCTCGGCAGCCCCGTCCACGTGGACGGCGCCGCCCCGGTCCCCGCGCACGAGCCGCCCCTGCTGGGCGAGCACACCGACACGATCCTGCGCGAGCTCGGCTACGACGACGCCGCGATCGCCACGATGCACGAGGAAGGAACCATATGAGCAGCCCCGCGTTCCCCACCGCCGAGGAGTACGAGGAGCGGGTCACCGGGTGGTGGCGCACCGGCATCACCCGCATCCGGCCCGGGGAGATCCTGCTGCGCGGGTACCCCGTCGAACAGCTCGTCGGCACCATCACCTTCGTCGACCAGATCTGGCTCATGCTGCGCGGCGAGCTGCCCACCCCGGCGCAGAGCCGGCTCCTGGAGGCGGCCCTCGTGTCCGCCGTCGACCACGGGCCGCAGGCGCCGTCCATCGCGGCCGCGCGCATGGCCGCGACCTGCGGCGTCGGGCTCAACAACGCCGTCGCGACCGGGACCAACCTGCTGGGCGACGTGCACGGCGGCGCCGGCCAGCAGTGCATGCAGGTCCTGGCCGAGGTGCACCGGCGCGCCGAGCAGGGCGAGGAGCTCGCGGCAGCCGCGGCCGGCCTGGTGGCCGAGTACCGGGAGCGCGGTGAGCACGTGCCGGGCTTCGGGCACCGGTTCCACCCGCGCGACCCGCGCCGCGACCCGCTCCTCGACCTCACCGCCCAGGCCGTCGACGAGGGCGCCGTGACCGGCTGGGCGCTGCGGGCCGGGCAGGCGGTCGAGTCGGCGCTGGCAGCCGGGCGCGCCCGTCCCGTGCCGATGAACGTCGACGGGGCCACCGCGATCGTGTACAGCGAGCTCGGGATCCCTCCTGAGCTCGGGCGCGGCCTGTTCGTCCTGTCCCGCAGCGTCGGCATCCTCGCCCACGCCTGGGAGGAGACCACCGGCGGGGCACGGATCAAGGGGCCGATCCCGCGCCCCCTCCTGGCCGGCTACGACGGGCCCGGTCCACGGGACCTGGCCGACCGGACGTGAGCGGTGGACATCGCGCGCGGGCACGGCTAACGTTCCGGCCATGACGTCGCCCCGCATCTGCCTGGACTGGTGGCCCGCCGACTAGGCGGGCTCGCGACGCATCCACTCACACGTCCACGACCGCCTCGCCCGAGGCGGTCGTTTCGTGTCTCCCCACGAGGCTCCCGGTTCGGGTCGAGCACCCCGAACCGAGAGGCCCCGCATGTCCCACCACCCTGGCTCCGCCGGCACGCACCCGCTCCTGGACCGGGTCCTGACCTCCGACGGCTCGCTCCCCTTCGCCCTCCTGCGCCGCCACGGCGGCACCGAGGTCGAGGTGCTGACCGGTGACGTCGTCGACGCCGACCTGCTGCGGGACATCCCGCTGGACGGCGCGCCGGTGCTCGCCGTCGTCCCGTACCGCCAGGCCCGCGAGCGCGGCTTCACCGTGCACGACGACGGCGCCCCGCTGCGCTGCCTGGTGGTCCGCGAGTCGGAGCGGGTCGCTCTGCCGGACGCGCTCGCCGCGCTGCCGCCCGAGCCCGTGGCGGCCGAGCCGCTCGGCTTCGACACCCCCGACGACGAGTACGCGGGGATCGTGCGCCGCGTGATCGACGACGAGATCGGGCAGGGCGCCGGCGCCAACTTCGTGGTGATGCGCAGCTTCGAGGCCCGGACCGACGCGGCACCGGTGCCCACGCTGACGTCGTGGTTCCGGGCGCTGCTCACCCACGAGGTCGGCTCGTACTGGACGTTCGCGGTGCACGTCCCGGGGCCCGGCGCCGCCGTGTCCCTGGCGGGCGCCACCCCCGAGCGGCACCTGACCCTGCACGACGGCGTCGCCCGCATGAACCCGATCAGCGGTACGTACCGGCACCCGGCGTCGGGCCCCACGCGCGAGGGGGTGCTGGACTTCCTGCGCGACACCAAGGAGAACGAGGAGCTCTTCATGGTGGTCGACGAGGAGATGAAGATGATGAGCGCGCTCTGCCCGGACGGCGGGCACATCGTGGGCCCGTACCTCAAGCAGATGGCCCGGCTCAGCCACACCGAGTACCTGCTGGAGGGCCGTACCGCCGTGGACCCGCGCGAGGCCCTGCGGCTGACGATGTTCGCGCCCACCGTGACCGGGTCGCCCATGGAGAACGCCTGCACGGTCATCGCCCGGCACGAGACGCGCCCGCGCGGCTACTACTCGGGCTTCCTCGCCCTCTTCGAGCCGGACGGCGCCTCGGGCGGGTACTCGCTCGACGCCCCGATCCTCATCCGCACGGCCTACCTGCACGACGGCGGCCGCGTGACCGTCCCCGCCGGGGCCACCCTGGTGCGGCACTCCGTACCGGAGCACGAGGTGGCCGAGACCCGGGCCAAGGCCGCCGGGGTGCTCTCCTCCCTCGGGCTGGTGCCGCGCGGCGCAGCGCCCGACGCAGTGGTCGACCTGAACGCGCAGGAGGGCGTGGCCGAGGCGCTGGCCGTCCGCAACGGGCAGCTCGCCGAGTTCTGGGTGCGACCGCAGGACACCGCCGTGGCTGCTCCCGAGCCCTCGTCGCTCACCGGGCGGGACGTGCTGGTGGTCGACCACGAGGACCAGTTCACGACGATGCTCGCCCACCAGCTGGGCCACCTGGGCATGAACGCCCGCGTGGTCCGGTGGGACGCCGTGGACGACGTGCTCACCGCCGACCTGGTCGTGCTCGGCCCCGGTCCGGGCGACCCCCGCGACCACGACGACCCCCGCATCGCTGCCGTCACCCGGCGGATCCACGAACGCGTCGCCGCGGGCCGGCCGCTGCTGGCGGTCTGCCTGAGCCACCAGGTGCTCGCCGGGCTGGCCGGCTTCCCGGTCCGCCCGCTGCCCGCCCCGCGGCAGGGCGTGCGGCTCGACGCCGACGTGCTCGGCACCACGGCCGCCGTCGGCTACTACAACACCTTCGGCGCGTACGTGACCACGCTCGCCGCGGACGCCGCCGACGACCCGGTGGCCCGGCTCGCACTGGAGCCGTCGGTCGACGCCGAGGGGGTGCTCACGGCGCTGCGCGGCCCCGGGGTCGCCTCCGTCCAGGGGCACCTGGAGTCGGTGCTCTCGGCAGACGGGATCGCGGTGCTGGAACGCCTCGTGCGGCACGTGCTGGAGGTGCCGGACGGGGTCGGCCGCGGGGCGCTGGGGGTGCGGTGAGGACGGCGTCCGACGCCGGCGTCAGTGCATGACCGCGAGCAGCACCCCGACGCCCACGAACAGGCTGCCGAACACGCGGTTGACGACCTTCGACCCCGACTCGCCCGCCGTCAGGCGGCCGAGGCCGCGGGCCGTCGTGGCGAAGAAGAACCACATGACCACGACATCGATGACCACGACGGTCGCGGCGAGGACGGCGTACTGGCCCACCAGCGGCCGGTCGGGCCGCACGAACTGCGGGACGAACGCCAGGAAGAACACGATCGCCTTCGGGTTCAGGAGGTTCACCATGAGCCCGCGCCGGAACATCGACCAGGCCGGCTCGCGCACCCGGGCACCGCCGGCGACGTCGGTGCCCGCACCCGGGCGGGCGAGGAACTGCCGCACGCCGAGGTAGACCAGGTAGGCGGCACCGGCGTACCGGATGGTGTCGAACAGCCACGGCGTGCCCGCGACCAGCACGCCGACCCCTGCCGCGACGACCACGAGGTGCACGAGCAGCGCGAGCTGCTGCCCGAGGATGCCCCAGATGGACCGCGCCCAGCCGGAGGTCATCGCGTTCGACATGGTGTTGATGGCGCCTGCGCCGGGCGTGAGGGAGATCAGCACGCCCGCGCCGACCAGGGCGAGCCAGAGCGAGAGCGACACGGCGTCAGCCTAGGGGAAGGTCGGCAGGCACCCGCCCGACCAGTCCTGCCCGCATACTGGAACCGATGCGCGAACATCTCGTGGAGCAGTGGTCACTGGACCCAGGCACCGAGGTCGTCCCGGCCGGACCGCACCTCGAGATCCACCGGTGGGTAGGACGCACGGGCGGCCCGCCGATCCGTCTCATCGTGACGGACGACGACCTCCGGACTTTCGCGGAGGACCTGGACATGGGCGACCTGGCCGCGGTGTGGCCCGGCCGTGACCGTGCCTGGACTGCCTTGGCGCTGCTGTCGGTCTGGGTCGAGGAGACCCTGGCGACGCAGTCGTGGCCGCGCGAGCTCCGGCTGGTCGACGGAGAACTCGTCGTCACCGCCTAGGACCTGGGACAACCCACCGGGCACCCGCTGCGTCCTAGTGGTCATGAGACACACACACGAGAAGGCACGCTCCATCCTCCTGACGTCCGCCCTCGTCGTCGGCCTCACGGCGGGTTCGGCGACGGTCGCCGGCGCCGCCCCCGCGGCTGTGGCCTGCTCCGCAGCCTCCGCGCACGCCCCGGGCCAGGCCGCGGGCCCGTGCGACCCGATCGGCATCCCGATCGATCTGGGCGAGCCCACCGAGGGCGCGACCGACACCTGGCAGTCCACCGAGACCGACGGCGTCGGCTACAAGGTCCCGGCCGACTGGGACGGCCGGGCGATCGTCGGCGACGGCGGCAGCGGCCACGAGTGGGAGTCGCCGGAGGTCGCGGTCTCCGACGAGTTCGGCGACCTGCACTGGCGGGTCCTGGTGCAGTCCCCCTTCGTCTCCCAAGAGATGCCGGACCCGAAGGAGCTGAACAAGCTCGGCTACCACGCCACCTCCATCGACGTCGAGGGCGCCTCGGAGGCCGTGCTCACGGCCGCGCAGACCGGGCACTGGGCCGACCCGTCGGTCCAGACCATCGACTTCCAGGTCTACGTCCAGTCCGCGGCCACGGGGATCGTCACCCGGTTCATGGGTGAGCTGCCCCCGGGCGCGGAGGGCCAGTTCCTCCTGGACAACTTCGTGCCCACGATCCAGCCCTGACGCCACCACCCCGCACGAGGGCGGGGCCCGGCGATGCGCCGGGCCCCGCCCCCCGGTTCCTCCCGGACCGTGGAGCCACGCACTACCGTGCACAGCGAGGTGCCCGTGACACGAACGCGGCGCTCACCCTGCACTGAGCGCGAGCACCTCCCCCAGCCGGTCGACGAACGCCGCCTGCGCCCCCACCACGACCCGCCGCGCGTCGTCCGGCGCGAACCAGGCGACGCGGTCGATCTCCGGGATCTCGATCTGCCGGCCCGACCGCGGCGGCCACTCGATCTGGACCGTGTTGCTCGTGATCCGGGTCAGGTCTGGCCCCGGCGACGGCCACTGGCGCGCCCAGGCGAGCACCTTCTTGCCCGCGCGCTGGCGCACCTCGCCGAGCTCGACGTCCGGGGCCGTCGAGGGTGGCAGCTCCAGACCGAGCTCCTCGCCCGCCTCGCGCAGCGCGGCTGCGTGCGGGTCCTCGCCGGGTTCGAGCTCACCCTTGAGCACCGTCCAGGAGCCCGCGTCCTTGCGGGCCCAGAACGGCCCGCCCATGTGTCCGAGCAGCACCTCGAACGCGCCGTCAGGGAGTCTCCGGTAGGGCAGCAGGCCCGCGCTCGTCGTCGCCATGCGCCCCAGTCTCCCGCGCGCACCGGACGGCGTCGCGGCCACTATCACAGCGCCAACCATTTCGCGCTTTACCTACTAATATCCCTTTCCCGTTGCAGTGTCCGTGTCAGGTGCTTAACGTATGGAACGCGAACACAGTTCGACTCACGGGCAATCGTCCGTGATCCCCATTATGTGAAAGGTCTCGCACATGACCCTCGTTGACATCGTCTCGAACCTGCTCGACAACCTGGGCTACACCCTGGAGCAGATTCTCTGCCTGCTGGGCCTCTGACCTGCCCTGACGGGTAGCAGAGCTGGAATCACTCCCCCAGCGGCCGAGCCCCTCTCGCGGAATTCCGCGAGGGGGGCTCGCCCATTTTGCGCTGACGCAGACACGTGTGCGTTGACGCAATCTTCGGTGCTTTGGCTGGACATTTCTGCGATCCATTTATATAGCGGCGAAGAATTATCTGCGTGACCGCGAGGCGCACCCCCTGGGAAGATGGCCCCATGCCGTCCCCCGTCCGACCCGGCCTCGTCGTCAGCCCCGGGCTGACCATCCCCCGAGCCGAGCTCACCGAGCGCTTCTCCCGCTCCTCCGGGCCCGGCGGCCAGGGCGTGAACACCACCGACTCGCGCGTCGAGCTCACCTGGGACCTCCGGGCTTCCGCCGTCCTGAGCGAGGAGCAGCTCCGCCGGCTCACCGAACAGCTCGGGCACCGCCTCACCGGCGGGGTGCTCACCGTCGTCGCCTCCGAGCACCGGGAACAGCGGCGCAACCGCGACGCCGCCGCCCGGCGCCTGGCCGCCCTCGTGGCCGACGCACTGGCCCCGGGCCCGCGCGCCCGCAAGGCGACGCGGGCCACCCGCGGATCGCAGGAACGACGGCTGACGGCCAAGCGGCAGCGGTCGGACACCAAGCGGCTGCGCTCGTCGCGGCCCGGTCGCGAGGACTGACCCGGTCGCCGGGATCAGCGCGCCGCGTTCTCCGCGTCCACCCGCGCGTAGATGTCCTTGAGCTCGTCCCACGGGACCTCCGGCCGCTCCAGGCCCCGCGCGTCCAGGTAGGCCTGCGCCCGCTTCCGCAGTCCGCGTGCCATGCGGACCGTGGACGCCAGCCCGGCGGGCTGGATCCCGTCGGCCACCCGTTCCGGACGGAGCACGGGGCCACGGGGGCTCTCGACGAGCTCGCCGACGACAGCGAAGCTGCGCTGCGCGGCCAGCAGCTCGTCGTGCCGGTGGAACAGCAGGCTCGCCCGGCCGGGCCGCGCGGCGGAGCCGGGCAGCAGGAGCCCGCCGTCGGCAGGTTCGGGCACCACCCGGTCGAGGGTCGGGTGCCCGGCGTCGTCCAGGCCGGCCAGGACACCGCTGGTGAAGCCGGCCAGCTCGCCGGCGAAGGGCTCCGGCACGCCCGGTAGCGCGGAGACCGCGAGCGGCGAGGGCGCGGGCACCGGGGCGGCGCCGGGCAGCGGCGGGCGGGCCGTGACGGCCGTCGGCGTCACCGTGATGACCAGCCGCATGTAGTAGACGTCCATGAGCCGGCGGGCGAGCCACCCCGCCGACAGGGCCCGCGAGGAGGGCTGGGCGCGCGAGACGCGCTCCCAGAGGTCGGCGTTGCGCGAGAACCGGGTCTCGATCTCGTCCGCGCACTCGGCCACGCCCTGGAGCAGGACCTGCCCTTCGCCGTCGAGCCCGCTGCCCGTCGGGTCCGAGAAGAGCAGGGCGACGTGCGGGTCGCGGCGCACGTTGAACGCCTTCTGCGGGAACCCGATCGACGTGGAGACCACGAAGGTCTGGTCGTCGGGGCGCCACACCCCGGTGACCGGCCAGGCGATCGGCATTCCGGACCGCGTCACGGTGGCGAGCTCGCACGTGAGGTAGCTGGACATGATGCGGGCCTGGGCCGGGGCGACGAGCTGGTCGTGTTCCATGGTCTCCTTCCGGTGCGGGACGGCGAGCGGGACGGGCCCAGCCTCCCATGCACCGGCGCCCGGGCCGGACGCCGTGGTCCATCCGTACGACGTCGTCAGATCTCGGCACGCCACCTGCGGTTATCCGCCGCACACCCTGGCGGCGGGCACCCGGTCGCCCCTACACTGACGCACGCGTTTTGAAACGTTGCAATGGTGCTCGCTTTCTCACCGCGCACACGCCTGGAGGCGTCATGACCGTGGACCGCAGACTGTTCCTGAAGACCGCCGGCGTCGCGACCACCGCGGCCGCGCTACCCGTCACCGCCGCTCCCGCCACCGCCGTGCCGGCCGACCAGGCGCCAGGCCCGGGTGCCGCCGGCGCGGTGCGGCTGACCGAGCCGCTCGTCGAGAAGAAGACCGGACCGCTCGGCATCGACGTCGGCCGTCCCCGTTTCTCGTGGACCGTCGAGGCGGACGGACGCGGCGTCGAGCAGGTGTCCTACCGGCTGCGCGTCAGCACGGGCGGGCAGCGCCCGCGCACGGTGTGGGACAGCGGGGTCGTCCGGTCGCGGGAGTCGGCGAACGTCGAGTACGACGGGCCCGCGCTGCGCGCCGCCACGGACCACACCTGGCGCGTGGACGTGGTCACGACGCACGGCTCGAGCACGACGACGGCGGCCTTCCGCACCGGCCTGTACACGGACGCCGACTGGGCCGGGGCGGCGTGGATCGGCAACGAGCGCGGCCCGGGCCAGGTCACCGACCTGACCTTCGACGGCGCCGCGTGGATGTGGGCGGCGCAGGGCGAGCCGGCCGGCCAGGACCGGGCGTTCCGGATCCTCCGGGCCGCCCCGGGGGGCACGTCCGCGACCCGGGCCGAGGTGCTGGTCACGGCCGACGACTCGTTCACGCTCTGGGTCGACGGCGCCGAGACGGGGTCGACGGAGCCGGCCGAGAACGGCTGGCAGTCCTCCCGCTTCTTCACGGCCGAGCTGTCCGGGGACACCACGGTCGTGGCCGTCCGGGGCACGAACGACGCGGTCAGCGCGGGGGCGGTGCTCGCCGTCGTCCGCCTGACGTACTCGGACGGGTCGACGGCGACGCTCACGTCCGGGAGCGCCTGGAAGACCGCGACGGACTTCCCGGCGGACTTCGCGCGGCCGGACCTGGACGACTCCGGCTGGGACCAGGCCGCCGAGATCGCTGTCTACGGCACGGGCCCGTGGGGCCGGGGTGTCCGGCTCCCGGTGCGGGACCCGCTGCCCGCGCCGCTGCTGCGCCGGGAGGTCGAGGTGGGGCCCGGTCTCGAGCGCGCCACGCTGTACCTGGCCGCGGGCGGGTACGCGAACGTGTCGCTGAACGGCGCGCCCGCCGACGACAGCGTGCTGGCACCCGGGTTCACCGACTACGACGACACCGTGCAGTACACCGCGACCGACCTGACCCGGCGGTTGCGTCCGGGCCGCAACGCGCTCGGGGTCGAGCTGGGCCGCGGCTTCTACGGGATGACGGGCGGCAACGTCTGGCGGTGGGAGGCACCGCCCTGGCACGACGAGCCCGTGGTGCGTGCGGTGCTGTAC
Organism: Promicromonospora sp. NPDC052451; assembly: GCF_044547525.1. Lineage (NCBI taxonomy): Bacteria > Bacillati > Actinomycetota > Actinomycetes > Micrococcales > Promicromonosporaceae > Promicromonospora > Promicromonospora sp. NPDC052451. The sequence continues at coordinate 390,236 of NZ_JBIUAP010000004.1, forward strand.
CTGGAGTACGCCGGCGGCCGGGTCGAGCACGTGGTCACGGACACGACGTGGCGCCTGGCCGCGGGGCCCACGGTGTTCGACGACCTGTACGGCGGCGAGGCCTACGACGCCCGCGAGGCCGTTCCGGGCTGGGACACGGCCGGCTTCGACGACGGCGCGTGGGCGCCCGCGTCGACGGCGCCCGGCCCGCGCGGCGTGCTGGTCAACCAGCGCCAGCAGCCGATCGAGGTGATCGAGTCGCTGCCCGCCGTCGAGGTGACCGAGCCCGATCCGGGTGTCTACGTGGTGAAGTTCCCCCGGGTGCTCGCGGGCTGGGTGCGGTACACCGCCACGGGGCCGGCCGGGACCACGATCCGGGCGGCGCACGGCGAGAAGCTCACCGCGGCCGGGCGCGTGAACCTGAGCAACAACGGCGGGTTCCAGGCCGGCTTCCAGACCGACCGCTTCACCCTGGCCGGCACTGGGCAGGCGGAGACGTGGGAACCGCGGTTCTCGTACAAGGGCTTCCAGTACGTCGAGGTCACCGGGTGGCCGCAGGACGGTCCGCCGCCCCTGTCCGCCTTCACGGCGCAGGTCGTGCACACGGCGGCCCGCGAGACCGGGACGTTCGACAGCTCCAGCGAGATCATGAACCGCACCCACCGGGCCGTGGTGGACACGCTGACCAACAACATCCACGGCATCCCGACCGACACCCCGATGTTCGAGAAGAACGGCTGGACGGGCGACGCCGCCGTGGGCGCGGAGATGTTCCTGCTGAACCTCGACGTGCACGAGCTGTTCGCCAAGTGGCTGCGTGACGTGCACGAGACCCGCGACGAGCAGGGCCGCCCCCTGGTCATCGCGCCGAGCTCCGGCGACTGGGGCGAGTGGGGCGTGTGCCCGCCGTGGCACGCGGCGTACGTGATGATCCCCTGGTGGCTGCACCAGTACGGCGGCGACTCGCGCGTGCTGGCCGAGTGCTACGACGGCATGAAGCGCTACGTCGACCTGGAGCTCGACCGCTCGGCCGGCGGCATCGTGCCCGACGCCCGGCTCGGCGACTGGGTCAGCCCCGAGGCGAGCCCCGCGGGCGGCAACGCGCCGGAGGACCTCCGGGTCTCCGCCACGGCGTTCCTGTACGCGATGACCACCTCCATGCGGCGCAGCGCGGGGTTCCTCGGCCGGACGGCCGACGTGGAGCACTTCGCCCGGAACGCCGCCACGATCAAGGCCGCCTTCAACGACGCGTTCCTCGACACGGCCGCCGGCTGCTACCGGGGCACCGGCGACCGCGGCTACCGGCAGACGCACAACGTGCTCGCCGTGGAGTTCGGCCTGGTGCCCGACGCCGCCATGACCCGGCGGGTCGTCGACAGCATCGTGGCCGACGTGCGCGCCAAGGGCACGACGCTCAACACGGGCGTGCTCGGCACGAAGTGGCTGCTGCCGGTGCTCACCCGGCACGGGCACGCCGACGTGGCCTACGAGCTCGCCGTGCAGACCGCGTACCCGAGCTGGGGGTACATGATCGAGAACGGCGCCACCACGATGTGGGAGCACTGGTCACGGGAGGCCCGCTCGTACGGCCACTACTTCCTCGGCACCGTGGACGACTGGTTCTACCAGCACGTGGCCGGCATCCAGGCCTCGCCCGAGACCGGGTTCCGGGACATCACCATCGCCCCCGCGGTCACCGGGTACCTGGACCGGGCGAGCGCGTCGGTCCGCACGCCGTACGGCACCGTCGCCAGCTCGTGGCGCCGCACGGGCGGCCGGCTCCGGCTGGAGGTGACCGTCCCCGTGGGCGCCACGGCGACGGTGCGTCTGCCCGTCCCGGAACCGGCCGCCGTCACCGAGCAGGGCCGTCCCCTGCACCACGCGGCGGGCGTCACGGACGTCCGGGCGGAGGACGGTGCCGTCCTGGTCCGGGTCGGCTCGGGACGGTACACGTTCGCGGCGTAGCGACGGTGCGGCGTAGCGACCGTGCGGCGTAGCGACGTACCTGCGGCGCGGCACGGTCCAGGCATCCTGGGTCCGGGCATCCTGGATCCGGGCATCCTGGGCCGGGCCGCCGTCCGCCTCAGGCCCGGCCCGCCTCCCGTTCGCCCTCCAGGTAGGACTCCGGCGGGTCGAACTGCGCCAGCACGAGCTCCGCGCCGAACGGGTCCCGGATGGTCGCCTCCTTGCTCCACTCGCCGTCCTCGGTGCGCAGCACGGTGGCACCGGTCCGTTCGGCGGTCGCGGCGCACGCGTCCCGGTCGGCGACCGCGAAGGCCACCGACCAGTGGGCCGGCCCGTCGCCCGGCAGCACCCCGGCCACGACGTCGGCGAAGGCGGGCGGCACGAACTCCTGCCGCTCGCGGATGCGCGGGTCGACCGTGCGCGCCAGGTGGTCGCCGTACCCGGGCACGCGTGCCATGCCCGCCCCGAGGTCGTCGCTGCGCTCCCAGCCGAGCAGCGGCCCGTAGAACCGCAGGGCGCCGTCGACGTCCGGGGTGATCAGGTTGCTGAAGTTCCACGTGCCGGGAGCGTTGACGGCCTGGGCGCCGAGCCGGGTGCCCGCCTGCCACAGGCGGCCGGGCGCTCCCTGCGCGTCGACGATCCGGGCCATGCGGCCCGCGCGCTGCCCCGGGGGCCCGACGTCCTCCGGTACGGAGCTCACGAAGCCGCCCAGCCCCTCGACGCGGGCGGCGGCGGCGTCGACGTCGTCCACCGCGAGGTACGTGTGCCACGCCACCTCGCCGTCGAAGCCCGCGGCGGGTGTCGCGACGGCGGCGACGGACGTGGCGGACGTGCCGTCCAGCGACGCGACCGCGTAGCGCCCGGGGGCGCCGGCGGGCAGCATCTCCGTGAAGCGCCAGCCGAAGAGCCCGCCGTAGAACGCGAGCGCCGCGTCGACGCTCTCCGTCTCCAGGTCCACCCAGCAGGGCACGCCGTGGGGATAGGTACGGGGTGGGGCGGGTGTGTCAGCCATGGCGTCCTCCAGGTCGGTTCTGCTGTCTCCGATCCTGCCCCCTGCCACTGACATCCGCCGTGGGACGACGTCCTGTGGGTCAGGTCGCCGGGGTGTCGACCGGGTCCACGTCGTAGGCCGGCAGACCGTCGATGCTCGTCCGGTTCTTCCGGCGCCGGTACTCCCGCTGCCCGGCCTCCCCCTTGCGCTCGAAGTACGGCCCGACCAGGTCGCGCTCGCCCTCGTAGGACATGAGCGGAACGCCCCAGCCGCAGCTGTCCGAGACGCGCTCGACGTCGACCACGATGACCGCGCGGGCGCCGGGCACGTCCGTGAACCGGGCGGCGAGCGCCGGGTACTCGTCGTCGTACCGGGTCACCACGCGGCCCGTGCCGTGGAACCGCACGATGTTCGGCGCGCCCTCGAAGGCGCAGAACATCAGGGTGATGCGGCCGTTCTCGCGCAGGTGCGCCACCGTCTCGCTGCCGCTGCCGGTGCCGTCCAGCCAGGCGAACGTGTGGTCGTCCAGCACGGCGAAGGTGCCGGGGATGCCCCGGGGTGAGACGTTGACGTGGCCGTCCGCCGCGAGGGGCGCGGTCGCCACGAAGAACATGGGCTGTCGATCGACGAACTCGCGCAGCCGGCCCTCGATCCGTTCGTGCAGCTTCATGGGCGCAGTCTTGCAGGCGGCTCAGGGGCGGTGCGCTCGCGGTGCCGCCGTACGGCGGCACGGTTGGCGCACCGCACCGAGCAGTACCGCTGCCGCCCGTTGCGCGTCACGTCGACGACGACGTTCGCACAGGGCGCCGAAGCGCACCGTCCGAGCCGGTGCATCCCGCGGGTGACCAGGTGCAACGACGTCCCGACGCTAATCACGGCGCGCAGCACCGCGGACAGCACCTGGTTGTCGTCCCGGTAGTGCAGGTGCCAGCCCTCGCCGTCGTGGTCGGTGAGGCGCGGGTAGGCCGCGACGGCTGCCATCTGGGCGTTCAGGAGCGCGGCCCGCTCGGCGGGGTCGGTGGCGTCCACGACCCGCAGCCAGTCGTCGATCGCGAGCCGGGTCAGCGCGTGGTCGTCGGGCGACTCCCGGAACTCCATCGTCATGCCGAAGTCGCGTGTCCGGGCCTCGATCCCCGCGCGGTCGGCGGGCCAGTCGTCGGCGAGGGACGCGGCGAGCAGCACCGCGTACTCTCCGTAAGGGTTGAGATGCACAAGGCCATTACAGCATCGTGGGCGGCATGACGACGACCATGCCGCACGAGCACTCCTGGACCACCGGCTCCCGGCACGCGACCTCCGTGGGCCACGTGGTCTACGTGCGCTGCGCCACCTGCGGCACGCACCGCGTGGACCTCCAGCACCGCACTGACGCGCCGCCGACGCCCCTGACCAGGACCGTCGGCGGCGCGTAGGCACCGCGCAGGCTCGCGCCGGGGCTAGCCCACCAGGTCCCCCGCGTGCCGCACGACCGGCGCCTGGCCGCGGAGCCCGGCCACGACCCCGGGGTCGCCGCCCGCGACGCGGAAGGTCACCGACTCCCCCGGCAGCAGCGTGACCAGCGCGTCGCTCGCCGACGCCGCCGCGCCGAGCCGGTCGGCGTGGACCGTCAGGTCGCGCACGAACGCATCGGTCGTGACCGTCACGTCGACGTCGCCGCCGGCCGGCGCGGCCGTCGTGACGTCGAGCCGGGGGGCGGGGTAGGCCAGGTCACGGTCCACCGCGAAGTACCGCCACGCCCGGGCCGCGCCGTCGACGTCGGCCACCAGGAGCTCGGCGGCCGGGTCGCCCGGGCTGCTCAGGGCGGGGTCGAGCGGCACGGTCGCGCTCGCCACGGACCCGGCCTCGAACGTGACGGACTGCTCGGCCAGCACCCGGCCGTCCAGCCCGCGGCGGCGCACCGTCGCGGAGCCCGACCAGGGCCGGCCGGCGTCGTTCACCAGGACGAGCGCGAGGCCGCCGGCCCGCGGCTGGATGGTGGCGAGCCGGGGCGCGAACGCGGCGCGCACCGCGAACCATGCCGGGCGGCGCCGCCCGGCCGAGTCGACCACCGCCCAGGAGGCGACCGGCCAGCAGTCATTGAGCTGCCACACGATCGAGCCCATGTTCACCGGTCGCAGCGAGCGGAAGTGCTCGATCGCGAAGGTCAGGGCGCGCGCCTGGTTGAGCTGCATCGCCCAGTGCCAGTCCGTCATGTCCGTGGGCTCGTCGAGGTACGGGGCCAGGCCGCGCGACAGCTTGAGCGAGCCGTCCACCGCCTTCTGGTGGTGCAGCACGCCCTCGGACGCCGGCGTCAGCGGGTCGTCGTGCACGGCGTCGGTGAGGGTGCGCCAGGCGGGCGGTCCCTGCCAGCCGAACTCGGAGACGAACCGCGCCCGGTCCTCCAGGAAGACCTGGTAGCCCTGCTCGTTCCAGCCGTCCCACAGGTGCACCACGCCGCGCGAACGGTCGTTGGAGTACACCTCCGGGGTGCCGGAGTACGGGCTGCCGGGCCAGTAGAAGGCGTGCGGGCTCACCTCGGCCACGACGCGCGGCAGCACCTCCAGGTAGTACCGCTCGCCCCAGGGCCGGTCGCCGAGGCGCTCCTTCCAGCCCCAGTCGTCCCAGCCGAGCCAGTTCTCGTTGTTGCCGTTCCAGATCACCAGCGAGGGGTGCGACATCAGCCGCACCACGTTCTCGCGCGCCTCCGCCTCGACCTCCGCCAGCATCCACTCGTGCTCCGGGTACGGCGCGCACGCGAAGGCGAAGTCCTGCCAGACCAGGAAGCCGAGCTCGTCGCACTGCGCGTAGAAGTCGTCGGACTCGTACAGGCCGCCGCCCCACACGCGCAGGATGTTGGCGTTCGCCTCGGCGGCATCGCGCAGGCGGGCGGCGGCGTCGTCGTGCGTGACGCGGTGCGGGAAGCAGTCGTCCGGGATCCAGTTGAAGCCGAGCGCCGCGACGGGGCGGCCGTTGACGACGAACGCGAACGACTCCCCGTCCGCGTCCGGCTCGCGGCGCACCTCGACGGAGCGGAAGCCGACGCGCCGGTCCGCCGCGTCGAGGGGCTCACCCGTCTCCCGGTCGGTCAGCCGCACCTCGACGTCGTGGAGCGGCTGGTCGCCCGAGCCGCGCGGCCACCACAGGTCGTCCTCCCCGAGGGGCACCTCGACGGTCACCTGCGCCGCCGTCTGCGCCGCGGGCACCACCACGTCGGCCGCACGGCCGGCGACCCGCACCACCAGCCCGACGTCGTGCGCCGTGGTCGTCCGTTCCAGCTCGACACCCACCTCGACGACGCCGCGCCAGCCGGCGGCGTCCTGCTCGGCGCGCACCTCCACGCGGGTCTCGGCGAGGCGTGCGACCGACCACGACTCGATGCGCACCGGGCGCCAGAGGCCGGCCGTGACCAGCGTGGGGCCCCAGTCCCAGCCGAAGTTGCAGGCCATCTTGCGGATGTGGGCCGACGGCGAGTCGAACGCGCGCCGCTCCTCGTCGTCCAGGTCGTCGAACGGCCCCCAGGGCGAGTCGAAGGTCACCGCGAGGCCGGCGCCGTCCGCCGGGTCCAGCGGCACCCGGTAGGAACGGAACATGTTCCGGGTCCGCAGCCGCTCGACGCCGCCCACGGTCACCGTGGCGAGCGTGTCCAGCCCGTCGAGCACGAGGTCGGTGCGCTCGGCGGACGACGGCTCGGGCAGCGTCGTCTCGTACCGCCAGCGCGAGCGCCCGATCCAGGGGGTCAGGAGCTCGTTGCGGTCCAGGTACGGGTCGTCGATCAGCCCCGCTGCCAGGAGGTCGGTGTGGACGGTGCCGGGAACCGTCGCGGTGACGGGCAGGTGGGCGAGGACGCCGGCGTCGGCGTCCGGCGCAGGTGTCTCGGCGTGCAGGGTCCAGGGTCCGGGCACGGCTGTGTGCTTGAGCATGGGAGGTCACCAGGGGTCTCGGGGCGGGTGGAGCGCGTCGAACGCTCCACGAATTTATTTCCATTGTCAAGCAACTACCTCACCGACCCTTGCGCTCGCGCCCGACCTGTGGTTATTTGAGCGCGTCAAATAATGACGGGCGCCGACCTGGCGCATCCCGCGCCGTGGAACAGTGCCGTTCCGCACGACGCCACCGCGCATCCTCGACCGAAGGAGTGCACCTCCATGACACGCTCCCGACGCCTGCTCCGGCAGGCGCTGTGCGGGCTCGCCGCCCTCGGCCTCGCGACCACCGGCAGCGCCGCCGTCGCGACCGCCGGTGTCGCGGCACCGCAGGCACCCACCGCGCTCACCACCGCGGGCACCGGCCCCGCGGCACCGCCCACGCCGCCGCCCGCCGTCCCGCGCGTGGAGCCCGGCGACCTCGCCACCGCGCCGTACCTGGGCTGGAGCAGCTTCAGCATGCAGGTCTACAGCGGCGACGGCCGGTGGATCACCGCCGACCAGCTCGTGGCCCAGTCCGACGCGATGCACGAGAAGCTGCAGCCCTTCGGGTACGACCACATCAACGTGGACGCGGGCTGGAACGACGGCGTGGACGAGTACGGCCGCCCCACGCCCAGCACGTCGCTGTACCCCGACGGCCTCCAGGCCGTGATCGACCACGTGCACGACAACGGCCAGAAGTTCGGGCTGTACTTCATCCCCGGCATCGGGCCCGAGGTCTACGAGGCCGACCTGCCCGTCTGGAACGCGCCGGGCTGCAGCACCGGCGACATCGTCAAGCAGCCGCTCACCAAGGCGGACTACTGGGGCATCGGCTGGGCGCTCGACTTCGACGACCCGTGCACCACGAAGTACATCGACTCCGTCGGTGCGCTGCTGGACGAGTGGGGCGTGGACTTCGTCAAGTTCGACAGCGTGACGCCGGGCTCCGGCATCGGCGACCTGTCGCTCGACGCGCGGCGCGACGTCGCGGCCTGGTCCGACGCGCTGCACAGCCGCGGCATCTGGTTCGAGCTGTCCTGGGCGCTCGACCCCCGCTACGCGGACTACTGGAAGGAGAAGGCCGACGGCTGGCGCCTCGACTGGGACGTCGAGTGCTACTGCGAGAACGAGGCACTGACCACCTGGCCCAACATCGCGCGCCTGTTCCCCCAGGCCGAGCAGTGGTGGCGCAGCACCGGGCCGGGCGGCTTCGGCGACCTCGACTCGCTCAACGTGGGCAACGGCCGCATGGACGGCCTGACGCAGGACGAGCGCCGCACGGCGACCACGCTGTGGGCCATCTCCGCGGCCCCGATGTACACGGGCAACGACCTGACCCGGCTCGACGCGTTCGGGCTCGGCCTGCTCACCAACAAAGAGGTCATCGCCGTCAACCAGGCCGCGATCCCCGCCCACCCCGTCTCGACCGCGGGCAAGCGGCAGGTCTGGTACTCGCTGCAGGACGACGGGTCGTACGTCGTGGGGCTGTTCAACCTGGGCTCGACCGACGCCGACGTCACGGCGGACTGGACGGACCTGGGGCTGACCGACGGCCGGCACCAGGTGCGCGACCTGTGGGCCCGCAAGAACCTCGGCCGGTTCACGGACGGCTTCACCGCGACCGACGTGCCGCCCCACGGCGTGCGGCTGCTGCGGGTCACGCCCGCCGGGGCCGCGACGTCGGCCGTCAACGACGACGTGCTCCAGGTGGGCTACGGCGGCGACTGGCAGCGCAACGGCAACCAGGAGGTGGCGGCGACGTCGCAGGACCTCGCCGTCACGGTCGTGGCGGACGGCGACGAGCCGCCCGCACCCGGCGACACCGACGCCCGCGTGACCCGGCTCAACGACGACGCGGCCGAGATCAGCTACTCCGGGAGCTGGAGCCACAGCACCGGCCGCGGGCTCGGCGACCACGAGGACGACGTGCACTGGACCGAGAAGGACGGCGACGCGTTCGAGCTGACCTTCCGCGGCACCGGCGTGACGTACGTGACCGAGCGTGACGAGTCCCAGGGCGAGGTGGCGGTCTTCCTCGACGGCGAGCCCGTGGCCACGGTGGACGCCTCGCTGCCCGCCGGGACCCCCCGCGAGAGCCAGCAGGCGGTGTGGTCGGCGAGCGACCTGGCGGACGGCGAGCACACGCTGCGCGTCGAGAAGAAGAGCGGCCGGTTCATGCTGCTGGACCGGATCGACGTCGAGCAGGAGAACCTGGTGACGCCGAACGCGATCGTGGTACCCGACGACGGGGCGGAGGCGACCCGCGTCGAGCTCGCGCGCGACCCGGGCGAGCTCACCGGGATCCGGTACGGCGACACCGTCCTGGAGCGCGGTGCCGACTACACCGTGGACGGCTCGGCCGTCGTGCTGTCGGCCGGCTTCCTGACGGCGCTGCCGGCGGGCGACACCGCCCTGACCTTCGGGTTCCGCGGCGACGCCGCGGACGACGTGCACACGGCGCAGGGCGCGGCGTGGACCGACCTGACGTTCACGGGCACCGGCGTGACCTGGGTCGCGCCGACGGCGCCGGACCAGGGACCGGTCCACGTCTACGTGGACGGGGTGCTCGCCGAGACGGTCGACACCCGCACCGCGACCCGCCGCACGCAGCAGGAGCTGTACTCGGTCGCGGGCCTGCGCCGCGGCGAGCACCGCGTCGTGGTGCTGAACGGCTCGGACGCACCGATGCGCACGGACGGCTTCCGCTACACCCGCTGACCAGCGACCGCGTGCCAGACGCTCAGGCCACCTGCTGACCTGAGCGTCTGACACGCGGGGGTCACACCGAGGTGAGCTCCAGGACCAGCGCCGAGGCCGGGTGGAGCACCGGGAGGGGCAGACCCGCGCCCGCCAGGATCGCTCCGGGCACCCGGAAGCCCTCCGTGCTCCGAGCACGCGCGAGCCAGGCGGGCTCCTGGCCGTGCACCGCGGCCGGACCGAAGGCGTCCGGTACGCGCACCACGTAGTCCCGGGCGCGGTCCAGCCCCGGGAACGGCACGCGGGCCGCCTGGGGACCCGCCGAGCTCGCCAGCCGCACCCAGGCGAACAGCGCCTGCGCGCCGTCCTGGGCGACGGTGCCGTGCAGCAGCGTCTGGTCGTCGGCCAGGTCGGCGTGCACCCGCACTCCCCCGTGCAGCAGGGGCCGCCGGGAGGTCACGAACGTCGCCCAGGACGCGAGCTGCGCCATCTCCTCGTCGGTGCAGCCGGTGATGTCCCACTCGATGCCCGGTGCCGCGAACGCCGCCGTCACGAGCCGGAACGACAGGTCGGTGACGCGGTTCGTGGTGTGCGCCCGCGCCGCGCCGACGTGCGACCCGAGCAGCTCGGGCGGCAGCAGCAGCTCGCTCCAGCGCTGGATCTGCTGGCGCTCCACGGGGTCGTTGCAGTCCGACGTCCAGACCCGGTCGGTGCGCTCCAGGATGCCCAGGTCGATGCGCCCGCCACCCGACGCGCAGCTCTCGATCTCCAGCGTCGGGTGCCGCTCACGCAGCTCGTCGAGCAGGGCGTACAGCGCGAGCGTCTGCCGCCGCACCCCCGGACGGTCGCCGTCGGCGCCGCCGCGGACCACCGCCTCGTGCAGCTCGCGGTTGTGGTCCCACTTGATGTACGCGATGTCGTAGCGCTCCACGAGCTTCGAGACCGACTCGACGAGGTACGCGTACGCGTCGGGGTGCGCGACGTCGAGCACGTACTGGTTGCGGAAGCTCGCCCCCACGCCCGCCGACGGCGCCAGCAGCCACTCCGGGTGCAGCCGCGCCAGGTCGGAGTCGAGGTTGACCATCTCGGGCTCGAACCACAGCCCGAACTCCATGCCCGCGGCGTGCACGCGCTCCACGAACGGGTCGAGCCCGTCGGGCCAGACGTCCGCCTCGATCTGCCAGTCGCCGAGCCCCGCCGTGTCGTCGCGGCGGCCGCGGAACCAGCCGTCGTCGAGCACGATCCGCTCGACACCCACGCGGGCCGCGCGGTCCACGAGCTCGCCCAGCCGCCCGAGGTCGTGGTCGAAGTAGACGGCCTCCCACGTGTTGAGCACCAGGGGCTGCGGGGTGGAGCGGGGGCGGCGCGTGCGCGCGCGGCCGTGGAACCGGTCGGCGAGGCCGTCGAGCCCGGCGTCCGACCAGGCGAAGAGCACGTCGGGCGCCTCGTACCGCTCGCCGGGACCCAGCCGCACCTCGCCGGGCCGCGGCAGGTCGCCGCCGCCGATCACCGCGCCGTGCACACCGGCGCCCTCGGGCAGGCGCTGCGCGATCCACCGCTGGTCGCCGCTCCAGGCCACGTGCGCGGCCCACACCTCACCCGCGCGGTGCGCGAAGCCCGGCGTGCCGGCCACCAGCAGGTAGGGCGAGTCGAGGCCGGGCTTGCCCCGGCGCACCTCGCGCACGTGGGCGCCGTCCACGAGCGGCAGGCGCTGCGGGGCGCGCTCCCGGCTCCAGCGCCCGCTGAAGTCCAGCACCTGCGTCGCACGGGCGGGCACCGGCAGGAGCGCCGTGACGTGCGACAGGTCGTACGTGCCGGACCCCTGTGCCGTGACCGACCACCGCACGCGCAGCACCCCGGTGGGCTCCAGCTCGAGCTCGGCCGCGAGGGCGAGGTCCGCGATCGGCTCGCGCACGTCCAGCCGCACGGTGCCGCCGACGCCGTCGTCCGGCACCTCGACGGTCGCGCCGCTCAGCACCGGGCGGGGCGTCGTCGCCGTGCCGCCGCGATGCCCCTCGATGCCGGGAAACCCCGACCAGGAGTCGCGCTCGACGGGCAGCAGCGTGAGCACGCGGGGCGTCTCCGGCGAGTTGGCCACCCGCGCCGGCACACCGGACTCCCGCAGCGCGGCGACGCCGTCGGGACCCACGTCGCCGAGCTCCGCGCCCCAGTGCAGCACCTGGGGCATCTCGCCCTCCAGGTCGAGCACGAGCGACACCCCAGCCGCACGCAGCACCGCGTATCCATCACCAGCAGACATCTTCACCACCCCGGATCGACTTTCTTGACAGTGGAAACTTAGTCGCTCTACGCTGTCGGCGGCAAGCGAGGTGTCTGCCTCCTTGCAGCTCGACGACGAGGGATGAGGCCGATGGCGATCTCCACGACAACCCCGTCACGCGGACGCCGCGCGACGCGGGACACAGGCTCGGTACGGCACGGGGGATCACCCGCGCACCGGGGCGACGCACGCCTGGCCTGGGTGCTGGTCGCACCCGCCGTCGTGGGCTTCCTGGTGTTCGCCGCCTACCCGACGCTGCGCGGCATCTACCTGAGCTTCACCGACTTCCGCGTGCTCACCCCGCCCCAGTGGACCGGCCTGGACAACCTGCGGCGCCTCGTCGCCGACGAGGTCTTCTGGCACTCGCTCGGCGTCACGGCCTACTTCGTGGTGCTGTCCGTGGTGATCGGGATGGCCCTGTCGGTGACGACGGCGGTGGTGCTGCACCGGCTGACGGCGTCCACCCTGCTGCGCGGCGTCATCATCCTGCCGTTCCTCATCTCGGGCGTGGTCGCGGCGACCACCTGGTCGTGGATGCTCGACGCCCAGCTCGGCATCGTGAACATCGCGATCCGCCAGCTCGGTCTCGACCCCGTGTTCTTCCTGGGCTCCAGCAAGTGGGCCATCCCGACGATCGCGCTGATCAGCGTCTGGAAGGGCATGGGCTACAACGCGATCATCGTGTTCGCCGGCCTGCAGACCATCCCGCCGTCCATCTACGAGGCGGGCCGCATCGACGGCGCCACCGAGGTGCAGATGTTCCGGCGCCTCACCCTGCCCCTCCTGCGGCCGGTGCTGGCGATGGTGCTGGTGCTGACCGTGATCGGCTCGTTCCAGGTCTTCGACATCGTCGCCGTGACCACGCAGGGCGGCCCCGCGCGCGCCTCCAACGTGCTGCAGCTCTACATCTACGACAAGGCGTTCGGCCAGTTCGAGTTCGGCTACGCCGCGACGATGTCGCTCGCGCTGTTCGCGATGCTCATCGCCATCACCTTCCTGCAGATGCGCCTGCTGCGCGCCGACGAGTCGGACACCGACTGACCGTCGCCGTCGCCCCGCCCTGCCCACGAACCAGCGAGTCGTCCTGAACCAGCGAGGAGCTCCCGCATGTCCGCAACCACGTCCCCGGCGCGCGCCCTGACCGGCGCGCCCGCCGGCACCGGCGCACCGGCCCGGGCCCACCACCGGCCGTCGTCCGCACGACGCCGCCTCAGCCCCGGGCGCGCCCTCGCCTGGACCTACCTCGGCGCCGTCGTGCTCGTGACGATCTTCCCGTTCTACTGGATCGTGCGGACGTCGTTCTCCAACAACTACGCGCTCATCACCAACCCGTCGTCGCTGCTGCCGGCGGACTTCACGCTCGGCGCGTTCCGGCGGGTGCTGGGCATCGCGACGTCCGCGGAGTCGCTGGCGGAGGGCGGCTCCGGCGCCAGCATCAACATCCTCCACTTCGCCCTGAACTCGCTGGTCTTCGCGACGCTCCAGACCGGGCTGGTGGTGTTCTTCTCGCTGATCGCCGCCTACGCCTTCGCCCGCCTGCACTGGAAGGGCCGCGACCTGGTCTTCTCCGCGCTGCTCACGGCGCTGATGGTCCCGGGCATCCTGACGCTGCTGCCGAACTTCGTGCTGGTCAAGGACCTGGGCCTGCTCAACACCTTCGGCGGCCTGATCCTGCCGGGTGCGCTGTTCTCGGCGTTCAACATCTTCTTCCTGCGGCAGTTCATGCTCGGCCTCAGCCACGAGATCGAGGAGGCGGCGCTCATCGACGGCGCGAGCCGGCTGCGCGTGCTGTTCCAGATCACGCTGCCCATGACGTCCGGCCCCGTGACGACGCTGTCGATCCTGGGCTTCATCGGGGCCTGGAACGACTACTTCTGGCCGCTCCTGGTCACCAGCGACGACAGCGTGCGGCCGCTGACCCTCGCGCTGGCCGTCTTCAAGCAGTCCTCGCCGCAGGCCGCACCCGACTGGGCCGGGCTGATGGCCGCCACGCTGGTCGCGGCGCTGCCCATGCTGCTGCTGTTCGTCGCGTTCGGCCGCCGCATCGTGGACTCCATCGGCTTCTCGGGGCTCAAGTGAGCGCCGCACCGGGCCCCGTCCGCCTGCGCTGGACCGAGCGTGCCCCGCACTGGACCGCGGCCACACCCGTCGGCAACGGCGAGATCGGCGGCATGGTGCTCGGCGACGCCCGCGGCCGCGTGACGCTCAACGACTCGTCGCTGTGGTCCGGCACCCCCGACGGTCCCCGGCAGGCGCTCGACGCCGTCCTCGCCGGCGGCGCCGGACCGGACCGCCTCGCCGAGGTGCGCGACGCCGTCGCCCGGCATGACGACGCGGCGGCCGAGCGGCTGCTGCGCACCTTCGAGGGCCCCTGGAGCCAGGAGTTCCTGCCGCTGGGCGACCTCGACCTGGACCTGGGCCGGATCGACGCGGCGGCGTACGAGCGGGTGCTCGACCTGGCCTGCGCCGTGGTCGACGAGTCGTTCCTGGTCGACGGCGTGCGCGTGCGCCGCAGCACCTGGGCGGGCGCGGCCGACGGCGCGCTGTTCGTCGAGCTCGTCGCCGACGCACCGGTCTCGGCCGTGCTGCGCCTGCGCTCGCCCCTGCGGGTCGTGGACGCCGGCGCCCGGGCGCAGGGTCCCGGGAGCGCGCACCTGGCGCTGCTCGTCGAGGCACCGATCGACGGCGCGCCGCAGCACGAGCCGGACGCCGTCGCCCACGTGTGGCGGGACGGCGGGCCGGGGTTCGACCCCGTCGCGGCCGTCGCCGTGGCGCTGCACACCGACGGGACGGCAACCGTCCGGCCGGCCGGCCACGCTGCCGGGACGGGCACCGGCGACACGCCGCCGCCGGCCGGGTACGAGGTCGTGGTCACGGGGGCACGCCGGATCCTGCTCGCCACCACCACCGAGACGAACACGCGCCGCTGGTGGCGGCACGAGCCGCCCGCGACGGGCGACGCGCTGATCGCCCGCGCGGCCCGGCGAGCCGGGCGGCTCGCGGTGGCCGACGCCGCCGAGCTCCGCGTCCGGCACGAGGCCGACGCCCGGGAGCTCCTCGGGCGGTCGGGCCTGGAGATCGGCCGCGTCGCACAGGACGACGGGCACGCCGCCGTCCCCGCGACGGGCGAACCCGTCGACGTCGCGACCCTCCTCGCGGACGGCGACGACCGCGCGCTGGCCCCGGTGCTGTACGCCTACGGACGCTACCTGCTCGTCTCGTCGTCGCGGCCCGGGTCACCGCCGGCGAACCTCCAGGGCATCTGGAACGCGTCGATGCGGCCGCCGTGGTCGTCCAACTACACGATCAACATCAACACCCAGATGAACTACTGGCTCGCCGAGCGCACCGGCCTGGGCGAGCTGCACGGACCCCTGCTCGACCTCGTCGAGCGGGTCGCCCACCAGGGACGCGCCGTCGCCGGTGCCCTCTACGGGGCGCGCGGCTGGGTGGCGCACCACAACACCGACCCGTGGGGCTGGGCGCTGCCCGTCGGCGCGGGCCATGGCGCAACGTCCTGGGCGTTCTGGCCGATGGGCGGCCTGTGGCTCGCGGACCACCTGTGGCAGCGCTGGGAGTACGGCCGCGACCGTGACGAGCTGACCGGGCGCGTGCTGCCGCTGCTGCTCGGCGCGAGCGCGTTCGCCCTGGACTGGCTGGTGCCCGGCGCCGACGGCACCCTCGGCACCTCGCCGTCGACGTCCCCCGAGAACTCGTTCCGCCGCGCCGACGGGTCGACCGGAGCGGTGTCGACGTCGTCCGCGATGGACCTGACGCTGATCCGGGCCACGTTCGAGCGGACGCTCGCCGCGGCGGACCTCGCGGCCGGCGGCGCGGACGAGGCGCTGCTCGACGAGATCCGCGCGGCGCTCCCCCGCCTGGCACCCCTGCGCGTCGCGGACGACGGCACGCTGCACGAGTGGGGCGACGACGTGGTCGCGACCGACCCGCACCACCGCCACCTGTCGCCGCTGATCGGGCTGCACCCGCTCGACCTGATCGACCCGGTGCGCACCCCCGACCTCGCGCAGGCCACCCGCCGCACGCTCGACGCGCGCGGCCCGGGGGCCATGGGCTGGTCGTGGTCGTGGAAGATGCTGATGCGGGCCCGGCTGGGCGACGGCGACGTCGCGCGCGACCTGCTGCGCGAGGCGACCCACCCGTACACGGGTGACCCCGACCGCGACGCCCCGGTGGACGGCTCCGAGTGGGGCGGGCTGCTGCCCAACCTGTTCTCGACGCACCCACCGTTCCAGATCGACGGCAACTTCGGCCTGGCCGCGGCGATCGCGGAGCTGCTGGTCGGCTCCGGCGAGGGCACCCCGGAGGACCCGCTCCGTCTGCTGCCCGCCCTGCCCACGGCCTGGCCCGACGGTCGCGTCACGGGCGTGCGCACCCGTGGCGGCATCGCGGTCGACCTCGCCTGGCGGGCCGGCCGCCCGGCCACCCTGCGCCTGCACGACGCCGTCGGCGGCGCAACGCGCGAGGTGGTCGTGACCTTCGCGGGCCTGTCCCGCACGCTGCCCGTCGACGGTGCGACGATCCCGGTCGCTGACCTGTTCGCCGCCACGGCGGCGCCGGCCGGGACGGAGGCGTCATGACCGCGGACCCCCGCGAGGCGGCGCTGCACGCCTACCGGTCGACACAGGATCTCCCGGACGACTTCGCCGCGTTCTGGCGCGACACCCTCGCCGAGGCACGGGCCGCGAGCGCGGAGGCGCCGGTCGCGCACCCCGTGACCACGCCGCTGGACGCGATCGACGTCCTCGACGTGACGTTCCCCGGTTTCGCCGGCGACCCGGTACGTGCCTGGCTGCGCCTGCCGCGGCACCGCTCCGGCCCGCTGCCCGCGGTGGTCCACTTCACGGGCTACGGCGCCGGGCGCGGGCACGCCATCGACGACCTCACGTGGTCGGCGGCGGGCTACGCCCACCTCGTCATGGACACCCGTGGCCAGGGTGACGGATCCACGCCGGACGGCCCGTGGGGTGACAGCACGGGCTACGTGACGCGTGGCCTGGCCGATCCCGCGGGGTACTACTACCGCCGGGTGTTCACGGACGCGGCCCTGGCCGTCGACGCCGTGCGCCGGCTGCCCGGCGTGGACCCGGACCGTGTGGCCGTGCTCGGCAACAGCCAGGGCGCCGGGATCGCCCTGGCCGCCGGGTACCTCGCCGACGGGGTCCGGGCGGTGCTCGCCCAGGCACCGTTCCTCGCCGACCTGCCCGGTGCGCTGACCCTGGCCGCGCAGGGGCCGTACCGCGAGCTGGCCGACCTGTTCGCCCGCGACCGGCCGCGCCGCGAGCGCGCGCTGGCCACGTTGCGCTACGTCGACGTCGTCAACTTCGCGCGCCTGGCACACGTGCCCGCGTGGTTCTCCTGCGGGCTCGACGACGACATCACTCCCCCGCAGACCGTGTTCGCCGCGCACAACGAGTACGCCGCGCCGCACGACATCGCCGTCTGGCCGGCCAACGGCCACGACGCCGGCGGAAGCCTCGACCGGCAGGGCGCGCTCGACGTGCTCGGCCGCATGCTCGGGGCCGACGCCGGCCACCTCACCCATCCGTCTCCCCTGATCGAAGAGGAATCATGAGAACGAAGCACATGCTGGGCATCGTCGCCGCAGCCGCCGTCACCCTCTCGCTGACCGCGTGCGCGGGCGGCTCGGCCGGCGGCGCCGCCGAGGAGGGTGCCCACGCGGGCACCGTCAACTGGTGGACCTGGGACGAGAAGCAGGCCGAGTCGTACAAGACCTGCCTGCCCGCCTTCCAGGAGAAGTACCCCGACATCACGGTCAACATCACCCAGTACGCGGTGGACGACTACTTCACCAAGCTCACCGCGGGCTTCGTCGCGGGCAACGCGCCCGACGCCTTCCAGAACAGCGTGGAGTTCCTGGACTCGTACGCGCAGCAGGGCCAGCTCGAGCCGCTGGACGACTACATCGCCGAGTCGGACTACGACCTCGGGGTGTTCAACGTCGGCGTGCCGGCGTTCACGTACACGGACGACAAGCAGTACGCGCTGCCCCTGGACTTCGCCGGGTCGGCCTTCTACTACAACAAGGACATGCTCAAGGACGCGGGCCTCACCGAGGACGACGTGCAGAACATGACCTGGAACCCGGACGACGGCGGCACCTTCGACGACGTCGTGGCGCGCCTGACCGTGGACGAGAACGGCACGCGGGGCGACGAGAAGGGCTTCGACAAGGACCACGTGGCCGTGTACGGCATCGGCGCGCTCGGCACCGCCGACTACCTGGGCCAGACCACCTGGTACCAGTTCGCCGCCTCGACGGGCTGGCAGATGCGTGAGCCCGAGAGCTGGCCCACGTCGTTCGCCTTCGACGACCCGGACTTCACCGGGACGATGAGCTATCTGCGTGGCCTGTCCGACCGAGGCCTGGCCCCGGAGTTCGGCCAGTTCACCGTGGGTGACACCGAGCAGCTGGGCTCGGGCTCGGTCGCGATGATCTCCGGCGGCTCGTGGTCGGCCACGACGTTCGCGAAGCTGCCGGGCCTGTCGGTGGGCATCGCGCCGAACGTGCTCGGCCCCGACGGCGAGACGCGCGTGGTCATGAGCAACTCCAACGGCAACATGCTGTGGTCGGGCAGCAAGGTCAAGCAGGCGGCCTGGGACTGGATCTCGTTCATGGGCACCGCCGAGTGCCAGGAGAGCGCCGCGCTGACGTCGGGCTCGTTCTTCCCGTCCATCCCGTCGGCCATGGACGCACTCGCCGCCGACCAGCTCGAGCAGGGCGTGGACCTCAGCGTCTTCGTGGACTACGCGAAGAACGGCGAGCTGGAGCCGTCGCTCGCCTACGGCAACGGCGCGGAGCTCAAGTCCGAGCTGCAGCCGCTGTTCGAGGCGTACTACAGCCACCAGCGGGACGACGACGTCTGGCAGGAGGCCTCGGACAAGGCCGCCGAGATCCTGTCCAAGTGACCACCGGCCCGGGTGCGCCGTCCTGCCGGAGAGGCGGGACGCCGCACCCGGGCCCGACCACGAGGTTCCCATGAGCGCACCACCTCCCCCGGCGGCCCCGCGCCGCCCGCTCCTGCGCACGGCGGCGTCGGCGGAGATCTTCACGCGCATCATCACGCACGGGCCGGTCAGCCGGATCGAGGTGGGGCGGCTGACCGGGCTCTCCCCGGCGAAGGTGACCAAGACCGTCAGCCCGCTGATCCGCGACGGCTTCGTCACGGTCGGCGAGCACGCCGAGAGCTCGTCGCCCGGGCGCCCCGTCTACCCGCTGAGCGTCGTGCCGCGCTCGATGCTCGCGATCGGCATCAAGGTGAACGCCGACGAGCTCGTCGGTGTCGCGGTGAGCATCGGCAACGAGGTGCTCACCTCGGTCCGCCGCCCGCTGGCCCGGCACGACCCCGACACGGTGGTGGCCGAGATCGTGCGCTGCGCCCGCCGGCTGGTGGACAAGCTCGGCGACAGCGCCGGCCGGCTCGTCGGCCTCGGCGTCTCGGTGTCGGGCGAGGTCGACACCGCCTCCGGCGTCGTCCGCCACTCCCCGCTGCTCGGGTGGTCCCACGTGCCCCTGGGGGCGCGCGTGGCGCGGCAGGTGGACCTGCCGGTGATCGTCGAGAACGACGTGCGCGCCCTGACGAAGTCCGAGCAGTGGTTCGGGCTGGGCGTGGAGGCCGAGAGCTTCGCGATCGTCACCATCGGCGCCGGCATCGGCTGCGGCATCTCCGTCAACCGCGACGTGCTGGTGGGCGCGCACGGCGTGGTGGGCGAGATCGGCCACCTGCCGCTCGCCCCGCCGGACGCGCTGTGCGTGTGCGGGCGCCGGGGCTGCGTCGAGGCGGTCGCCTCCTCGGGGGCGATCCGTGACGCGGTGCGCGCCGGCCGCGGCGACCCCACCCTCACCCTCGCGGACGCCGTGACCCTCGCGCACGACGGCGACCGCACCGCCGTCGACGCCTTCGACCGCGCGGGCACGGCGATCGGGGCGGCCCTCGCGGTCACCGTGAACCTCGTGGACCCGGAGGTCGTCGTCATCGCGGGCGAGGGCGTCATGGAGTACGACCTGTACGAGCGCCGCATCCGCGAGGAGTTCGCCGCGCACGCCTTCGGCGCGGCCGCGAGCTGCCGCCTGGTGGTGCGGCGGCACACGTTCATCGACTGGGCGTGCGGCGCGGCGGTGGCGGCTTTCCGCGACGCCCTGCGGCCGGCGTCGGCCTGAGCCAAGGTGCCGGGTGGGCCGAACCACGTTCACCTGTACGCCGCGGATGCCGGCCCTGCCGAATCGTTCGGCTGAGCCGGCATCCGCGACGCTCAGGCACACACGGTGCACCCCACCCGGCACCTCGTCACACGGGCCTCCGGCCGTCCGCACCGATCGGCGCTCACCGGTGCGGACGAGACCGCCGCCCACGGGGTCGACGGCGGCAGAGGCCCTGCCTACGGCCCTACTGCCCCGTGAAGGTGAACGGCGAG
Organism: Promicromonospora sp. NPDC052451; assembly: GCF_044547525.1. NCBI lineage: Bacteria > Bacillati > Actinomycetota > Actinomycetes > Micrococcales > Promicromonosporaceae > Promicromonospora > Promicromonospora sp. NPDC052451. The sequence goes on from NZ_JBIUAP010000004.1 coordinate 410,493, forward strand.
CCCGGTTCCTTCTCGATGTCACCGTCGCGGGAGTTCGTGACGGTCACGTTCGACAGGATCGCGTTGCCACGGGCACCGGCCATCGCGAGGATGCCGGAGCCGTTGTTCGACCGGTCGATCCGCACGTTCGTGATCCGGACGTCGGGCATGTTGCCGCCGCCGTTCTTGAACTGGATGCCGTCGTACGTGGAGTCGACGATGTCCGTGTCGCGGATGGTGACCCCGGTGATGTCGTGGGTCTGCGGGAAGATCGTGATCGCCCCGAACTCCTGGTCCTCGTTCCAGAACGCCCCGCCCGTGCGGTACAGGCCGTTGTTGGCGATCAGCGTGGTGCCCGAGAACGGCAGCGGGTCGTGGTCGGTCGCCAGCATGATGCCGGGGTAGTTCATGGTGTCGTAGACCAGGTTGTTCTCGACTGTGTTGTCGTAGCCGCCGTAGATCGCGATGCCGTTGGCGCGCCACGGGAGCTGGACGGTGTTGTTGCGGAACGCGTTGTCGTGGCCGACGTCGACGTTGCGGTCCTTGACGTACGGGTTGGCCCAGACGGCCAGCGCGTCGTCGCCCGTGTTGCGGAACGAGGAGTTGAACACCAGCGAGTTGCGCGTGCCGTTGCTGAAGTTGATGCCGTCCGCGTAGGTGTTGCGGATGCGCATGCCGGAGAACTCGACGCCGTCGCCCGGCCCCCACAGCTCGGGGATGTTCGAGTAGTCGCGACCCACCCAGACGCCCACGTTCGCGTGCTCGATCCACACGTTGGTGATCTTCGTGTTCTGGCCGAACCGCCCGTTGAGGCCGACGCCGCCCTCCTGCTGGCCGTTGTCGCCCCGGATGTCGCCCGAGCCGAAGATCGCGATGTCGGAGATCTGGACGTTGTCGTCGATGTCGAACCCGAAGTTGCCCTCGTGCGGGTGGTTGATGACGCCCGGGGCGAGGTGCGGCTTGATCAGGCTGTAGAGCTGCGAGTGCCACATGCCCGCGCCGCGGATCGTGACGTCGCTGATGCCCACCTGGTTGTGCGTGCCGCGGTCGAGCGGGTCGTCCGTGAGGATCTTCTTCTCCTGGCGCCACTGCCCCGCCGGGATCCACACGCAGTCGATCTCGCCCTCCTGGTCGGCCGTGACGGCGGCCTGGATGGCGGCCGTGTCCTCGAGGCCGTCGTTCGGCACGGCCCCGTACTCCGTGATGGAGGTGCACTCCGCCGGCTTGGCGGTGGGCGGCGCGACCTGCTCCAGCTCGACCAGGTCGATGACGTAGAACGCGGCGTCGTCCCCGGCGTCACGCTGCAGCCTGAACTCCGTCCCTGCCGGGAACGACCGGCCCAGCAGCGCGTGCGACTCGTCGAACAGGCGCCGGGCGTCGCCGCCCGGGGTGTTCGTGAGGCCCTCGGGCTGGTCGGTGGTGCCGTACAGCCACGAGTGCTTCGAGGAGAGCGTCAGCTTCTGCACGAACTGGCCGTCCGCGTAGAGGCTGATGGTCTTCTCCTGTCCCCCGCCGCCGGCGGCATCCGGGATGGAGTTGCGCACCACGATCGAGTTGGTCGGGGTGGTGGACGTGAACTGCACGTACTGGCCCGTGCTGGTCAGCCGCACCGACTCGCGGCCCGACGACTCGGTGGCGAAGTTGGTGTGCCCGAACGTGCGCAGCGGGTCGGTCTCCAGGAGCGTGCCGGTGTACTGCCCGTCCTCGGCCTCGTACGTGGTGTACGGCACGGCGGCGCCGCGCCCCACGGTCACCGCGAGCGTGCCGGTGTTGTTGTCCTCGTTGGTCTCGTCGACGACGTCGGTCGCGTCGGCCGTGGCGGTCACGGTGACGCCGCCGTTGGTCGCCGTCCACGTCGCGGACGGCGTGACGGTGACGGTGCCGCCCGCGGGGACGGCCGGCGTCGTGCCGCTCAGGGTGGTCGAGCCCGCGACCACGCGGGTGACCGAGCCGGCCGCGACCGGCTCGTCGCCGCGGTTGCGCACCTGCACGGAGAAGGACACGGCCGCGCCGACCGCAGGGTTGGCCGGGTCCGAGGACACCGACACGACCTCCAGGTCGGGCCCGGGCGCCTCCCCGACCACGAGCTTGGCCGGGGCCGTGAAGGCGTTGTCGGTCTCGTCCTGCTCGGCGACCTCGTCGTCGGGGTCGACGACGGCGCCCACCGTGTACTCGCCGGCCGGACGGGTGCCGGCCGCGACCTCCACCTGGGCGGTCGCGCCGGGCTGGAGCGCGGCGACGTCGGCCGAGCCGGCCGTGCTGCCGCCGACCTTCGCGTCGAGCGTCGTGGCCGCCGAGGCGAGGTCGCCCGTGTTCTTGACGGTCGCGGTGAGCGTCACCGGCGTGGTCGCGGTGGGCGACGCCGGGGCGGTGGTCACCGCGGTCACGGTGAGGTTCGGGTTCGGCGCCGGGGCGCCGTAGACCTCGAGCTCCGCGACCTGCCCGTTGCCTGCGCCGGTGTTGCCGGTGAACCGCAGGCGCACGTCCGTCACGGTGCCCGTCAGCGGGATGTCCACCAGGTTGCCCGTCGCGGGCGCGAAGGCGTAGCCGGCCGAGGCCTTGAGCTCCTGCCAGGAACCCGTGCCGGTGCGCCCCCAGACCGAGAACGTCTGGGTGCGCGGACCCCACGCGCCGTCCGGGTTGAGGCGCACGCGCGCGCTGCCGAGTTGCGTGGGTGCGGCCAGGGAGACGTCGAGCGTGGCGGGGTACTGCCCGCCGGCGCCCTCCCAGTAGGTGCCGGCCTGCCCGTCCACGGCGTTCGCGGCCACGTACGTCCACTCGGCCGACGACGCGACCGCCGGGCGGCCGGCGGCGTAGTTGGTGCCGGTCGGGTCCGGCGGGTCGGTGGGATCGGTCGGGTCGGGGTCGCCCGTGGGGGTGCCCCACACCTGCAGCTCGGAGACCTGGCCGTTGCCCGCGCCGGTGTTGGCGGTGAACGCCAGCCGCACCTCGTCGGCCGCGCCGTCGAGCGGGATCTCGACCCGGTTGCCGCTCGCGGGGTCGAACGCGTAGGCGGTCGGGGCCTTGAGCGCCCGGAACGCCGACTCGCCGTCGGACCGGCCGAGCACGCTGAACGTCTGCGTGCGCGGCGACCAGGCCGCGGGCGGCGGCAGCGTGACGACGACGCGGTCGACGTCGGCCTCCCGACCGAGGTCGACCGTGAGGTGCGCCGGGTACTGCCCGCCCGCCCCCTCCCAGTAGGTGCCGGTGTTCCCGTCGTTGGCGTTGCCCGCCACGTAGTCCTGCGTCACGGACGACGCCGTGATCGGCGCGCCGAGCGCCAGGTTCGTGGCGTCCGCGGCCTGTGCGACGGCGGCCAGGCCGAGCGGGGCGACCAGTGCCAGCGCGGCGCTCGCCACGACCGTGTGCTTCCAGGGGATTCTCATGAACGTCCTCGTTCTCCCGCCGGGGCGGGCGTCGTCCACCCGCGGGCTGCGTCGCCCGACGACGGCACGACCGGCTGGTCCGCGTCGACGTCCTGGGTGGGTCGGGTCGGCGCCACCGAACCAACCCGCGAGGAGCCGGCACACCGGAGGCGAGAGTGAAGAGTTGCAGCACGTGCACTGCTTTGTGCTCGTTGTCTGTCAATTTCTTGCAGTCTTGCGGTCTGGATATTACGAGGGCGAATCCGGGCCGTCAAGAGCCGGCGACACGCTCCGCAACGCACGCGAGCTCGGTCGGTTGCCTCGGGATCGGTCCGCCGATGGACCGATCTCGAGGCAACCGACCGAGCTCGCGGTGCCTCTAGGCCGTGCTGGTCAGGGGCGACCCGGGGTCAGCACGTCCACGCCGTCCAGCGTGTACGTGCCGCTGACCACCCGGACCGTGACCGTGTGGGGACGGTTGCCGAGGTCGCGCAGCCAGTACGACGTCTCGCGCGTGCCGGCCGGCCCCACCTGCACCGTGCGCGGCGGGCCGCCGTCGACCCGCACCTCCAGGGTGGCCGCAGCCGTGGCGCCGAAGAGGTTGAGCCCCGTGCCCCGGAAGGGGACGGTCACGGAACGGCCCGCGGCCAGCACGTGCTGCGTCCGGTTGAAGTGGGCGTACCCGGCCTGTGTGAACGTGAACCCGTCCGGGTAGGTCAGGCGCGCGTCGGCGTCGTCGATCTTCTCCGAGGCCCACGCGTACCCCTGGACCGGCGTCACCGCGAGGTTGTCGTAGCGGGTGTTGTAGAACCCGCTGGTCAGCGCGATCCGCCCCGCGAGCACCGGGTTGGCCGACGAGTCCGTGTACTGCCCGAGCCGGACACCGTCCAGCGTCGCCGTGACGACGTTCCCACGCGCCTCGACGGCCAGCCGGTGCCACGCGGCCGCGTCGAACCCGGCCACCGCACCCGAGGCCACGACCTGGTCGAGCTTGCGGAGCTGCCACCGGCCGTCCTCGTGCACGCGGACCGCGTACGTGGCCTGGTCACCGCCGCGCGCGTACGTCTGCCGCACGCCGAGTCCCGCGTAGTTCGCCAGGCTCGCGTCGCGGTCCACGCCGTCCAGGCGGAAGTCCACGGCGGCCGCGTAGTCGGCCCAGCGGTGGTCGCCCAGCACCGTGGACGGCGCCGCCGTCTGGAGCACGTCCTGCCGGCCGTTGCCCCAGACGTTCCAGGTGAAGCCGCGGTTGCCCGCGTGGATCTGCTGCTGGAGCACGTGCCCACGGCCGGTGTCCACCACCTCGAACGCGCCGTCCTGGTCCGCCGTGTAGCGCGGCGTGCCGCCGCGGCGCTCCAGGTAGGTCATCTCACGCCCGCCGACGGTCGTGACCGGGTACCCGTCGTACTCGAAGTCGTCGCGGTAGGGCAGCGGGAGGATGGTGTCCTCCGCGGCCGGCGCGAGGTCGCCCGGCACGTACTCGGCCGTCGCGCCGGAGGTGCCGTGCGCGAGCGTCGACAGCGTGACGATCGAGTAGGCGGGCACCTCGACCTGGTAGACGTCGTGCTCGACGCCGTCGATCGTCTCCGTGCGGACCGGCTCGTAGACGCCGGTGTTCTGGAAGTAGTTCGCGTCGTGCTCCTGGCCGGCGTCCGGCCCGCGGGTCTCCCACGCGTACAGCGGGCGGCCGCGCTCCCCCAGGTCGGCCACCTTGACCTCGAAGTACCGGTCGGTGCGGGTGTTGTTGGCATGCACCTGGGACCACTGGGCGGCGCCGTCGGCGTCGGCGGGCGTGCGGGCGGTCAGGACCGTGCGGGTGGACGTGTCGACATTGGTGCCGCCGTCGCCCTTGGTGCCGTCACCGCCCGTGGCGCCCTCGACGTACTCCCAGCCGTCGCCGACGAACTGGTGGAAGTGCCGCACGGCGACCAGGCCGACGTCGCCCTCCCAGTAGCCCGACCACGGGTCGGAGGCCCGCACCAGGTGCTTGGGCGAGTACTGCGTGCCCTCGTACATGGCACTGACCGCGGGCTGGAACAGGAACGTGGTCATGTGCGCCGGGTCGCTCCCGGCGCCGCTCCAGCGGTAGGCGTTGATGAACCGGTCCGCGATGTCGGCGGCCGAGACCGTGCCGCCGACGCCGCCGCGGGACGGGTCCGCGGACAGGCGGTACTGCGGGTCGATCATCGGGGCCACGCCCTCGGAGTACAGGATCTCCTTGCCGAACTCCTTGTTCAGCCGGGTCACATTGGGGCCGCCCACGATGTCGTAGTGGTAGCCGAGGGCGTCGATCTGCTCCAGGGCCGCCGGGTCGGCCAGGATGCGCGCCGCGACGGCGTCGCCCTCGCGGTAGGAGTCCAGCGCCACGATCTTGATGTGCGAGTAGTCGTAGCGGGCGTCCGGCGCCGCCGCGTCCCGCTCCAGCCACTGCGCGAACTGGACCGTCCACGCCAGCTCGGCCGCCTGATACGTACTGCCCCGCACCTCGTTCTGCGACGGGCTCATCCAGTCGAGCTCGACACCGAACGTGTCGTACGCGGCGTCGATGGTCTCCTTGTACCACTGGTAGCGCTTCACGGGATCGTTGCCGGTCCAGGACGGCTCGCCCCAGCGCAGGGCCTCGGTCTCGATGTCCGGGTTGATCGACAGCGCATCGGCGATGAAGTGGAAGCCGGCGCCGCGCAGCACGTTCGCGGGCTCGTCGGCGCTGCGCTTGGTGGCCGGCTCCGCGCCCGACGACGAGTTGCTGTCGGCGCCGAGCTCCACCTTGATGTGCTTGAGCCCCGCGCCCGTGACCGGGTCGAAGAGCATCCGCATGATGCGCCAGTAGGCCTCGGGCTGCTCCTCCTTGTAGTCGAGCAGCAGCTTGCTGGTGTTGTTGCAGGACACCGAGCCGAACCCGCCGAACGTGTTGTACGCGGTGCCGTCGGCGCGGCGCTCGACGTCGTCGCCGTCGACCAGCAGCTCGCGCCAGTCGATCGACGGATCGTCGAGGCGGAGCACGGGCAGCGCGGCGGCATCGCCCGTCGGACCGAGCACGGTGGCCGACGGCGCGGCCGCGGCCGGCCCGCGCGGGGCGCTCGCGCTGGCCGACGGGGCAAGGAGGCCACCCGCGGCGAGCGCGAGGGCTGCGGCGACGGCCGTGGATCGGGCCGTGCGGGGGTGCGGACGTGGCATGAGGCACTCTCCGTCGTCGTTGACTGGGAACGGCGCACGGAGCGGCGATCAGCGATGATCGTTTCTGATCGCTTGAGGCCGCCGCTCCGCGCTCTGCTTGGCCAGAACCTAGGACGGACCCCGTAACACGGTCAACATTCTGATCGATAGTGATCGAATGCCGTAGCCGGCGCTCCCTACCGGCCGCCGATCCGGTCCAGCTCCGCGACGTCCTCCGGCCCGAGCACGAGACCCGCACCGGCGACGTTCTGCCGCAGGTGTGCGATCGACGACGTACCCGGGATCAGCAGGATGTTGGGCGAACGCTGGAGCAGCCACGCCAGCGCGACCGAGATCGTGGTGGCGCCGAGACGCTCCGCGACGGCGGTCAGGGCCTCGGACTGCAGCGGGCTGAACCCGCCGAGCGGGAACCAGGGCACGTACGCGATGCCCTGCGCGGCGAGCCGGTCGATCAGCTCGTCGTCGTCCCGGTAGGCGAGGTTGTACATGTTCTGCACGCTCACGATCGGCGCGATCGCCTGGGCCTCGGCCACCTGCTCCGCGGTCACGTTGGTGAGGCCGAGGTGCCGCACCAGACCCTCCTGCTGCAGCTCGACCATGGTCTCGAACGCCTCGGCCAGCGACTCCTGGTGCCGCCCCTGCCCGTTGCCGAGCCGGAGGTGGACGAGGTCCAGGGCGTCGAGCCCGAGCGACTCCAGGTCACCCTGGACCTGGGCGCGGAGCTGTTCCGGGCGGCGGGCGACCGGCCATCCGCCCTGCTCGTCCCGGGTGGCCCCGGCCTTCGTGATCACGTGCAGCGAGTCCGGGTACGGGTGCAGGGCCTCGCGGATGAGCCCGTTGGTGATCCACGGGCCGTAGGCACCGGCGGTGTCGACGTGCGTGATGCCGAGCTCGACCACCTCGCGCAGGACGGCGAGCGCGCCGTCCCGGTCGGCGGGCGGGCCCAGCACCCCGGGGCCGGCGAGCTGCATGGCGCCGTAGCCGAACCGGGTGACGGTCATGTCGCCCAGGGTCCAGGTGCCGCCGGGCAGGGTGGGGGTGGTGGTGCTCACGTGGTGGCCTTCCGTCAGGGGGTCGCGGAGGGCGAGCGGTCTGCCGCCGTCCGGCCCCACGTCGATCGTGCGGCCCGCACCGGCGCGGCGTCCAAGACCGGTTCGATCGGTCCTGATACCCCGCGGGTATCACCGATATCCTGCGCTCATGGACGCACTGGAGACGCGTGAGCTGAGGTACTTCGTCGCCGTGGCGGAGGAGCTGCACTTCGGCCGCGCGGCCGAGCGCCTGAACATGGCCCAGCCGCCGCTGTCCCGCGCGGTCCAGCAGCTCGAACGGCGCCTCGGCGTCGTGCTCCTCGACCGGGACCGGCGCGGCGTGTCCCTCACGGCCGCAGGGCGGACGCTCCTGGGCGAGGCCCGGGTCGCCCTCGACGCCGTGGAGGCGGCGGCCCGCCGCACCCGCCGGGCCGCGACGCCGGAACCCGGCCTGGTGCTCGCGACGAAGGCGGGTGCCGCGCACGAGCTGCTCAAGGAGCTGCTCGACGCCCACGCCGCCCGTCCCGGCGCCGCCCCCGTCGAGGTGCTGCTGTGCGAGATCGGCGGGCAGCACCAGCTCCTGCGCAGCGGGCAGGCCGACGTCGCGATCGTGCACGCCCCCTACGACGTGCTCACCGGCCTGGACACCGTCGAGATCCGCACCGAGGGGCAGGTGGCGATCGTGCCCGGCACCCATCCGCTGGCCGCACGCACCAGCCTGACCCTGGCCGAGGTGAGCGACGTACCCGACCTGCCCATCGCGCGCTGGCCGCTGCACGACGGCACCTACCCGCCCGGCCCCGGCCCCGAGGTGCGCAGCCAGTCCCAGCTCGCGCAGCTCGTCGCGCTCGGCCGCACGCTGCTGGTCATCCCGGGGTCCAGCCGGGCCTGGCAGTGGCCGGAGCACGTGGCGGTGCCCGTCGTCGACGCCCCCGAGGTGACGACGCTGCTCGCCTGGCCCGCGGGCGTCCGGTCGGCCGCGCTGGACGACCTGGTGGACACCGCGACGGGGCTGGCCGCGAGCGCCCGGTAGGGGCCCCTCGGGCGCTCGGTCCCCGTGCAGCCCGGGGGCCTCGACATGACCGCGGTGCTCTGCTTCGATGACGAGGTGGTCAGGCACCTCACGTGGGAACTGGACCTTCGCGAACCAACCGGGCCGCAGGACGCCGGAGCGCACCGAGCGCGTCCCGGCGGACGGCCGCTGGCGTCGGCATGGGCCGAGCTTCCGACCTCGACGCGCGCCGTCTGTCTCACGCTGCCGCCGGCCGGGGCCGCGCTCTCGATCGTCGGCCTCGCCGGGGACCTGCGCGGTTGGTGGGACGGGCTGGGGTTCGCGGCAAACCTGCTGTCCTCGCTGACGGGGCTCCTGTTCGCGGTGCCGTTCGCACTCGTCGTCGTCGGGCGCCTCGCAGAACACCAGGACGACGTCGCAGAGCGCCGTCGGGTCGCCCGGATGTCTCGGCGCGAGTGGGACCTGATCGAGGCCGCCTGGGGCGAGGCGGCACGTCTCGCACCCCACATGCTGGACCTCTGCCGTGCCCGGGCGCTGCCGGCTGGTTCTGGACTCACGCAGGCCGTCAGGTTCACCCACCTGACCCGCGAGGTCAACGCCGAGCTGCGCCACGTCTCCGGACTGTGCGGGCAGCTGCCCACCCGATGGGACTCGGCGGAGGCCGGGCTGAACCAGCGCCGGATCGAGGTCGGCCTCAACCCCCTCCCTGCGTCGTGCGCCGCATTCCTCAGGAGGGCGGCGGACGAGTTCGCGGCGCTCGACGCCGCGTGCCGTGAGGAGCCGTCCTTGGCTTCCCTCGACCGGGCGGGCACCTCGTTCCAGGCTCTGGAATCCATGGGTTTGTCAGGCGACACGAGCGGACTGGAACCGTTGCAGCAGACCTTGCTGTTCGACGTCGAGCCACGGCCGCTCGGGGCGAGCCCCGACCCGTCAGCGGGCTCCTACGAGAGCATCAGCCGGCGCCTTCGACGGTCGCCCCGGCCGTTGCCACGTGTCTCGCTGCGTTCTGACGTTCGCCCCCATCAGGGTTCGCGCCCCGACCCGACCTGAGCCGTGTCCCACCAGGCCAGCACCCGGGCCGCGTGGAACGTCAGCCACCTCGACGGCTCCCCGGCGTCCACGTCGACCTCGAACCACACCCGCCCCGGGTGGCGGCGGGCCTGGAGCCAGGTGCCGTCCGGCCGGCGCTGCGCGCGGACGTGCTCGACGGCGTCCGCCAGCCGCGGGTCGGGTGGTGTGCCGCGCAGCACCGAAGCAGCACGGAAGTAGTCGGTGGCGCTGAGCACGTCGTAGAACGAGCGGAACGGGTAGGCGAGCCGGAACACCCAGTCGCCGAACGGCTCGCCGGTCGACAGCCGCCGGATCAGGTGCCGCGCCAGCAGGTACTCCTCGGCGCGGGCCTGCGCCTCGCGGGTGGCGTCGGTGCCACCGGTGGCCGCCTCGTGCGCCAGCAGGCCCTTGAGCCCGTTGAGCGTGGAGCGGACGGAGGCGCGGGTCGACCCCTCGACCCACTCGCAGTTCCAGCCGCCCTCGGCCGCCTGGTGGGTGACGAACCAGTCGGCGATCCCGCCGACGTCCGCCCCGAGCCACACGCCGTTGGCCAGGGTGAAGCCGTTGATGCAGGCGTCCACCTCGCCGTCCCAGTAGGGCAGGTCGTCGTACTCCCAGCGGGCGTTCGCCGCGATGCGCGCTGCGGTGTCCCCCAGCACCCGGGCGGGCACGCCCCACTCGCGCAGGCTGGTGAGCGACCACGTGGTCGCCGTCCACGGCTGCCCGGCGCCGGGCTGGGCCTCGGGGCCGTGGAAGTCGAAGCCGGCCGGGAAGAACGCTCCGCCGGCCCACGTGCCGGCGTCGTCCTGGAGCGCGAGCAGGCGTGCGCCGAATCCTTCGGTGGCGACACGGGCCCGTGTGGCCTGCCAGACGGCGTCGGGCTCGCCCGCCAGGTCCCGCTCGACCTGCCAGCGCAGGGCGGGGTCGCTGTCGAGCAGCCAGGCCAGGACGGCGCCGGGTGTCCGCGAGGAGGTCATACCCCACGGTAGGCCGGGCGGGCCCCTGACATCGGTCATGTGCACCGACTGCCCCGGCGTGTTCGGTCGCTTGCCTCGAGATCGGTCCGCTGATGGACCGATCTCGAGGCAAGCGACCGACCTGCGCTCCTGGACCGGTGCATCTGACCGAGGTCAGCGGGGCCTTGCAGGCCGGGAGGCCAGACAGGCCAGACAGGCCAGGCAGGCAGGCCAGGCGGGCCAGGAACCCAGGAGGCCAGCAGGCCAGCAGGCCAGCAGGCCAGCAGGCCAGCAGGCCAGCAGGCCAGCAGGCCAGGAACCCAGGAACCCAGGAACCCAGGAGGCCAGGAGGCCAGCAGCCAGGAGACCCGGCGGCCGGCGGCGTTGCGACCTCCCCGGGGCGGGCTTAGGTTCGGGTGGACCTGCCGGCCCGGCCTTGGCCGGGTCGCCGGTGGGAGCCGCAGCCGAGACGGGAGCATGCATGCCGAACGTCGCCGAGACCATGGTCGAGATCATCGAGGACGCCGGCGTCGAACGGGTCTACGGCCTGCCGGGCGACTCCCTGAACGGGTTCACCGACGCCGTCCGCCGCAGCGAGCGGCTCACGTGGCAGCACGTGCGGCACGAGGAGGCGGCGGCGTTCGCGGCGGGCGCGGAGGCGGCGCTGACCGGCGAGCTCACGGTGTGCGCGGGCAGCTGCGGGCCGGGCAACCTGCACCTGATCAACGGGCTCTACGACGCCCAGCGCAGCCGGGTGCCCGTGCTCGCCATCGCGGCGCACATCCCGGGGGTGGAGATCGGCAGCACCTACTTCCAGGAGACGCACCCCCAGGAGCTGTTCCGCGAGTGCAGCGTCTACACGGAGCTGGTGAGCACGCCCGAGCAGCTCCCGCGGGTGCTGGAGATCGCGATGCGGACGGCGGTCGAGCGGCGCGGTGTGGCCGTCGTCGTCGTGCCGGGCGAGATCTTCCTGGCCGAGGGCGCGGACCGCAGGAGGTCGGCGCCCCTCCGGGCGTCGCGCAGCGTGGTGCGGCCCGACGACGACGGGCTGCGGCAGGCGGCCGAGATCCTGAACGCCGCCAAGCGGGTCACGATCCTGGGCGGCGCGGGCACGCAGGGCGCCCACGACCGGGTGCTCCAGCTCGCCGGCCGTCTCAAGGCACCGATCGTGCACGCGCTGCGCGGCAAGGAGTTCCTGGAGTACGACAACCCGTACGACGTGGGCATGACGGGCCTGCTCGGCTTCTCCTCCGGCTACCGCGCCATGGAGAGCTGCGACGCGCTGCTGATGCTCGGTACCGACTTCCCGTACCAGCAGTTCTACCCGTCGAAGGCGAAGATCGTGCAGGTCGACCTGCGCGGCGAGCAGCTCGGCCGGCGCACTCCCGTGGACCTGGCCCTGGTGGGCGACGTCGGTGACACCCTCGACGCCCTGCTCCCCCTGCTGGACGACCACCGGGACCACAAGCACCTCGACTCCTGCCTGAAGCACTACGCCAGGGCCCGCAAGGACCTCGACGACCTCGCGGACAACGACCGCAACCGCGAGCCCATCCACCCGCAGTACGTGGCACGGCTGGTCAGCGAGCTCGCCGACGACGACGCGGTGTTCCTGCCCGACGTCGGCTCCCCGGTCGTCTGGGCGGCCCGCTACCTGACGATGAACGGCCGACGCCGGCTCGTCGGGTCCTTCAACCACGGGACGATGGCCAACGCCCTGCCGCAGGCCGTGGGCGCACAGTCGGCCTTCCCGGACCGGCAGGTGATCGCCCTGGCCGGCGACGGCGGGCTCGCGATGCTGCTCGGTGAGCTGCTGACGCTGCGGCAGAACCGCCTGCCGGTGAAGATCGTGGTGTTCAACAACTCGTCGCTGAACTTCGTCGAGGTGGAGATGAAGGCCGCGGGCTTCGTGAACTTCGGCACCGATCTCGACAACCCGAGCTTCGCCGACGTCGCACGCGCGGTGGGCATCCACGGCCAGCGCGTCGAGCAGCCGGACGACCTGGAGGGCGCCCTGCGTACGGCGTTCGAGCACGACGGCCCGGCCCTGGTCGACGTCGTCACGGCGCGCCAGGAGCTGTCGATCCCGCCGGCGATCACGGCGCAGCAGGTCAAGGGGTTCACGCTGTACGCGATCCGCACCATCCTGTCGGGGCGCGGCGACGAGCTGGTGGACCTCGCGGACACGAACGTGTTCCGGCGGCTGTTCGGCTGACCGCGAGCCGGTCGCGCCGGCAGTGTCAGTGGCTCGTGCGAGCATCGGGCACATGACCTCGATCCAGCGTCTCCGCCCCGAGGGGCTCGTCGCCAGCCCCGCCTTCAGCCACGTCGCCGTCGTCCCGCCCGGTGCGACCACGATCTACGTGGGCGGCCAGAACGCCGTCGACGCCGACGGCGCGCTCGTCGGTGCCGGCGACGTCGCGGCGCAGTCGGTCCGCGCCCTGGAGAACGCGGGCGTCGCACTCGCGGCGGCCGGTGCCACCTACGCCGACGTGGTGCAGTGGACGGTGCTCTTCGTCGACGGCGTCGACCTCGCGGCCGCCTACGGCGCGATCGCGCCGCTGCTGGCCGCCGAGGAGCCGCCGTTGGTGCTCGGAGCCCGTGTCGCCGGACTCGGGGTCCCGGGCGCGCTCATCGAGGTCAGCGCGATCGCGGCGGTGGTGCGCTGACGTCACCGTCCCGCGCCGGCGACGCCCACGGGTTCACGCCCGTGACCGCGCCAGCAGCCACACGAAGTACGGCGCCCCGAGCAGCGCCACCACGAGCCCGGCGGGGAGCTGCGCCGGAGCGATGACGGTGCGGCCGAGCGTGTCGGCCAGGCCGAGCAGCACGGCCCCGAGGAGCATCGCCACGGGCAGCACGCGGGTGTGCCGCGCGCCGACCAGGGCCCGCGCCGCATGGGGCGCGACGAGCCCGACGAACCCCACGACGCCGACGGCCGTCACGCTCGTGGCGGCCAGCCCGGCCGCCAGGGCGAGCACGAGCAGCCGGGACCGCTCCAGCCGGACGCCGACCAGGCGCGGCGTGTCGTCGTCGAGGGCGAGCAGGTCGAGCTCGCGCCGCACGACCACGGCGAGCGGCAGGGCGAGGGCCAGCACGACCACCACGGGCAGCACCTGCTCCAGCGTGCGCCCGTAGGTGGTGCCCGACAGCCAGGTGTAGATGCGCGGGGTGTTCCACGGGTCGGCGCGCAGCAGCAGGAACGTCGTCAGCGCCGTGGTGAGGTAGCCCAGGCCGATGCCGATGAGCACGAGCCGGTCGGCGTGCAGGCCGCCGCGCCAGGCCAGCAGGTACACGAGGGCGAAGGCGAGCAGGCCGCCGAGCACGGCCGCCGTGAGCATGCCGCCGGTGCTCGCGGCCACGCCGTTGCCCCACGCGGTGCCGGCCACGGCCGTGACCACGACCACCGCCCCCAGGCCCGCTCCCCCGGTGATGCCGAGGATCCCGGGTTCGGCCAGCGGGTTGCGGGCGGTGGCCTGCACCATCGTGCCGGCCAGGGCGAGGGCGGCACCCGCGGCGAGGGCGGCCAGCACGCGCGGCGCGCGCTCGTCGAGCGCGAACCGCACCACGGCCGGTCCCTGGTCCTGGAGCCACAGCGCGATGTCGCCGGTGCGGAGCCACGTGGACCCGGCGAGCAGCCCGAGCAGCGCCACGCCGGCCGCCAGGGCGACGCACACCGCGAGCACCACGGCGAACCGGCGTGTGCTGCGTGGTCCGGCCGTCGCCGCGGGCGGGCGGCGGGACGGCCCGGCGTCGCGCAGCCGCCGCGCCAGCAGCACCATGACCAGCGCGCCCGCGAGCGTGGTGGCCACGCCGGTGGGCACCGACAGGGCGTCCTCGGCGCCGAGCAGGGCGCGCACGACGGCGTCGGCGAGCAGCACGACGAACGCGCCGAGCAGGCCCGCGGCCGGCAGCAGGATCGCGTGCCGGTGCAGCGCGGGGACCACCCGGGCCAGCAGCCGGGCGACGACGGGCGCGGCCAGCCCCACGAACCCGAGCGGTCCGGCCAGGGTCACGGCCGCGGCGGTGAGGAGCACAGCCAGCAGCACGCCGACGGCGCGGGTCGAGCGCACGGGCACACCGAGCGCGCCGGCCGTGTCGTCGCCGAGGCCGAGCACGTCCAGCCGCCGGGAGATGAGCAGCCCGCCGGCGGTGGCGAGCACCACCACGGGCAGCGCCCGCCAGAACGCGGTGAGGTTGAGCTGGGTCAGGGAGCCGCTGCCCCAGGCGAACAGGCCCGTCGTCTCGTTCTCGAACAGGATGAGCAGGGCGGACGCCGCGGCCTGCAGCGCGAGCGCGACGGCGGACCCCGCCAGCACCAGGCGCGTGGACGACGATCCCGCGCCGCCGGCCAGCCCCAGCACGAGCGCCGCGGCCGCGATGCCGCCCGCGAACGCGACGGCACCGGACGCCCACAGCGGAACGGCGATGCCGAAGGCGGCCACGGCGACCACCGCGACGTAGGAGCCGGCGGTCACCGCCAGCGTGTCCGGCGAGGCCAGGGCGTTGCGTGCGATCGACTGGAAGAGCGCCCCGGCCACGCCGAGGGCGAACCCGACGGACACGCCCGCCGCGAGGCGCGGCAGACGTGAACCGACGAGGATGTCGCGGACCGCCGCGTCGTCGCCCGCGGACGAGCCCGTGAGCAGACGGAACAGGTCCGCCGTGCCCACGCCGGACGTGCCCTGCGTCAGGTGCCAGGCACCGACGGCGAGCACGGCCAGCGCGAGCACCACCAGGGTGGCGCCGCCCGTCGCCCAGGCGGCAGGGCGCGACGCCGGGGCCCCGGGCAGGGTCCGGGCCGGGGAGGGCGACTGCGTGGCGGTCACGGCGGACTACTCGGTGAACGTGTCGACGTAGGCGTCGACGACCTGCTCCGCGGAGCGCGGGCCGCCGAACGTCCAGATGCCCTCCGGGAACGCCTGCGCGCGGTCCTCGGTGACGGCCGGCAGACCCGCCCAGACGTCGTTCTCGGTGAGCTCGCCGGTCCAGTCGCCGTCGGGGTCGCTGGTGCCGGTGTACAGCAGGTTCGCGTCGCCGACCTCGGTCATGCCCTCGATGTCGGACTGTCCCAGGCCGTAGGCGGGGTCCACCTCGCCGGTCCAGGCGTTGGTCAGGCCGAGCTCCTCGCCGATCTCACCGATCAGCGAACCCTGCCCGAAGGGACGGATGGCGACGTTGCCGCCGTCGACCCAGCCGTCGAAGTACACGAAGTCGGTCACCTCGGGGGCAGCCGCTGCGATCGCCTCCTTGCCCTGTGCCAGGTGCTGCTCGAACTCCTCGGTGACGGCCTCGGCCCGCTCGGTGCGGCCGGTGGCCTGCGCGATGAGGTCGAACGTGCCGAGCATGTTCGCGATCGGGTCGGCGGCGTCTGCGCCCTTGGTGGCCAGCACCGGGACGTCGTAGGCCTCCAGCTTGGCGATGATCTCGTCGTCGGGCGTGTACGCCTCGACGATCACCAGGTCCGGCTCGGTGGCGTAGAGGGCGTCGAGGTTGGGCTCACCGCGCGTGCCGACGTCGGTGACGCCCTCGGGCAGCTCCTCGGCGGTCACCCAGGTGCCGTAGCCGGCGACGTCGGCCACGGCCACGGGGGTGACGCAGAGGCTCAGCAGGTCCTCCGTCTGCTGCCACTCCAGCACGGCGACCCGCTCGGCGGGCTTGTCCAGCTCGACCGTGCGGTCGAACGAGTCGGTCAGCGTCACGGGGTCGGTCGACGTGGTCACGTCGGCGCAGTCGCCCGAGGCGGCCTCGGCCGGGGCCGACGACGCGGCGGCGCCGGGGTCGGTCGTCCCGCAGGCCGCGAGCGTCAGCGGCAGGAGCAGGAGGGCGCCCGTCAGGGCGGCCTTCGTACGCAGGGACATGGGTCTCCTCGTTCTCGTGGCGTGCGCTGCGGGCGCACACCGGTCGGTGCCGACACGCTGCGCGGTGCGGCGGGCGGTGTCGGGGCGGGACCGTGCGTCCCGCGGTACGGCAGGGGGTCGCGGGCGCCGTCGGCGCCCGGGGGGCTGGAGGTCGGGCGGACGGTCAGCGGGTCCGGCCGTGGTGACGGCCACGCGGGTGCACCCGGACGCGACCGGTCCCCGGGTCGGTGGTGACGTCGATGGGCAGGCCGTACGCGTGCGAGAGGTGCTCGCCGGTCAGCACCTGCGCGGGCGGCCCGGACGCGAGCACGCGGCCCTGGTGCAGCAGGACCACCGAGTCGGCGACGGAGGCGGCGTGGTCCAGGTCGTGCAGCACGATGCCGACGGCGGTGCCGTGCTCCTCGGCGAGGTCGCGCACCAGGTCGAGGGTCTCGACCTGGTAGCGCAGGTCGAGGTGGTTGGTGGGCTCGTCCAGCAGCACGACGCCGGTCTCCTGCGCGAGGCAGGTGGCCAGCCAGACGCGCTGCAGCTCGCCGCCGGAGAGCTGGTCGACGCCCCGGCGGGCCATGCCGGTCACGCCGGTGATGGTCATGGCGCGGTCAATGGCGGCACGGTCGGCATCGGTCAGCGCGGCGAACCGGCGGCGGTGCGGGTGCCGGCCGAAGGCCACGACGTCGTGCACGTCGAGGCCGGCCGGGTGCGGGCGGGACTGGGCCAGCAGCGTGACGCGGCGCGCGAAGTCGCGTGCGGACAACGGTGCGACGTCGACCGTGTCCTCGGGTGTGCTGCCGAGGCTGACACTGCCCTGCTGCACGGGGTGCAGCCGGGCGAGCGAGCGCAGCACCGTCGACTTGCCGGAGCCGTTGGGGCCGACGAGCGCGGTGACGACGCCAGGTGTCAGGTGCACGGCCACGCCGTGCACCACGGTGGCGCGCTGGTAGCCCAGCACGAGGTCGTCGCCACGCAGAGCAGTTGGAGTCACGCAGGTAAGCCTAACCTCACCTAACCGCACCCCAGGACGGACTCCACGGGTCGAGACGGGCTTTTCACCCAGCTGTCGCGGAGAGCGAGAACCTCAGTCCAGCGCCGCGCCGGCCGCCCGGATCTCGTCGAGGGCAGTCAGCGCGTACGGGGCGAAGTCCTCCTCGCGCTCGGCCTCCGACCACCGCGCGAAGGCGCGCTTGAAGGCGAGGACGCCCAGCTCGGCGGCGAGCTGCGCCGTCGCCTCCGGGACGCCTCGCTCCCGCAGGGCGCCGGTCATGGCGGCGGCGAGGCCGACGCTCTTGAGCGCGTCCCGCTCCTGCAGCTCGGTGCTCGCGGCGACCGCGGCCTTCAGGCGCGGGGCGATCTCCCGGTTCATCGGGCCGAACGCGCTCGACGCACGCTCCAGGCCGGCCGCCACCGCCGCGAGGGGGCCCGCGCCGTCCGGCGCTCCGGCGATGCCCTCGGTCAGCAGGGTGCTCAGCGTCTCCTGTCCCGCCACCAGCAGATCGCGCTTGTCCGGGAAGTACCGGAAGAAGGTGCTCTTGGTGACGCCCGCCCGCTGGACGATCTGCGCGACGGTCGTCGCGTCGTACCCCTGCTCGGTGAACAGGTCGACCGCCGCCACGACGAGCCGTTCCCGTGCCCCTGGTTCCCATCGCGCCATGCGGCCATCCTATGTGATGGGACCCTTGTCCCATCACTCTGGTACGGTGATGAGACAAGAGTCCCATCACCTTCGGGAGTTTGCCATGCACGTCTTCGTCACCGGTGGCACCGGCCTGGTCGGGTCCGCCGTCGTCGCCGAGCTTCTGGCGGGCGGCCACAGCGTCCTCGCCCTGGCCCGCTCCGACGCGTCCGCACGAGCCGTCGAGGAGGCCGGTGCCGAGCCGCTCCGCGGCGACCTCACCGACCTGGACACCCTGCGCGCCGCGGCCGCTCGTGCCGACGGCGTCGTCCACCTCGCCTTCGGCAACGACTTCAGCAGCGCGGAGGCGCTCGCCCGGTGCGTCGCCGAGGAGGGCGCCGCCCTGGCGACGCTGGGCGACGAGCTGGCCGGGAGCGACCGGCCGTTCGTCGTCGTCTCGGGGACGCCCGTCGCCCCGGGCCGCCCCAGCACCGAGGCCGACCCGCCGTCCACGGACGGGCCGGTCGGCGGCCGTGGGCGGGCCGTCACGGCCGTCCTGGACCTGGCGTCGCGCGGGGTCCGCAGCTCCGCCGTGCGGCTGCCGCGCACCGTGCACAACCAGGGCGACGGCGGGTTCGCCGGCATGCTCACGGGCATCGCGCGCCGGACGGGAGTCTCCGGCTACCCGGGCGACGGCACCCAGCGCTGGCCGGCCGTCCACGCCCTCGACGCCGCCGTGCTGTTCCGGCTGGCCCTGGAGAAGGCGCCGGCCGGCACGTCCTGGCACGCCGTGGCCGACGAGGGCGACCAGGTGCGGGACATCGCGGCCGTCATCGGACGGCGCCTGGGCCTGCCGGTCGAGCCGGTGCCGCAGGACGCCTTCGGACCGCTCGGCCCGGTGTTCGCCGCGGACCAGCCGTCGTCGGCCGCCCGGACCCGCGAGGAGCTCGGCTGGGCACCGACGCATCCGGGCCTGCTGGCAGACCTGGAGAACATCCGGCCCTGACGCCGGCGGTGGTGCCGCCCGCGCGGCGGCACCACCGGAGCCAGGGTCCGGGGTACGACCTGGGTATGACCTGCCGCCCGGCAGGATCGGACCCGGGCCGGACGCGGCCGTGCACGGCGCTGCGTAGCGTCGGCGGCATGGACCTCACCGAGAATGTGCACGGAGCGTCGCCCGTCGTGCGGGCCCGTTCCCTGACCAAGACCTACGGCCGTGGCCAGGCCGTGGTCCAGGCCCTGGACGGCGTGGACGTCGACTTCGAACAAGGCCGCTTCACCGCGATCATGGGCCCCTCCGGATCCGGCAAGTCCACCCTCATGCACCTGCTGGCCGGACTCGACTCCGCCACCAGCGGACACGCCTACCTCGGCACCACCGACATCACCACCCTCAACGACAAAGCCCTCACCCACCTGCGCCGCGACCGCATCGGCTTCGTCTTCCAGCAGTTCAACCTCCTACCCATGTTCACCGCCGAACAGAACATCACCCTCCCGGTCGAGCTCGCCGGCGGCCGCATCGACCACACCTGGCTGACCACCCTCGTGGACACCCTCGGCCTGACCGGACGCCTGACCCACCGCCCCGGAGAGCTCTCCGGCGGACAACAGCAACGCGTCGCCATCGCCCGCGCCCTGATCGCCCAGCCCGACGTCGTCTTCGCCGACGAACCCACCGGCAACCTCGACTCCCGCTCCGGCGCCGAGGTCCTGTCCTTCCTACGCCGCTCCGTGCGCGAGCTGGGCCGCACCATCATCATGGTCACCCACGACCCCTCCGCCGCCGCCTACGCCGACCGCGTCGTCCTGATCGCCGACGGACGCATCGCCGGCGACATCACCGACCCCACCCCCGAATCCGCCATGGCCGGCCTCGACGCCCTGCGCACCCTCGAACCCGCCATCACCACCACCCGAACGGGCGCGTGATGACCACCCCCACCACACCCACCACCCGCTACCCCACCGCACGCCTCACCCTCGCCCAGATGCGCCGCAGCACCGGACGCCTCACGGCCGCCGGCGTCGCGATCCTGATCAGCACGGCGTTCGTCACCGTGACGCTGCTGGCCGGCGCCGTCATCAACGGCACCACCCACGACATGGTCGCGGCCGGGTACGCCCGGGCCGACGTCGTGGTCTCCACCCCCGAGACCGAGCCCGGCGGGTTCACCCCCGGTGACGTCGACGCCGTGGCCGCCCTCGACGGTGTCGGCGCCGTGCAGCCCGTCACCACCTGGTTCGGCGACCTGCGCAACGGGGGCAAGGGCGGCTTCCAGGCCTTCGCGCCGATCCCGGCCGACGACCGCCTCTCCCCGCTGGAGCTGGCCGACGGCGACTGGCCGTCCGCCGACGGCGAGGTGGCCCTGACCACGAGGGTCGCCGACCGCATGGAGGTCGGCGTCGGCGACACGGTCACGCTCACGCGCACCCTGTACCCCGAGGGCTGGGCCGACAGCACGGCCGACGACCCGGCTGCCGAGCTCGGCGAGCCGGAGGACGTCACGCAGGAGCTGACCGTGACCGGCCTCGCCGACGACCCGTACGGGGCCTACACCCCCTACGGCGGCGTCGCCGCGGTGCCCGCCGCCACGCTCGACGCCTGGAACGCGGACGAGCCCTACCCGAACCCGGTCACCGAGCTGCTCGTCGCGCTCGACACCCCGCTCGACGGTGCCGCGGTCCCGGCCGACCTGCGCGAGTCCGTCACGGCCGCCACCGCCGGCGCGGGCGGCACGGTCTCCGTCCGGACCACCGAGGAGGTGGCGGCGGAGCAGACCGCCGAGCAGACCGGTGGCCAGGACCTCGTCTTCCTGGTGTTCGTGCTGACGTTCGCCGCCATCGCGCTGCTGATCGCCGCCATGGTCATCACCAACACGTTCCAGGTGCTGGTCGCCCAGCGGGTCCGCACGCTGGCGCTGCTGCGCTGCATCGGCGCGGGGGCGGGTCAGCTCTACCGCAGCGTGCTGCTGGAGGCGGCGATCCTCGGCCTCGTCGCGTCGGCGGCGGGCATCGTCGTGGGCGCCGGGCTCGCCCAGGTCGCCCTCCTCGTGGCGCCGTCGTTCGACCTCGGCGTGCCGCTCCCGGAGACCATCACGCTCACGTGGCAGGCGGTCGTGCTGCCGCTCGCCGTCGGCGCGGGCGTCACGGTGCTGGCCGCGCTGGCCCCGGCCCGCTCGGCCACCCGCGTCGCTCCGCTGGCCGCCCTGCGGCCGGCCGACGCCCCCACCCTGCGCGCCCGGACGGGCCGCGCCCGGCTCGTCATCTCGATCCTGTGCATGGTCGGCGGCTTCGCGGGCCTCGCGGTCGGTGTGGCGCTCGGGATGAACGGCTCCCCGCAGTTCGGGCTCGTCGCGGCCGTGGGCGGCGGATCGCTCGCGTTCTTCGGCGTCGTCCTCAGCGCCGTCCTCTGGCTGCCGCGGGTCGCGGCGGGCCTGGGCGGCCTGGTGTCGCGGACCGGCCCGGCCGCGCGCCTGGCCGTCGCCAACACGCTGCGCAACCCGCGGCGGACGGCGGCGACCTCCACCGCGCTGCTCATCGGCGTCACCCTCGTCACCATGATGTCGACCGGGGCGGCGAGCGCCCGGATGTCGGCCGACAGCCTGCTCGACGAGACGTTCCCGTACGACGTCAGCGCGTCGCCGTCCGACCCGAGGTACCTCCAGGACGTGCGCGACGCCGTGGCCGGCTCCGACGGGGTCACCGACACCGCGCTGGTGAGCAGCGCGACCGTCACGCTCGCCGGTACGCAGGACTCGGACGTCACGGCGGCCGAGCCGGACGACCTCGCGGCCGTCGTGAACGTGAGCGACGAGGCGCGGCGGCTGACCGACGGCACGGTCCTGCTGACCCAGGACGCCGCGGACTCGCTGGACCTGGCCTCGGGCGACCGCGCCACGGTCGAGGGGCCGGACGGTTCCGTCGACCTGACGGTCGTCATCACCACGGCGGAGCCGCTCAACCACATGATCACGGCCGCCGACCTCGCCCGGGTCACGGATGAGGCGGACTGGACGGACGTCTGGGCGCACATCGACGGCTCGGATCCCGCGGCGGTGCTCACGGACGTGCAGGACGCCGTGGCCCAGGCGGACGGCGGGGCGTTCGTGATGGGCCCGGCGGCGCAGGCCGCGCAGTTCCGCCAGGTCGTGGACGTCATCCTCGGCATCGTGGTGGGCCTGCTCGCGGTGGCGGTCGTGATCGCCCTCATCGGCGTCACGAACACGCTGTCGCTGTCGGTGATCGAGCGCACCCGGGAGTCCGCGACCCTACGGGCCATCGGGCTGAGCAAGGACCAGCTCCGCGGCATGCTCGCGGTGGAGGGCATGCTCATCGCCGGGGTCGGCGCGGTGCTCGGCATCGTGCTCGGGCTGGTGTTCGGCTGGTCGGGTGCGGCCACCGCGCTGTCGCTCATGGGCGACGTGCGGTACGCGGTGCCGTGGACGGACATCGCGCTGGTCCTGGGCATCGCCCTCGTCGCGGGCCTCCTGGCGTCGGTGGTCCCGGCGCGGGCGGCGGTCCGCACGTCGCCCGTGGCGGCGCTCGGCGTGGAGTGACGCGCAGGACCCTGGGGCCGTGACGTAGTCGCGGGGGGGGGCCCGGCGGGGGGGGGGCCGCCCCCCCCGGGGGGCCCCCCCCGGGGGGGGGGGGGGGGGCCGGGGGCGGGGGGGGGGGGGGGTGGCGGGGGGGGGGGGGGGGGGGGGGGGGGGGGGGGGGGGGCGCGCGCGGGGGGGGGGGGGGGCGGGGGGGGGGCCCCCGCCCCGGGGGGCCCCCCCCCGCGACCACGTCTGTCGCACGGCGAGGTCAGGGTCAGGCCCGCACCGGGCGCAGGTGCCGCTCCTCAGGCACCGGGACGCCGAACCCCGGGCGGTCCCCCAGCCGCAGGACGCCGTCGGCGGGCGTGAGCAGCGCCGGGTCGACGCCCGCCACGGTGCCGGGCACGCCCTCGACCACCTCGACGTTGCCCAGCCCGGCGGCCAGGTGCGCGGCGTAGCGGGTCTTGAGCGGCCGGCCCCACGCGTGCGGCGAGCCGTGCACCCCGGCCGCGGCAAGGGTGGGCATGAGGCGGCGCCACGCCGTCAGGCCGTACGACATGACGTCCATGAGCAGCACGTCGATCGAGCCCGCGGCGGCCACCGGGAGCAGCGCGGCGACGTCGGGCGAGGTCTCGCCCTCCGCGATCCGGGTGCCCGGCGAGTGCGCGTCGAGCCAGGTGCGCAGCGCTGCCAGGTCGTCGGCGTCGTCGGGGAACGGTTCCTCCACCCAGTACAGGCCCACGTCGGCGACCGCCGCCAGGTAGGCGAGGAACCCGTCGCGGTCGTAGCCGTCGTTGGCGTCCACCAGGATGCGGGCGTCCGGAAACGCGTCACGGACGGCGCGGGTCACCTCGATGTCGCGGGCGTCGCCCGCGGCGCGGGGCAGCCACCGGTTGCCCCGGCCGATCTTGAGCTTGAAGTCGCGGAAGCCGAGGGCGGCGTCGGCCCGGCACTCCTCGATCAGCACGCCGACGCCGCGCGGGGCGTCGTCCGGGTCGAGGTCGTCGAAGTAGACGGCGCCGTCGTAGACGGCGACGTCGGGTGAGCCGTGCCCGCCGAGCAGGGTGTGCACGGGTGCGTCCAGCACCACGCCGAGCAGGTCGTGCAGGGCGATGTCGAGCCAGTGCTCCGCGGCGTCGAGGATGCCCGTGGCAGGGTCGATCAGCTCCGAGAGCAGCCGGCCCTCGACCCGGCCGACGTCACCGGGCGGCCCCTCGAACAGCCCCCACCCCGTGCGGCCGTCGTCGGTGACCAGCACCGCGACGTGCGAGTCGGGGCCGTCGCCGTGGCTCCCGAGGCGGGCGTTGCGGCCCACGGTCCGGGGGTAGCGGGTCTCCAGCGAGGCGAGGCGGACGGAACGGATGCGCGGGTCTGCGGAGGCCATGGGGTCCAATCAGGGGAGGTCGGGAGGCGGCGCCGCGCCGAGCGCGGCGGACAGACGCGCGGCGGTGCGCCGCACCGCCGTGACGATGGCGGGCTGTGCCGCGACGATGCGGTCGCGCGGCCCGGCCACGCTGATGGCGGCGACCGGCCGTTCGCCCGCGCCGCGGACCGCTGCGGCGACGCAGCGCACGCCGGGCTCGCGCTCGGCGTCGTCCAGCGCCCAGCCCGCCGTGCGGGTGCGGGCGAGGTCGGCGTGCAGCGCGGCCGGGGTGGTCAGGGTCGTCGCCGTGTACCCGGTCAGCGGGATGCGGTCGACCACGGCCTCGGCCTCGGCCTCGGGCAGCGCCGCCAGGTACGCCTTGCCCAGTGCGGAGGCGTGCAGCGGGGCACGGCTGCCGAGCTTCGAGACCACCTTGACCACCTGCGGCCCCTCCTCCTGCATCACGTAGCACATCTGGTCGTCGTCGAGGACGGCGATGAAAGCCGTCTCCTCCGTCTCGGCGACCAGCTCCCGCAACGGCTCCGGGCCCACGGTGTAGATGTCGAGCCCGTCCATCGCCTGCAGCCCGAGCCGCAGGACGACCGGCCCGGCACGCAGCTCGGTCTCCCCCACCAGGTACCCCCGCTCCCGCAGCGCACCCACGATGCGGTAGGCGGCGCTGCGGCTGAGCCCGAGGTCCGTGGCCAGGCGCTGGACGGTCGTGCCCGGCGCCGCCGCCACCCGTTCGACGATGTCCAGGCCGCGTGCGAGGGTTCCGGGGTTGCCGGTGCTCGTGTCGTTCACGCTGCCATTCTGCACGGCGCCCGCTCATCCCTTGAGGCCTGACCGGGCGACTCCGGCGATGACGAAGCGCTGCACGAACGCGAACAGGACCAGCACCGGGACGCTCGCGATGGCGGCACCGGCCATCACGGCGGGGAAGTCGGTGGCGTACGCCCCGCGCAACGTCGCCAGCCCGGCGGGCAGGGTGAGCCGGTCCGGGTTGAACAGCACGTACAGCGGCCAGAGGAAGTCGTTCCAGCTCCCGAGGAACGAGAGCAGCCCGAGCGTCGCGAGCGGCGCCCGCGACAGCGGCAGCACCACGCGGACGAAGATCTGCCACCGGTTGGCGCCGTCGATCAGCGCGGCCTCCTCCAGCTCCGCCGGGAGGCCCTGGAAGAACTGCACCAGGAAGAACACGCCGAACGCGCTGGCCGCCCCCGGCACCACCAGCGCCCACACGCTGTCGAGCCAGCCGAGCCCGTCGACGATCAGGTAGTTCGGCATGAGGAAGACGAAGCCGGGCACGAAGAGCGTGCCGATGATCAGCGCGAAGACCAGGCGACGGCCCGGGAACCGCATCCGCGCCAGCGGGTAGGCGGCCGCCGACGCCGTGGCGAGCACCAGGACGGTGTGCAGCACGCCCACGAGCACCGAGTTGCCGAGCCAGCGCAGCAGCGGCGCCTGCGCGTCGGCGAACAGCCGGGTGTAGCCCTCGACGGTGGGCGTCGGCGGGATCCACTGCGGCGGCAGGGCCGTGGCGTCGCCGGTCGTCTTGAACGACGTGGAGAGCATCCACAGCAGCGGGGCCAGGATGATCACGGACAGGATGAGGAGCGTCGCATAGAGCAGCAGGGTGCCCACGACGCCGCGGGTGGCCGGCACGTCAGCTCTCCTTCTGTCGCAGGAACAGGAAGTTCAGGGCACTGACGACGATCAGGAGCAGGGCGAGCAGGTAGCTCATGGCGGCGGCCAGGCCCATGCGGAACTGCTCCAGGCCCACCTCGGCGATGAACATGATGGCCGTGCGCGTCTCGTTGGACGGGTTGCCCGAGGTGAGCAGGTAGGACTGGCCGAACATGTTCGCCGAGGCGAGCACCGTCATCGTCAGCACGAAGAGGAGCACCGGGCGCAGCTGCGGGATCGTGACGTGCACGAACCGCTGCCAGCGGTCGGCGCCGTCGACCTTGGCGGCGTCGTAGAGCGCCTCGTCCACGTTCTGCAGCCCCGCGAGGTAGACCACGGAGTTGAACCCCAGGGTCCACCAGACCGTCACGCCGACCAGGGAGACCCAGACCCAGGGCGTCGCCGTCAGCCAGGGCACCGCCTCGGTGACGCCGAGCTCGGCCAGGTAACCGTTGACCAGCCCGGTGTTGCCGTTGAGCAGGTACTGCCACAGCAGCCCGACCACGCTGACGCCGAGCACGTACGGGGCGAAGAAGACGGCCCGGAAGAGGGTGCGCCCGCGGAACCGCTGGTTGAGCAGGAGCGCCAGCCCGAGCGGGATCGCCATGAGCAGCGGCACCGACAGGAGCACGAACAGCCCGGTGGCCCGCATGCTCTCCCAGAACTGCTGCGCCACCAGGGCGTCCGGGGTGAACAGGTCGACGTAGTTCTGCAGGCCGACGAACGGCCGGTCCGGCAGGAAGAAGTCCCAGTTGTGCAGGCTCATCCAGATCCCGGAGACCGCCGGAGCCAGCACGAACGTGCCGAAGATCAGCAGGAACGGAGCCAGGAAGGCGTACGGCGTCCACGGGCGGGGCCGGTGGGGCGACGCCGGGCGGGCGGTCGGGCGCGCGGCCGACGGGCCGGGGGCGGGCGAACCCCCGGTGCGGTGGTCCGGGGAGGCGACGGCGGTCATCTCAGGCCCTCCCGTACTTCTCGGCGTTCTCCTGCAGCAGGAAGGACGCCTGGGTCGTGGCGGTCTCCAGCGCCGCACGAGGGTCGCCGAGCGAGAGCAGCGCGTCGCCGATCGCCGGGTACAGGACGGTGGTCTGCACCTCCGCGATCCCCGGTACCAGCGGGTAGAACCGGATGTGCTCGACCCCCTCGGCCACGTGTGACTGCGCTGTCAGCTCAGCCAGCTCGGGCGAGTCCAGGATCGGGAGGCGGGCCGGGACCGGCCCCGCGGTGGCCCACCCGATCGAGTTCGCGAGGATCCAGCCGAGGAACGTGACGACGGCGGCGAGCCGGCCGGCGTCGAACTGCGGCTGGCGGGCCACCACGAACTGGTGCGATCCGGAGAACGCCGCCCGGCCGGTGCCGATCCGCGGCAGCGGGGCCACGTCCCAGTCGAGCCCGTCCACCGATCCGAGGTCGTTGATCAGGGCGCCGGGGCCACCCCAGAGGAACGCGTTCTGGTCGTTCTTGAAGGCCATCGAGGCGTCCGAACCGCTCACGTCCCGCGGGCTCCAGCCGGCCCGGATGAGCGACTGCTGCCACGTCAGGGCCGCGACACCAGCCGCACCGGCGAACGTCGCGCTGCGTCCGGCGGCGTCGTAGTGCTCGCCGCCGAACTGCCACAGCAGCGAGTCGAAGCCGCGGCCCACCCCCTGCGGGTCGACGGCGGGCAGCCAGTGGCCCTTGACGCCGGCCGACGCCAGCGCGTCGAGAGCGTGCTCGTACGCGGCACGGTCGGCCGGCGGCGCGTCCGGGTCCAGCCCGGCCCGGCCCAGCACCCGGCGGTTGTAGAACAGCGAGTCGGGCCACATGTCCAGCGGCAGCGACCAGCGCCGGTCGCGGTAGACGCCGGAGCCCCAGACGACCGGGAGGTAGTCGGCCTCCGCGAGACCGACGGTGCCGAGGATCTCGTCGAGGGGCATGATCACCTTCCGCGCGGCGTTCGTCGCCACCTGGAAGTTGTGCATGAGCGCGAAGTCCGGGGCCAGCCCGCTCGTGACGGCGGCCGGGAACTTCTGGTAGAAGTCCGCCCACGGCAGGGCGTACATCTCGATCCGGATGCGCGGGTGGGCCCGTGTGAACTCGGCGATCAACGTCCGCATCACCGGGCCGTCCCCTCCGGTGAGCCCGTTCCAGAACGTCAGCGTGACCGGCGGGCCGTCATAGGCCGCGGGCACGCGCGGCAGCCGCGCCGAACCGACCGTCGGCGCGCAGCCGGCGAGCGCCGCGACGCCCGCGAGACCGGCCACGCCGGCCGCCCGCAGCACGGCGCGGCGCGTGAGCGTACTCATCTCCACGTCTCCACCCCATCGTGTTGACCGTCCCGTTCATCGGGACGCATGTGTCGATGAGCGGGACACTACTGGAGACGGTGCGGCGTGGTCAACGCCCTGCCGCTGCCCTGCCGCTGCCTTGTCGCTGCCCTGTCGCTGCCCTGCCACCGGCCCGCGGCCGCCCGCGGAGCGGGCGTGGACCGGGCGCGCGGGGGCGGAAGGACGGGACCGCCGCACCCTTGACCTCCGGCCGTCGGCGGCGGAACGTGGACAGGGACGGCGGCGCCGTCCGGGGCGCTGCTCCGAGCACGAGGAGTTCGTCATGTACATCCGCACCACCGAGGTCCGGGGCGACCCGGCCGACATCGACGACGGCCTGCGGCTCGTCCGGGAGGACATCTTCCCGGCCGTCTCCGCGATGGACGGCTGCGTGGGCATGTCGATGCTGATCGACCGCGAGTCCGGTCGTTGCGTCACGACGACGGCGTGGTCGTCCGAGGACGCGATGACCGCGAGCGCGGCAGCCGTACGCCCGCTGCGCGACCGCATGGAGCGTGCCCTGGGCAGCACCTCCGGCAGGTACGTGCACGAGTGGGAGGTGGCCGTCGTGCACCGCGACCACCCCACGCCCGACGGCGCCTGTGCCCGCCTCACCTGGCTGAGCGGGGCGCGCGACCGGGTCGACGACGCGATCGACCTCTACCGCATGACCGTGCTGCCGCAGATCCAGGACCTGGACGGGTTCTGCAGCGCCAGCCTGATGGTCGACCGGAACACCGGCCGGGTCGTCAGCACGGTGGCGTTCGACAGCCGCGCCGCCGTCGAGGCCGGACGCGAGATCGCGGCGGGCATCCGCGAGCGCGTGGTCGGCGAGCTCGGCGCCATGGTCGACGGGGTCGAGGAGCTGGAGGTCGCGTTCGCCCACCTGCACGTACCCGAGATGGCGTGACCCCCCTGAGACGGGTGCCCCGTCGGTCCGAGCGCCCGCCAGTCCGAGCGCCCGTCAGTCCAGGGCCACCTCGGCGCGGGGCCCGTGCAGCACCGGCCGGTCGGCCCCGCCGTCCGGCGACGGCTCGAACGTGAGCTCGGTGAGCCACGTCTGCCGTCCCGGTTCCGGCGCGCCGACCGCACCGGGCGGCCACGCGTGGTGCACGTACCAGGTGCGGCCGTGCCGCTCGACCACCATGCCGTGGCCGGGCCCCGCGGCCAGCTCGTTGGTCGCCATGATCGGGCCGTCCAGCGGCTTGACCCAGGGTCCGGTGACGGCGTCCGCCACGGCGTAGCCCACGCCGTACCGGTCGGACGCGAACCCGTTGCCCGAGTAGAACAGGTAGTAGCGGCCGCCGTGCGGCCACACGTACGGCCCCTCGACGAGGTCGCCCTCCCACTCCTGGTCCTGCTTGAGGATGCGCAGCGGCTCGCCCTCCAGCCGCAGCCCGTCGTCGGACAAGCGCTGCACGTAGATCCAGGTGTCGACGCCCACGTGGTTGCCGTCGTTCTTCCACAGCAGCCAGCGCACGCCGTCGGCGTCGGTGAACGGCGAGGCGTCGATGGAGCCGCCCTCGTGGTCCTGGCACAGCAGGGGCCGCTCGGCGTGGTCCCGGAACGGGCCCTGGGGGGCGTCGGCCACGGCCACGCCCACGGCCTGCACGTCCGTCGCCCGGTCGTGGGCCGTGTAGTAGGCGACGTACCGCTCCCCCGCGAGCGCCACCTCAGGAGCCCAGTTCAGCCCCGGCTCGACCCACGGCGCGAGGTCCGGCATGCCGTCGCCCACCTCCGTCCAGCGGACGAGGTCCGCCGACCGCAGCACGGGCATCGTGCCGTTCGCGTTCCTGGTCGCGTACGCCCAGTAGGTCCCGTCGACCTCCAGGACCGCGGGGTCGGGGAAGTTGGTGAGGTACACAGGGTTCGTCGCCATCGTCGTGCCTGCCTCCGTGCTGCTCGGTGCGTGCTCGTGTGCTCGGGTGCTGCCGGCACGACACCGTACCCGCCACGAGGCGGCGGGCCGGGACGATGGACGCCGGGCGTGCCGGGACGGCGGAGGCCGGGCGCGCCGGGCAGAATGCAGGGATGAGCGACAACCCCCCGGTCGACATCAAGCCCCGATCCCGCCAGGTCACCGACGGTCTGGAGGCCACCGCGTCCCGCGGGATGCTCCGCGCCGTCGGCATGGGCGACGAGGACTTCGCCAAGCCCCAGGTCGGCGTCGCGAGCTCGTGGAACGAGATCACGCCGTGCAACCTGTCGCTCGACCGTCTGGCGCAGGCGACCAAGGCGGGCGTGCACGCCGCCGGTGGCTACCCGCTCGAGTTCGGCACCATCTCGGTCTCCGACGGCATCTCGATGGGCCACGAGGGCATGCACTTCTCGCTGGTGTCCCGCGACATCATCGCCGACTCCGTGGAGACCGTGATGCAGGCCGAGCGCCTGGACGGCTCGGTGCTGCTGGCGGGGTGCGACAAGTCGCTGCCCGGCATGCTGATGGCGGCCGCCCGCCTGGACCTGTCCAGCGTGTTCCTCTACGCGGGCTCGATCATGCCGGGCTGGGTCAAGCTCACCGACGGCAGCGAGAAGCAGGTCACCATCATCGACGCGTTCGAGGCGGTCGGGGCCTGCGCGCGCGGGCTGATGAGCCAGGAGGACGTCGACCGCATCGAGCGGGCGATCTGCCCGGGCGAGGGCGCGTGCGGGGGCATGTACACCGCGAACACCATGGCGTCGGCGGCCGAGGCGCTGGGCATGTCGCTGCCCGGCTCGGCCGCGCCGCCGTCGGCCGACCGCCGCCGCGATACCTGGGCGCACCGGTCCGGCGAGGCCGTGGTGAACCTGCTGCGCCAGGGCATCACCGCGCGGGACATCCTGACCAAGGAGGCGTTCGAGAACGCGATCGCCGTGGTGATGGCGTTCGGCGGGTCCACCAACGCCGTGCTGCACCTGCTCGCGATCGCCTACGAGGCCGAGGTGGACCTCACCCTCGACGACTTCTCCCGGATCGCGGACCGCGTGCCGCACCTGGGCGACCTCAAGCCCTTCGGGCAGTACGTGATGAACGACGTGGACCGGATCGGCGGCGTGCCGGTGGTCATGAAGGCGCTGCTGGACGCCGGGCTGCTGCACGGCGACGTCATGACCGTCACGGGTCGCACCATGGCCGAGAACCTCGCCGACATCGCCCCGCCCGACCCGGACGGCAAGATCCTGCGGGCGCTGGACAACCCGATCCACCGGACCGGCGGCATCACGATCCTGAACGGCTCGCTCGCCCCGCAGGGCGCCGTCGTGAAGTCGGCGGGCTTCGACTCCGACGTCTTCGAGGGCACGGCGCGCGTGTTCGAGCGGGAGCGGGCGGCGCTGGACGCGCTGGAGGACGGCACCATCCAGGCCGGCGACGTCGTCGTCATCCGCTACGAGGGCCCCAAGGGCGGGCCGGGCATGCGCGAGATGCTCGCCATCACGGGCGCCATCAAGGGCGCGGGCCTGGGCAAGGACGTGCTGCTCATCACGGACGGCCGGTTCTCGGGCGGCACGACCGGCCTGTGCGTGGGCCACATCGCCCCCGAGGCCGTGGACGGCGGCCCCATCGCCTTCGTGCGTGACGGCGACCGCATCCGCCTCGACGTCGCGGCCAAGACCCTCGACGTGCTGGTGGACCCGGCCGAGCTGGAGCTGCGTCGCGCGGGCTGGGCGCCGCTGCCGCACACGTACACGCGCGGGGTGCTCGCCAAGTACTCCAAGCTCGTGCAGTCCGCGTCGACGGGCGCCGTGCTGGCGTAGCGCGGGCGGGCGGGCCTGACCATTCCGTGGACACAGATCGTTGCCGTGGCTAACTATCTGGCAGGATGGCAGCGTGGCGGACGACCCAGGAGACCCAGCAGGCGAACCTGAGTTCCGTTTCCGGGACATCGCCGCCGTGGCCTACCTGCCGTCCGTGGTCAGCTCGCTCGGGCACGGCGCCGTCATGCCGATCCTCGCGATCCACGCGGGCGACCTCGGGGCCGGCACGGCCCTGGCCGCCTTCGTGGTCGCCCTGCTGGGCATCGGGCAGCTCGCCAACTCCCTGCCGTCGGGCGCGCTGGTGGCCCGGCTCGGCGAGCGTCGCACCCTGGTCATCGCCGGGCTCGTCGACGCCGCCGCCATGCTGGCCGCCTTCCTCGTGCCGTCCGTCTGGCTGCTGTGCGTGGCCGTGTTCGTGAGCGGCATGAGCTGGACGGCGTTCCTGCTCGCCCGCCAGGGCTTCCTCATCGACGCCGTGCCGATCAGCCACCGGGCGCGGGGCATGGCGCTGCTGGGCGGCTCGATGCGCCTGGGCATCCTCATCGGCCCGCTGCTCGGGGCGCTGCTGATCCACTTCCTC
Organism: Promicromonospora sp. NPDC052451; assembly: GCF_044547525.1. Lineage (NCBI taxonomy): Bacteria > Bacillati > Actinomycetota > Actinomycetes > Micrococcales > Promicromonosporaceae > Promicromonospora > Promicromonospora sp. NPDC052451. Next base: position 442,738 of record NZ_JBIUAP010000004.1, read on the forward strand.
GGGGTCCGGTCGGTGTTCGTGCTCGCGGCCTGCGCGTCACTGGTCTCGGCGCTGATCGTGACGCGCATGCCGGACTTCGGCCGGGTGGCGCGCGGTGTCACGCCCCTGCCCGTGCGCACCGTGCTCTGGGAGCACCGGCGCACCCTGCTGACCCTCGGCGTCGCGGTCATCATCATCGGTGCCTCCCGCTCGGTGCGCACCGGTCTGCTGCCGCTGTGGGCCGACCACGTGCACATCTCGGCAGCCGTCGTCTCGCTGCTCTTCGCGGTCGCCGCCACGATCGACATCCTGCTCACCCTCCCGGGCGGCTGGCTGCTGGACACCCGCGGCCGCAAGGTGGTGGCCGTCCCCGTGGTGCTCGCGGTGGGCATCGGCTGCCTGCTGCTGCCCCTGACCGACTCGGCGCTCGGCGTCGGCCTCGTCATGGCGGTGATCGCGCTCGGCAACGGCCTGGGCTCCGGCATCGTGATGACGCTCGGCGCCGACGTGGCCCCGGTGGAGGGCCGCGCGCAGTTCCTCGGCGGCTGGCGGCTGTGCGGCGACATCGGCAACACCGGCGGCCCGCTGCTCGTCTCCGCGGTGGCCGCCGTCGCGCCCCTGGCCGCCGCACCCGTGGTGATCGGCGTGCTCGCGCTGGCCGGGACGATCTGGGTGGGGCACTGGACCGGCAAGGCGGACCGGGACCGCAGGGGCGGCTAGGCGCCCTCGATGTGGACCACCGTGAGCACGATCTCGGCGTCGGGCACGTCGTGGTCCGTGAGCAGCCCGCGGACCGTCTCGTGCGCCGCGAGCGCCGTCGCCCGCGCACCCTCGGTGCCGTGCACGCCCAGGGCGATGTCCACGCGGATGCCCGTCCCGGCCTCCCGGACCAGGACGAGCGGGGCGTCGTCGTCCCGGAGCCCGAGACGGCGGGCGCCGGCGTCGAGCACGTTCGAGACCAGCGACCCGGGGCCGTAGAGGTCGGCGACCCCCGGGGTCGCCCGCAGCGCGGCCTCGATCTCGGCCGCGACCCGTACGTCGTGTGCCACGTTCATCGGTGCGTCTCCTCGGTTCCCAGGTGGAGCGGCCCCACGTCGCGGACGGTGATGTCGACGGTAGTGACGTTCAGGTCGGTGTGCAGCGCGAGGCGGGCGCCGATCTCGGTGCGCAGCTGCTCGACCAGTGGGACGATCGGCCGGCCGTACGGCACGCTGACCTCGACCAGGACCCGCACGGGGGCACCGGGCACGGTGACGTCCCCGTCGAAGCGGCACCGCCCGACCACGACGCCGGGTACCTGGTTCTCGACGGCCCGCACGAGGCCCCGGACCGCGCCCTCGGTGATGCCCAGGTCCGCGGCGGGATCGACGGCCGGGTCGGGGCCCGGCAGCGGGATGCGGCGTCCGGCGTGCGCGTCCAGGGCGATTCCGCCGAGGACGCGGCGCACCCACCCGTCGTCGGCCTCCGGCTCGGCAGCGGTGTCGGCGGCGATCAGCGCGGGCGTGAGCCCGTGGAGCCGTTCGAGGGCGTCGAGCGCCAGCCGGCAGGCCGGGGACCCTTCGATCGAGGGGTCGGGCGGGGTGCGGCCCGCCTCCAGGTAGTCGGTCAGCTCCTCGAGGGTGTGGCCGTCGAGGTGCTCCGGCTCGAGGTCGAGCGGACGAAGGTCGGGTCGGTCGTCACCGGATGTCATCGCCATTCCTCCATCCGCACGATGATGTGCTTGCGTGCACGGGCCAGCAGTCCCCTGACGGTGCTCACGGGCACGTCCATCTCCTGCGCGATCTCGTCGTAGGAGTATCCACCCACCTCCCGGAGCACCCAGCACTGCCGCTCGGCGTCGGCGAGGCGCCCGACGGCCTCGGCCAGTGCGTCGACGCCGGCCCGCGCCTCGGCGACGCGGGGCGGTGATGCGTGCGCGGGCGCGGCGGGCTCGACGAGGTCGACGTCGACGTGCGGCCGGCTCGCGCGGATGCGGTCGACGGCCTTGCGGCTGACGATCCGCATGAGCCAGCTCTTGACGCGCGCCGGCTCGTCGAGCTCGGGAAGCCGCTGCCAGGCGGTCACGAAGGCCTCCTGCACGATGTCGTCGACGTCCGCACCGGAGTTCAGGATCCGGCGGGTGTAGGCCCGCATCATCGGTGTGTACCGGCGCACGAGCACCGCGAACGCGGTGACGTCGCCGTCGGCCGCGCGACCCGCGACGATGCGGTCGTCCGCCTGGTCGAGCAGAGCCGGACCGTGTTCCGCCCCCATCCCAGCCCCCTTGTGAGTACGTCCTGCGTGGTGCGGTCCCGCGGCTCGGGGCGGGGTCGCTCGCGACCCCGCCCCGTGCGCGGCACTCACTTCCGGAAGGCGTCCCTGACGTTCTCCGCGGCGTCCTTGACGTGCTCCGCCGCGTCCTTGAGCTGCGCCTTGGCCCGGTCGGCCGTGCCCTCGGCGGCGAGCTCGTCGTCACCCGTGGCCTTGCCGAACGACTCCTTCGCCCTGCCGACGGCCTCGTCGGCGGCGTTCCTGATCTTGTCTCCTGCGCTCATGTCTCTTCCTCTCCTCCTGGTCCCCCGGCGGGGAACCGAGCTCGTGGACATCTCACGGGCGCCTCCGCGCCCAGCCTCTCCCCGGGCGCGACTTCTCGCTCCCGGGGACGGCGGACGGATGCCGGGCGCCTCGGGGGCTCACCGCACCCGGCCGGCCGGACGCAGACCGTCCAGCCAGCTCCGGTCGGACAGGTGCACCAGGACCGGGATCCGGACCCCGGCCAGCTCGTCCCAGGTGTCGACGGCCTCGTGCGCCGCGGTCAGGACCCGCGACAGGTCGGCGCCACGGCGGACGGTGACCGCCAGGCCGATCGTCTCGACGCCCCGCACCCGGTGCACCCGCGTGCGGGCGCCGAGCACGTCGGGCCGCTCCGCCAGCACCTCGGACAGCATCGCCGCGGCGACGTCCCGGTCGACGCGGGTGCTCCCGTCCTGGCCCGCGAGCCGGAGCACCGTCGTGGTGCCGCCACGGCCACGCGTGGCGACGAAGACCACCAGCAGCACAGCCAGGAGGAGCGCGGCGCCGAGCGCGACCAGGGTCGCGCCGGGCGCACCACCGACCGAGGGCAGCCCCTCCGCGGACTCCCGGGCCTGGGCCAGCCAGCGCGGGGCCGGTTCCGGCGGCGTCCACCCCGAGCGACCCGGCGCGGACGCCGTCAGCACCGCGGCCGTACCGGCGGCGGCCAGGAGCAGCCCGCACACCAGGAGCAGCGCCCGGTTCAGGACCCTGCTGCCGGACCTCATGAGACCACCCCCTGCGGCGCGACGGTCAGCCGCGCCGTGGTGGTGAAGCCGACCGCGGCCACGGCGTCCGCCGCGGCCTCGGTGGCGGCGGCGTGGTCGACGGGGACGCCGCTGGTCGGCGTCACCCGCACGGTGGTGCGGCGCCGTCCGACGGTGGCCGACACCTGCCGCGGGTCGACCCCGCAGCGGGCGGCCACCGCGTCCGCGACCGCGTCGGCGAGCACACCGTCGTCGACCAGCACCGCCAGGCGGTCGGCGCTGCGTGCCCGCCGGGGCAGGCGGCCCGGCAGCACCGCCAGGGCGATCAGCACGAGCGCCAGGACCAGCGCCACGACCCCGGCCGTCGTCAGGGCCACCCGGTCACCCGTCACGGACGACGCCGTGCCGAGCCAGCCCCCGATCGCGTCACGCGACCCGGGCGCCGCGAACCACCACGCGCCCACGCCGGCTGCCGCCACCATCACCACCGCGAGCACCGACGCGACGGCCACCGCCGCGCCGGTGCGCGAGGAGTGCGTCTCCCGGCGCAGCACCCACCGGTGCACGCTCCGCTCGTCCCTCATGACACCCTCCGTGCTGTCGTCACCCGTGTGCCGGTCCGCCGCACGCCCGAGTAGCGCACGTCGACGACGTCGACCCGGCGCCCGGCCAGGTCACGCATGCCGTCGATGACGTGCTGCCGCAGGGCGGCGCCACGGTCGGCGATCGATCCCGTCAGGTGCGGGGCGACGATGACCGGTACGGTCACCGTGACCTTCAGCGCCCCGCCGGCATCGGCGAGCCGCACCACGACCTCCCGCTGCGCGGCGTGGGCCGCGTCGCGGACGAGGCCCACGGCGAGGTGCTCCAGGGCCCGCGCGCTGATCCGCGTCCTGCCGGGCACGTCCCGGACCGGCACGTCCTGCGCCTCGCCGGTCATGACGACGAGCGCCTGCCTCCGAACGCCTCCGAGAGCGCCCGGAGGTCGAGCCGTCCCTCGGCCACCCGGCCCGCCGCCGCGCCGACCAGCATGGCGAGGGCGACGAGCACGAAGGCGCCGAAGCCGAGCACGATCCAGGTCAGCGCGAGCACCGCGCCGGCCGCCGCGCCGATCACGGGGGTGCTCACCGGACCCGGCCTTCCGTGGTCTCGGTGTCCTGGTCGCCCTCGGAGGCCAGGTGCACGTCGTTCACGGTCACGTTCACCTCGGCGACCTCCATGCCGACCAGGTCCCGCATCGCCTGGTAGACGGCGGCACGCACCTCGTCGGACACCTTCTGCAGCGCCACCGGGTACTCCGCCACGATCGTGACGTCGACGGCGACCTCCGTCTCCCCCACCTCGACGCTGATCCCCTGGGTCAGGTCGGTGGAGTTGAGCGCGTCACGGATGGTGCCGACCACGCGCGCGGCGCCGCCGCCGAGCGCGTAGACCCCGCTGACCTCCCGCGCGGCGATGCCGGCGATCTTCGCGACCACCCCGTCCTCGATGGTGGTCCGGCCGTCGAGCCGGGTGCTCGTGTCCGTCTGGGCCTTCGGCTGGGTACCGCCCGCTACGTTCGCCATGATGACGTCCTCCCACTGTCCACGTCGCATCCGGTGTGGATGCGAGCCGCTCCGACCAAGCGACACCACTGAGACGGGTGCCGGCGCGAGTTCGTCACAAACTCGTGGCGAGGAGGGTGCGGGAGGATCCCGGGCGGGGGTGGGTCAGACCGGTTCACCAGGCCGGACGGCGGCCAGGGCCGCCGCCACGACCTCGTCCACCGGCCGGGTGTCGTCGACCACGACTCCCCGCTCCCCGGCCTCCAGCGGCTCCAGGGTGTCGAGCTGGGACCGCAGCAGGGAGGGCGGCATGAAGTGGGTGCGGCGCCTCATGCGCTCCAGCAGCACGTCGGACGGCGCGTCGAGGTGCACGAAGAACAGGCCCGCGTACCCCTCGCGCAGCCAGTCCCGGTAGCGGCGGCGCAACGCGGAGCACGCCGTCACGGAGGTCTCCCCGGCGGCATCGAGCCGGGCGATCTCACCGGCCAGGGCGTGCAGCCACGGGCGGCGGTCGTCGTCGTCCAGCGGGATGCCCGCCGACATCTTGTCGATGTTGGCCCGGGGATGGAACGCGTCGCCCTCGACGAACACACCGCTTAGCGCGTCCGCGAGCGCCCGCCCCACGGTCGTCTTGCCGGTCGCCGTGACACCCATGACGACGACGTGCCGCACGACGCCGGCGGGCGCGCCCCCGCCCTGCGAGCCGGTCACCTCGGTCACCCGGTCACCGGCCACAGCAGGGCGGCGAGCAGGAAGACGACGAGCCCGAGGGTGGTCTCCAGGACGGTCCACGTCTTGAGCGTCGTGCGGACGTCCATGCCGAAGAACCGGCTCACGAGCCAGAACCCGGAGTCGTTCACGTGGGACAGGACGGTGGCGCCGGCCGCCACGGCGAACACCAGGAGCGTGATCCTGAGGTCGCTGAGGCCCTCGGCCGCCACCTGCGCGGAGATCAGCCCGGCCGTGGTCGTGAGGGCGACCGTGGCGGAGCCCTGTGCGACGCGCAGGACCGTCGAGATGACGAACGCCTGCAGCAGGAGCGGCAGCCCGAGGTCGGACAGCGAGTCGGTGAGCGCCGAGCCGATGCCGCTGGCGCGCAGCACGCCGCCGAACATCCCGCCGGCGCCGGTGATGAGGATGATCGAGCAGATCGGCCCGAGGGCGTCGTCGAGGACGGCGTTGGCGCGGCCCATGGTGAACCGTCCGGGTGCGAGCGCCGCGAGGGCGACGAGCACGGTGATCAGCAGCGCGATCGGCGTCTGCCCGACGAGGATCAGAGCGTTCGCCCACCCGGCCTCCTCGGCGACGGCCCCGGCCTTGACGAGGGTGTCCACGACGGTGTTGAGCGAGATCAGCACCAGGGGCAGCAGTAGGATGAGCAGGACGGTGCCGAACCGCGGCGGGGCCTGGGTCGCGGTGGCGGTCGTGCTGCCACCTCCCGCGCCGGCCCCTCCTGCGCCGGGGCCGCCCGAGCCGCCGTCCGCGACGTCGTCCCGGCCACCGTTCATCCGGCCGAACACCGCGTCCGGGATGTCGATGACGTACCGGAGGCTCAGGTAGCGCGCCACGTAGTAGCCGCCGATGAACCAGGCGAGGACCGCCACGGGGATGCCCAGGAGCAGGGTGAGCCCGATGTTCCCGTCCAGCTCGGCGGCGGCGGCGACCGGCCCGGGGTGCGGCGGGACCACGCCGTGCATGACGCCGAAGGCCCCGGCCGTCGGCAGCCCGTAGCGCAGGATGCCGCCGCCGAACCGCCGCGCGACGGTGAAGATGATCGGCAGGAAGACCACGAGGCCGGCGTCGAAGAAGATCGGCAGCCCGAAGATGAGCGCGGCGACGCCGAGCGCGAGCGGGGCGCGCTTCTCGCCGAACCGGGCGATGAGCGTGTCGGCCAGGACCTGTGCGCCGCCGGTGATCTCCAGCAGCCGCCCCACCATCACGCCGAACCCGACCAGCAGGGCCACCGAGCCGAGCGTCCCGCTGAACCCGGTCAGCAGCGCGTCGGGGATGTCGGCGACCGGGATCCCGGCGGCGACCGCGGTGAGCAGGCTGACGAGCACGAGCGCGACGAACGCGTGGAGCTTGAAGCGGATGATCAGGAGCAGGAGCAGGGCCACCGCCGCGGCGGCGACGAGCAGCAGGGTCCCGGCCCCGTAGACGGGTTCGATCTCGGTCACGACCGCCTCCTCGCGGTGGGACTTGCCTGGACGACCCGCACGACCCTACAGGGTGAAATGCCCCGGGGGACAGCACCGCCGCAGGTCAGCGGGTCACGCGCGGCGGACCTCGTCGAGACCATGCTCGCCGCCGCCCCGGCCGCCGGTTCCTGAGACCGGCCCACCGTCCCGGTCAGGCGCCGCCGGGAGCGTGGGCACCGGTCCACCCGGCGGCCGCCAGCAGGGTCTCGACGGTCCGCTCGGCCGACGACGCGGCGTCGACGACGATCTCGCCGTCGATGCCCAGCCGGTCGTCCGGGTCGAACCACTCGGCCATCTGCTCGGGCGTGAAGTCGGCCACCTGCGGCCGCGTCTCGTGCCGGCGCAGGGTCTCGTCCCACGGCACGTCCAGGTAGGCGCACACCGTGCGGCCCCTGTGGTCCGTGAGCAGGTCCCTGAGCATGGTCCCGTAGTGGTCGGCCGCGAGGATGCCCTCCAGCACGACCGAGTACCCGACACCGAGCGCGTGGCGCACCACGGTGTCGATGAGCCCGATGTTCGGCGCGCCGGCCGTGTCCTTCTCCCACATCAGGGTGCGGCGGAGGTAGTCCTGCTCGACGAGCGCCGTCCCCCGGCCCATGCGCCGCCGCACCGCGCGGGCGACCGTGGACTTGCCTGCCCCGGAGGGGCCACGCACCACGACCAGACAGGTCTCCGTGCTCCCGGCGCCGGGTCCCCCGGCTGCCGCACCTCCGCTCCCGGCCACGGCCGAGACCCTACCCGCCACCCGATCACGACGCCGGGAGACCTTGACACGGTCGGCCGCCGCCCCGGACCATGGTCCGACTGGGAGCGCTTCCACATTCTTCCAGTTCTGTGCAGACCCGCATGCAGCACAGCATCGCGACGAACACGCAACGACGCGTTCGCAGAGACCTCGGGAGACCCCGCATGACACGACCGACCCCTCGGCGCCGGCTCACCGCCGCGCTGACCGTGTGCGCTCTCGGCGCCGCCCTGCTCGGCGGCGGCCCGGCCTGGGCGAGCAACGACGTCCTCGCCCCTGGGACCACGATCTTCAACGACCCCCACAGCTCCACGAAGGAGGCCGCGCACGAGCTGCGCGGACAGGCCAGGCGTGACGCGCTGCTGCTGAGCAAGATCCCCAGCTCCACCTGGTTCACGGACGGCAGTCCCGCCGAGGTGGAGCGGGACGTCCGCAAGCTCGTCAAGCGCACCGGCGCCAAGGTGCCCGTGCTGGTCGCGTACAACATCCCGTTCCGCGACTGCGCGCTCTACTCGGCCGGCGGCGCCCGCGACGTGGCGGAGTACAAGGCGTGGATCGACGGCTTCGCGGCCGGCATCGGCCGCGAGGAGGTCGCCGTCGTCCTGGAGCCGGACGGGCTCGGCGTCATCCCCTGGTACACGACGCTCGACGGGCAGCTCGAGAGCTGCCGGCCGCCCGAGTACGACCCCGAGACCACCGGCCGGGACGCCGCCGCGGAGCGCTTCGAGATGCTCAACTACGCGGTCGACCGCCTCAAGGAGCAGCCGAACGCCGTCGTGTACCTCGACGGCACGAACACGTCGTGGCTGAACGTGGGCGAGGCCACCGACCGTCTGGTCAAGGCCGGCGTCGAGCGCGCGGACGGGTTCTTCCTGAACGTGTCCAACTACGAGTTCACCGAGAACAGCGTCGCGTACGGCACCTGGATCTCCCGATGCATCGCCTACGCCACGCAGGTGGCGCCGGGCGACTACGCGAGCTGCGGCAACCAGTACTGGAGCGGCGGTCCGGCGAACGACTGGACCGGCGTGACGCTGTCCAACCAGGGCATCTGGAGCCCGACGGCGACCGACCCGGCGCTGAACACCGCGGGCATCGACTCGCGGTACGACGCCGCGCTCGGCGACGTCGAACCCACCACGCACTTCGTCGTCGACACCAGCCGCAACGGCCGGGGCGCCTGGGCCGCGCCGGCAGGCGTCTACCCCGACGCCGAGACGTGGTGCAACCCGCCGGACCGCGGCCTGGGCCTGCGGCCGACCACCGACACCGGCAACGAGCTCGTCGACGCCTTCCTGTGGATCAAGATTCCCGGGGAGTCCGACGGCGAGTGCTTCCGCGGCCTCGGCGGACCGGAGGACCCCGAGCGCGGCATGGTCGACCCGCCCGCCGGGCACTGGTTCCCCGAGCAGGCACGCGAGCTGGTCGAGCTCGCCCAGCCCCCGCTGCGCCACCCCTGACGGCCGCTACCGGCCGGCACCAGCCAGCCACACCAACCCGCCACCCGTACCGATGGAGGTACTCATGCGATCAACGACGACGCAGCACCGCTCCACCGCACGCCGCCGGCTCCTGACCCTGGCTCCGGCCCTCGCCCTCGGCCTGCTGCTCGGGCTCTCGGCGGCACCGGGCCTGACACCGCCCGCCGCCGCCGTCGGCGGCAGCTTCACCGACAACCTCGACTCGTACGACACCGGCCGGTGGAACAAGGCCGACGGCTGGAGCAACGGCGGCATGTTCAACGCCGGCTGGCGGGCCGACCACGTCTGGCACAGCGGCGGCGTCATGGGCCTGAACCTGAACAACACGCCGTGCCCGGGCGGCTGCTCGGGCAAGCCGTACGCCTCCGGGGAGTACCGCAGCAACGAGCTGTACTCCTACGGGCGCTTCGAGGTCCGGATGAAGGCGGCGTCCGGGTCCGGGATCGTCACGTCGTTCTTCACCTACACCGGGCCGAGCGACGGCCAGCCGTGGGACGAGATCGACGTCGAGATCCTCGGCAAGAACACCTGGCAGATGCAGACCAACTACTTCACCAACGGGGTCGGCGGGCACGAGTCGATCATCAACCTCGGCTTCGACGCCGCGGCCGGCTACCACGACTACGCCATCGAGTGGTGGCGCGGCGGCACGATCAACTGGTTCGTCGACGGCCGCCTCGTCCACCAGGAGAACGGCTCGCGCGGCCCGCTCCCCACGCGCCCGCAGCGCATCATGATGAACCTGTGGCCGGGCACCGGCGTCGACTCCTGGCTCGGGCCGTTCAACTACACCGGGCAGCGGACCGCCACCTACGACTGGGTCCGGTACACGCAGTACTGACCGCCCGTCGCGCCTCGTCCTTCGGGCCCGGGGGGGGGGGGGGGGGGGGGGGGGGGGGGGGGGGGGGGGGGGGGGGGGGGGGGGGGGGGGGGGGGGGGGGGGGGGGGGGGGGGGGGGGGGGGGG
>NZ_JBIUAP010000005.1:0-59205 GCF_044547525.1 Promicromonospora sp. NPDC052451
GCATCTGTCGGTTCTTCGGTCAGGGCGGCGGGCTCGGTGCCTGTCCTGGCGGCCCGGTGCTGGGAGGGCCATGCGACCAGGGCCGCGGGAGCGGTCCTCGTGTACCTGGCTGTCATCCCGCCCCAGCTCAACAGTGGTACCGCTGTCCGTGTCGGGCGTGCGGTCACCGACGGCCCGGTCAGCACCTGCCCCAGCATCTGCTCCAGCACGCGTTCCAGGACGCGTTCCAGCGTGTGTTCCACGCCCGTAGGACGCTCCGCCCCCGTGCTCACCTGCCCGCCCATACCCCGACCCCCTACCACCCTTAGAACTATCAAACTGTTCCCATGTGTCGAATATACGTTCGACCCCGGGTCGTCGCATCACCAGATCCAAATCTGTGGACAACCGTCGACGCCCAGGCCTGCGGCCCGAGATCCATCGCCGGTTCGCTGCTGCACCCGCCGAGGCAGAGATGCACCCACCCAACCTCCTCCGGAACACCGAGACCATGGTGTTATCTGCCCTCAATGTGGACGTAAGCCGCACCCTCTAGCGTTCCTGGATGCCTCACTCCCGGAGCATCGTCGACACGGTGATTCCGGCCGCCTCGATCCCGGTGGCCGTAGTACGTACTGCGCCGACACCGGCCGCCCGCCGGCAAGCCGGCACCGCCCGCCGGGTCGGGGCGGTCGACGGGCTGCGCGGGCTCGCGCTGCTCCTCGTCGTCGCGTTCCACCTGTTCGGGCACGGGCGCGTGTCGGGCGGCGTGGACGTGTTCCTCGTGCTCTCCGGGTACTTCGCCACGGGCACGCTGCTGCGCCGGGCCGAGGACGGCACGCTGCGGCTCGGCGCGCACTACGCGCGCACGCTCGCCCGGCTGCTCCCGGCCGCGCTCGTGGTCCTGGCCGCCGTGACGGTCACGCTGTTCACGCTCACGCCGCGCATGCGCTGGTCATCGGGGCTGCGTGAGGTCGGGGCGTCCGCGACCTTCTGGGAGAACTGGGAGCTGGTCCGCTCCGCGCTCGCGTACGGCGCCGCCGGCCCCGACGCGAGTCCGCTGCAGCACTTCTGGTCACTGTCGGTACAGGGCCAGTTCTTCGCGGTCTGGCCGCTGGTGGTGCTGGGCCTGGTCGCCGCCGCACGCCGCACGCGGCGCCGGGCCCGTGCCGAGCGGTCGCGGGCCGGCCAGACTCCGGCCGGGCACGGAGGGGCCTGGCATCCGTCGGGTGGACCGCCGCCGCCGGCTCGCGGCCTCCTGACGCCCCGGCAGCTCGTCACCGTCGTGACGCTCGCCGCCACCCTCGCGTCGTTCGGGTACGCCCTCTGGCTCGTCACCGTGGACCAGCCGGTCGCCTACTTCAGCACCTTCACGCGGTTCTGGGAGATCGGCGTCGGCGCGCTCCTCGCCCTGGCCCCGCGCCTCTCGGGCACCCTGCCCGGTCCGGTCCGGGCGAGCCTCGGGTGGTCCGGCCTCGCCCTGGTGGTCGGCTCCGGCTTCCTGGTCGACGGCGCCGTCGCGTTCCCCGGCCCGTGGGCCCTGGTCCCGGTCGCCGGGGCCGCGCTGGTCCTCGCGACGGCCCTGCCGGACACGCAACCATCCACCAAGGCCCACTCCGCCAGGACCCGCTCCGGCAACACCCAGCCCGGCAACACCCAGCCCGGCAACACCCTGTCCCGCAGGCCTCCGACCGGCGTCGTCCCGCCAAGCAGCACCCCGTCCACCAGCACCCCGTCCACCAGCACCCCACCCGACACCACCCCACCCCGCAGCACCACCACCCCCCGCTGGACCGCCGCAGCACTGCTCGACAGCGCACCCCTGCGGTTCGGCGCCCGCATCTCGTACGCGCTGTACCTGTGGCACTGGCCCGTCCTGGTCTTCTGGCTGCTGACCACGGGCGACCACCGGGCAGGGCCGCTCGCGGGTGCCGGCATCCTCGTCGTGTCGACCGCGCTCGCGTGGCTCACCACCCGCTACGTCGCCGAGCCGGCGCTCGCCCACACCGCGACCGCCCACACCGCGACCGCCGGCACCCGGCGACCGGCACCCGCCGGCGCGACGCCAGGCACCAGCCCCACAACCGGTCCGGACACCAGCCCCACAACCGGTCCGGGCACCAGCCCCGCACCCGACACCAGCCCCGCACCCGCTCCCGCCGGCGGCCGGACCCACCCACCGCGCACCACGCCGCCGGCCCGCTGGATGCCGGTGGCACTCGTCGGGGCCGCCGCACTCCTGCTCGGCGGCACCCAGCTCGCCGCCACCGCCCACGACGCGACGGTGCGGCACGACGTCGCCGACCTGCGCACTCCCTCGCCGGACCACCCGGGCGCCGCCGCGCTCGCCCCCGGCGCCGTCGACATCCCGCCGACCACGCCCTTCCGGCCCGCGACCTGGGTCGCGTTCGACGACCACCCCGGCCGCCCGGAGTGCGCGCAGAGCGCCGACCGGCCCGAGCTCCTGGAGTGCACGGTGGTCGCGCAGGACGACCCGACCGCCGTCGTCTACCTCGCGGGCGCGTCGCACGAGCTGCAGTACGAGGACGCGTTCGCGGCGCTGGCCCGGGAGCACGGCTGGGAGCTGCGCGAGATGCTCAAGCACGGGTGCCGGCTGGCGACGTCGGGCGCGGGCGGCCTGGCCTACCCGTCGTCGTGCGCCACGTGGAACGAACGGGCGCTGGACGCGCTCACCGCGGCCCGCCCGGACGCCGTCGTCGTCGTGGGGACGCGGACCTTCGAGGACGGGTCGCCCGAACGCGTCATGCCCGGCCAGGTCGGCGCGTGGCGCGTCCTGGCCGACGCCGGGGTCCGCGTGGTGACCGTCCGCGACAACCCCCGGTTCGAGTGGTTCGTACCCGTCTGCATGGAGGACGAGAGCATCCCGGACGCGTGCGGGCGGGCCCGCGCGGAACAGCTCGCGGCCGTCTCCCCCGTGACGACGGCGGACGACGTACCCGGCTCGGTCGTCCACCTCGACCTCACCGACTCGATCTGCGGGCCGGTCATCTGTTCGGCGGTGGTCGGCAACGTTCTCGTATATCGCGACGACGATCACCTGACCAGTACCTATGTGCGTACACTCACGCCCGTGATCCACGAGCAGCTGCGGTCGTCCGCCCCGTGGCTGTTCGCCGATACACCCGCCCCATAACCCCGACCTCTTTGGTAGGTTTTCGCGCGTGCCCGCCCTGACTGACTCCGCCGCCCCTCCGCCCCGCACGAAGCGCGCCCGGATGGGTGTCCTCGACGGGCTCCGGTTCCTCGCCGCGGCGGCGGTGATGCTGTTCCACTACACGGCGCTGGGCAACCCGTCGTGGGGCGTGCCGCCCACCCAGGTGTTTCCCGGGCTGTCCGACCTGACGGCGTTCGGAGCGTTCGGCGTCGACCTGTTCTTCGTCATCTCGGGCTTCGTCATCCTCCTGACGGCGTGGGGCCGGGACGTGCGCTCGTACGCCATCTCGCGCATCACCCGTCTCTACCCCGCCTACTGGGTGGCCGTGCTGCTCACCGGCTTCCTGCTGCTCGTGCTGTGGCCCGACCGCCGGGACGACATCGAGCTGACCACCGTGGGCGTGAACCTGACGATGCTGCAGTCGGCGTTCGGGATGCCGCACGTCGACGGCGTCTACTGGACGCTCTGGGTGGAGCTGCGGTTCTACGTGCTGGTCGGCGTGCTCCTGGTCGCCGGGCTCACCGGCGCACGCGTGCTCGCCTTCGCCGCCCTGTGGCCCGCCGCGGGCGCGATGGCGCACGAGGCCGGGCTGGACCTGGTGGCGAACCTGCTCGTCTGGGACTACGCCCCGCTGTTCGCCGGCGGGATGGCGCTGTTCCTGCTCACCAAGGACCGCCGCTCCCTGATCGCCTGGCTGGTGCTCGCCGAGAACGTGATCCTCGGCGCCGCGTGGTCCGGGCGCGAGACCGCGAACATCATCGTGTCCAACACCGGCCACGCCGTGCCCGACGCGCTGTCCGCGGCAGCGGTGGCAGGCTCCTTCGCCCTGGTGGCGCTCGCCACGCTCACGCGCCTGCGGCACGTCTCGGCGGCCTGGCTGACGACGGCGGGCGCGCTGACCTACCCGCTCTACCTGGTGCACGAGTACTGGGGCTGGTGGGTCATCCACCTCCTGCACGACGCCCTGCCACGCTACGTGGTGCTCGCGGTCGCCGTCGTCGTGGTGCTCGCGATGGCCTGGCTGATCCAGCGGTTCGTCGAGAAGCCGCTGGCGCCGGTGCTCCGGGACGGCCTGCGGGGTGCGTTCGCGCGGCTCGCGCTGATCGACCCTCCCACCGTCCGCCGCGGCGACGCGACGCACGGGGCCGGCCCGGGACCGGACGGCCGGGCCGGCGAGGCCGGGGCGGTGGAGCCCGCGGCGAGCGAACCTCCGACGACCGGGGCCGTCCCGGCAGTCACCGGCAGCAGCACCGGCAGCAGCACCGGCAGCAGCACCGGTACGGTCCGCGAGACCGCGGGAACCGCCGCGCGCTGACCGCGACGTCTGTTTCACCCCGGTTAAAAGGATGCCGGACCCACTGGCGATCCCCGCCAGGACGCGTAGGTTGCCCTACGGGTCCCACCCGGGGGCCCGCTTTCATCCAGGAGAGTGATCCATGCGCATCTCCCACGCCCGGCGAGCCGTCGCCGTCGCCACGGCGACGACGCTCGCACTGACCGCGCTCGGCAGCGTCGCCGGAAACGCGGCCGACGAGCCGGAGTCGACACCCGTCCCCATCGTGACCCCCGACGGGGCCTTGTTCTCCTACGTGGTCAACACCGACCGGGCCGGCGCCCACGACACCGCCCTCGCGGTGAAGGCGGTCACGCGCGCCGACGGCGTCGTCGTGCAGTCCTGGCCGCAGATCGGCGTGATCGTGGCGCACTCCGCCAACGGTTCCTTCCGGGAGGACGTGGTGGCGGCCGACCGGTTCGGTGTCATCGAGTCCGTCGGGGCCACCCGCACCGTCTCCCCCACCGAGGGCACCCCGGGCACCGACGCCCCCGCAGGCACCCAGCGGGAGAAGTCGGTGGTGGGCCAGGCGAAGAAGGAGTCCGTGGGCGGCACCGTCGACGGTCCGTCCCGCGCCGCCGCTGCCGACGACCCGGGCGAGGTCACGCAGTGGGACATGCAGATGATCAAGGCCGACCAGGCCCTGGAGGTCAACGACGGCTCGGCCCGCGTCACCGTGGGCGTGCTCGACTCCGGCATCGAGGCGTCCCACCCCGACCTGGCGAGCCAGGTCGACGCCGACCAGTCTGTGAACTGCACCGACGGCGGCCGGCCCGACCTGTCGGCCACCGGCTGGCTGCCCACCACGTCCGACCACGGCACGCACGTGGCCGGCACCATCGCCGCCGCGCAGAACGGCACGGGCATCGTGGGCGTCGCCCCCGGCGTCCGGCTGGCCTCCGTCAAGGTCGTGAACGACGACGGGTTCATCTACCCCGAGTACGCGGTCTGCGGGTTCGTCTGGGCGGGCCTGCGGCACATGGACGTCACGAACAACTCGTACTACGTGGACCCGTTCATGTACTGGTGCGAGGACCAGCCCGACCAGCGCGCCGCGAAGGAGGCCGTGCGCCGCGCGGTCGAGTTCTCGACGAAGCGCGGTGTGGTGCACGCCGCCGCCGCGGGCAACGCCGCGACCGACCTGGCGAACAACACCACCGACACGAGCAGCCCGAACGACTCGACGGCGGTGCAGCGGGTCATCAACTCCGGCTGCGAGGACATCCCGGCGGAGCTGGACGGCGTCGTGACGGTCTCGTCGCTGACCCAGACGGGGGCCCTGAGCTCGTTCTCGAACCGTGGCCTGGACAAGATCGACGTCGCCGCGCCGGGCAGCTCGATCCTGTCCACGACGCTCGACGGCGGCTGGGGCCTGAAGAGCGGCACCTCGATGGCGTCCCCGCACGTCGCGGGCGTGCTGGCGCTGCTCAAGTCGGCGCACCCGACGTGGGGCCCCGCCCGCCTGGAGGCGGCCGTCCGCGCCCAGGCCGACGACCACGAGTGCACCACCGCCTCGGGCCCGGCGTGCGTGGGCACGCCGTCGAACAACAGCTACTACGGCGAGGGCATCACCAACGCCCTGACCGCAGTCACCCCGTGACGACCCGCTGAGTGCGGGACGTTCGCCCTCCTGGCCACACGCCAGGGGCGAGCATCCCGCATTCAGCGGTCCGGCGTCAGAAGCGGGTGCGGATCTGCGGGGTGTCCGGGCGGTTCTCGAACAGCCACTTCGCCTTGGCACGGAGGGCCTGGTGGAGCGGGCGGGCCAGGGTCGTCGCGAAGGTGGCCGTCATGTGGTCGTCGTCGCGGTAGACCAGCACGTTGCC
Source organism: Promicromonospora sp. NPDC052451 (assembly GCF_044547525.1). NCBI lineage: Bacteria > Bacillati > Actinomycetota > Actinomycetes > Micrococcales > Promicromonosporaceae > Promicromonospora > Promicromonospora sp. NPDC052451. The sequence goes on from NZ_JBIUAP010000005.1 coordinate 6,314, forward strand.
GACCACGCCCTCGCACATGGCCGGGCCGCAGATGAAGCGCGTCAGGTCCAGGTGGACCGCCGAGCGCGGCGACCCCTTGGCCTCGTGGACGGGGTTGACCGCCGAGAAGGCGTCGACCCGGGCGCGGGCACAGCCCGCACCGTCGGGGTGCTCCTCCACGCACGCGGGCACGTCGAACTCGAACCGGGGGTTGTCCCGCAGGGTGATCACCCGGATCCCGGCCTTGGCGAGCTGCTTCCAGGCCCGTGTCTCGGCCGGGTGCACCTTGTCACCCGGGGCGATGGTCGAGGTGCGGGTGCCGATCACCATCACGGCGTCGGGCCGCATCTGCTTCAGCCTCGCCATCGCGTTGACCCGCCAGCTCCAGCACATGTCGCTGACGTCCGCCTGCTCCCCCACGGGCGGCGCCTGGAGCCGGCACCCGCGCCGGGCCATGAGCAGCACGCGCCAGCCCTCGTCGGCGCCCACCTCCGCCATGGCCGGCGCCCACTGGATCGTGTGCGAGTCGCCCACCATGACCACGACCCGCCGGGGGTCGGGCGCGTCGGACAGGAGGCACGTCTCGGGCACGTCCGAGCCCGCCGTCTCCTCGTTCGACTGGATGCAGCCGTCGTCGTCGATCTCCGGCCGGTCCTGGGCCGCGACGGCCGCCGCGGGCAGCACCGGCACGTCCTGCGGCACGGGCTGCGCATAGCGCGGGTCCAGGGCCAGGGCACCCGGGTAGTCGGTCGCGCCGTCGTCGCCGGCGGCCTCCGCCACGGCCTCGGCCTGGGCCAGCAGCTGCGCGTCCTGCCGTTCCAGCAGCCGCACCCCGACGACGGCGCCGCCCGCCACGAGGGACACGCAGACGGCGGCGGCCACCAGTGCCCGCACCCCGCCGAACGCCTCCCGGAAGCGCTGCGCCGGGTCGGCCACGAGCTTGGTGGTGAGCCAGGAGAGCAGCACCGAAGCGGCCAGGATCGCCGCGGCGCCGAACCAGTCCACGCGCTCGAGCCCCGTGTGGTGCAGGTAGGCGATGAGCAGCGGCCAGTGCCACAGGTACAGCGCGTACGAGATGTCGGCCACGAACCGCAGCGGTGCCACCTGCAGCAGGCCGCGCGGCCCCCAGCCGGCGGTGCCGCCCGAGCCGAGCAGCACGAGCAGCGCCCCGCCGACCGGCCACAGCGCCCAGGCGCCCGGGAACAGGGCCCCGCCGTCGAGCACGAACCCGCTGGACACCACCAGGCCGAGCCCGGCCCAGCCGAGCAGGGGGCGCACGGCGCCGGGCAGGCGCAGCCAGGGCAGCGCCAGGGCGAGGAACCCGCCGATCCCGAGCTCCCAGAACCGGGCCCACGAGTGGAAGTACGCGACCGGCTGGTCCACGCCGTGCAGCTCCTGGGCGAACACGAACGACGCCACGCTCGCCCCGGCGACCACCACCAGCAGCAGGCCGCGCGCGCTGATCCGCACCAGGCGCGCCAGGGCGACGACGACCAGCACCGCCACGGGCCAGGCGAGGAAGAACTGCCCCTGGACCGACATGGACCAGAAGTGCTGGAGCGGGCTGGTCTGCGGGCCGGCCGCCCCGTAGGCGAGCTGGCCCGAGATCATCTCCCAGTTCACGTAGTACAGCGCCGAGGCGATGATCTCCCTGCCGGTCTGCACCCAGATGCCGCGCGGCATGACCAGCCAGGCCAGCACCGCCGTGGCCGCGAGCACCAGGAGCGCCGGGGGGACCAGCCGCGCGAACGTGCGGCCGTAGTGCTCACCCAGGCGCAGCTCGCGACGCTCGGCACGGCGCAGCAGCGAGCCGGTCGCCAGGAAGCCCGACAGCACCAGGAAGACGTCGACGCCGCCGGAGACCCGGCCGTTGCCGAACAGGTGGAACGCCACCACGAGCGCGAGGGCGAGGCCGCGCAGGCCGTGCAGCTCGGGGATGTGGCCGGACCGGCCGCGGGGCGCGGCGTGCGCGGGTGGGCGGGCGGCGCCGTCCGGCGCGGGCTGCGTGCCCGACGTGCCCAGAACTGCCGGCCCGAACACGGGCTGCGGCGGGTTCGAGACAGCGCTCACCTGGGGACCTCCGGATCGTTCTACGGGCCAGGGCGCCGCGCCGTGCGGCAGCCGGTCTGGCCCAGCCATTCTGCGGCACGATGCGGCCGCGACACAGGAAAGCCGCCGACGCGGGGTCGGCGGCCTTCCGGCGCTGCGGAGCGTATCAGGGCCAGATCACGATCCGGCCACCGGTGCGGGGCGGTACCCGCGGGTCAGTACTGGTGGGCCGCCCCGCCGATCATGCCCGCCGCCACCGTCTTGTTCGTCGCCTCGTCCACGAGGATGAAGGCGCCGGTCTGGCGATTGGCCTGGTAGGAGTCCACGAACAGCGGCTGGGTCACGCGCAGGCGGATGCGCGCGATCTCGTTCAGCTTGATCTCGGTCGCGTCCTCGTCCCGGTGCAGCGTGTTCACGTCGACGCGGTAGTTGATGTTCTTCACCATCGCGCGCGCCCACCGGGTGGTGTGCTTGATCGCGTACTTCTTGCCCTGCACCAGGGAGGCCGACTCGTCCATCCAGCAGATCTGGGCGTCGACGTCCTGCGTCACCGTCGGGGCGTTGTTCGGCCGGCAGATCATGTCGCCGCGCGAGATGTCGATCTCGTCGGCCAGGCGCACCGTCACGGACATGGGCGGGAACGCCTCGTCGACCGGGCCGTCGGCCGTGTCGATCGACGCGATGGTGGTCTCCAGGCCGGCCGGGAGGGCCAGCACCCGGTCGCCCGGCTTCATGACGCCGGACGCGACCGTGCCGGCGTAGCCGCGGTAGTCGCGCGTGTCGTTCTGCTGCGGCCGGATCACGTACTGCACCGGGAACCGCACGTCGACCAGGTTGCGGTCCGAGGCCACGTGCAGGCGCTCCAGGTGGCTGAGCAGCGGCGAGCCGTCGAACCAGTCCATGTTCTCCGACCGCGTCACCACGTTGTCGCCCGCGAGCGCGGACACCGGGATGAACGTCAGGTCGGGCACGCGCAGCCGGGAGGCGAACTCCGTGAACTCCTTGCGGATGTTCTCGAAGACGGCCTCGTCGTAGTCGACCAGGTCCATCTTGTTCACGCAGACCACCACGTGCGGCACGCCCAGCAGCGTGGCCAGGAACGTGTGCCGGCGCGACTGCTCGACGACGCCCTTGCGCGCGTCCACGAGGATCAGGGCCACGTCGGCCGTCGAGGCGCCGGTGACCATGTTCCGGGTGTACTGCGTGTGGCCCGGGGTGTCCGCGATGATGAACTTGCGCTTGGGCGTGGCGAAGTACCGGTACGCGACGTCGATCGTGATGCCCTGCTCGCGCTCGGCGCGCAGGCCGTCCGTCAGGAGCGACAGGTCGGCGTAGTCGTTGCCGCGGTCCTTGCTGACCTGCTCGACCGACTCGAGCTGGTCGGCGAAGATCGACTTGCTGTCGAACAGCAGGCGGCCGATCAGCGTCGACTTGCCGTCGTCGACCGAGCCGGCCGTGGCGAAGCGCAGCAGGTCGCCGCTGACGACCTCGCGCTCCGAGGAGCCGGCCTCGGGAAGAGTCGTCGTCATCAGAAGTAGCCTTCCTTCTTGCGGTCTTCCATGGCTGCCTCGCTCACCTTGTCGTCGCCGCGCGTGGCGCCGCGCTCGGTCAGGCGCACGGCCGCGACCTCCTCGACGACGTCGTGCAGCGTGGTCGCGGTGGACTCGACGCAGGCGGTGAGGTTCGCGTCGCCGACGGTGCGGTAGCGCGTGGAGAGGACCTTGGCGGTCTCGCCGTCCTTGAGCGGGGTGAAGTCGTTGACCTCGTAGAGCATGCCGCTGCGCTCCACGACCTCGCGCTCCTTGGCGAGGTAGAGGTCGGGCAGGTCGATGTCCTCGGCCTCGATGTAGGACCAGATGTCCAGCTCGGTCCAGTTGGACAGCGGGAACACCCGGATGGACTCGCCCTGGTGGACGCGGCCGTTGTAGAGGTTCCAGATCTCCGGACGCTGGTTCTTCGGGTCCCACTGGCCGAAGTCGTCGCGGAAGGAGAACACGCGCTCCTTGGCGCGGGCCTTCTCCTCGTCGCGGCGGCCGCCGCCGAACAGGGCGTCGAAGCCGTGCTTCTCGGCGGCCTCCAGCAGCACCGGCGTCTGGATGCGGTTGCGGGAGCCGTTGGGCTCCTCCTGCACCAGGCCGCGGTCGATGCCCTCCTGGACGGAGGCGACGACGAGCTGGACTCCCGTGCGCTCCACCCACCGGTCCCGGCAGTCGAGCACGGTCTGGAAGTTCAGGCCGGTGTCGACGTGCATGATCGGGAACGGCACGCGGGCCGGCGCGAACGCCTTGACCGCCAGGTGCAGCATCACGATGGAGTCCTTGCCGCCGGAGAACAGCAGGCAGGGCCGCTGCATCTCGGCGACCACCTCGCGCATGATGTGGATGCTCTCGGCCTCCAGGCTGCGCAGCTGGCTCAGGACGTGGCTCTTCACGGCTGGGCACCTTCCTTGCTATCTACCCCGACCACGGACGCGACACCGACGGTGTCGAGCAGCTCACGCAGGCGCGGAGCCAGTGCCGGGGGGCATACGAACAGGTCAGGGAGCCAGGGGTTCTCCCGGTTGTACTCGAGCTCGGATCCGTCCAGGCGGGTGCAGACGAGCCCGCGGGACCGGGCGACGGCGACAGGGGCCGCGGAGTCCCACTCGTACTGGCCGCCCCCGTGGACGTAGGCGTCCACTGTACCGTCGGCGACGGCGAGCACCTTGACGCCCGCCGAGCCCATCGGGACCAGCTCCACGTCGGGGCGCTCGGCGAGCGCCGCGACGAACTCTGGCGGGCGGCTGCGGCTCGCGGCGATGCGCAGCGGCCGGTCACCGGCGAGCACGGCGGCGCTGTCGTCACCCGGCACGAGGCCGTCCGCGGTGGTCAGGACCTGGCCGCGGGCCGGCAGTGCGACCGCCCCGGACGTGAGGCCCGCACCGCGCTGCCAGAGGGCGACGTGGACGGCGAAGTCGTCCCGCCACTGCCCGGCGGGCGCCTCGGCGTCGGGGCGCTCCGCGAACTCGCGGGTGCCGTCGAGCGGGTCGATGATCCACACACGATCTGCACGAGTGCGGGACGCGTCGTCCTTGGCCTCCTCGGAGAGGACGGCGTCGTCGGGCCGGGCGGCGGCCAGCGCGGCGGCGAGCCAGGCCTGGGCCGCGGCGTCCCCGGCGTCCTTGACCTCCTTGGCGACGAAGGATCCGCCGGCGGCGTCGACCTCGGCACGGAGGGCCAGGAGCACCTCGGCCGCTCCCGAGGCGAGCGCGTGGGCAAGGGCGTCGTCGTCGAGCGACGCCGGAGGGAGCATGGGAGAGGGCGAGTTCATCGATCTCCAGGTCTGCGGAATCTTCGGGAAGTCCGTGGCGGACGGCGCCCTGGCCCAGGAGGGGTGGCCCGACCCGTCCGGGCGGCAGCCGGGTGAACCCCGGCGAACGCGCCGAGGCTACCATTCGTGCATGCGATCCACTGCCAGGGGAGCCGTTCAGTGCTGATCGGCAACCTACGAGCATCATGGGACATAAAACCGACCGGAGTAGTCGGAATTGTGCCCGGCAGCACGACAGGCAGGGGCGACACCCGTGACCATTGACCCGGCTCTGATCCTCGGCGGCCTCGTGGTCGGCTTCATCGTGGGCCTCACCGGCATGGGCGGCGGGGCCCTGATGACCCCGATGCTCATCTTCGTGTTCCGCGTGGACCCGCTCGTGGCCGTCTCCAGCGACGTCGTCGCGAGCCTGTTCATGAAGCCCGCGGGCGCGTTCGTGCACCTGCGCCGCAAGACCGTCAACCTCCGGCTCGTGCTGTGGCTGTGCGTGGGCTCGGTGCCCGCGGCGTTCTCGGGCGCGCTGCTCATCCAGTACCTGCCGTTCGGCGACTCCCTGGACTCCGCGCTGAAGATCGTGCTCGGCTGCGCGCTGCTCCTGGCCTCGGCCGGCCTCGTCGTGCGCGCCGTGCTGCAGATGGTCCGCAGCCGCTCGGCGCTCGGCGAGGGTCCCACCCGGCCGTCGGCCCCCGAGCTGGTGATCCGCCCGGTCCCCACCGCGATCCTCGGCGCCGTGGCGGGCCTCCTGGTGGGCATGACGTCGGTGGGTGCCGGGTCGGTCATCATCGTGGTGCTCCTGCTGCTGTACCCGGCGCTCAAGGCGTCCCAGCTCGTCGGTACCGACCTGGTGCAGGCGGTCCCCCTGGTGGCCGCCGCCTCGCTCGGCCACCTGCTGTACGGCGACTTCTCGCTCGGCCTGACCACGTCGCTCCTCGTGGGCGCCATCCCGGGTGCCTGGTTCGGCGCCCACGTGTCGTCCCGGGCGCCGGGCGGCATCATCCGCCGCGCCCTCGCGATCCTGCTGCTCGCCTCGGCGCTCAAGCTCCTCGGCGCGAGCCTCCCGGTGGTGCTGGGTGCCGCCGGGGCCGCGCTGGTCGTCGGCAACCTGGTGTGGTTCTGGGTCAAGCGCCGGTTCTCCGGCGGCGCACAGACACCCGCTGCAGACTCGGTGGTGGACGAGATGACGGACGAGCCCGCCGCCCGCCCGGCCGACGACCCCGACCCCGCAGAATCGAGACCCCGCAGATGACCGACTCCCCCGCCCGCGTCCTGACCGACGACGAGCTGGACCTCCTCGAGCTGGCCCTCGGCGGCGCGCTGTCGCCCGCGGCCCTCGCGGCCGCCCTGCCGGACGCGCCGCCGGAGGTGCTCCTGACCGACGCCGAGAACACCCCGCTGGCCCGGCTCACGGCCGGTGGGGGCTCCGCCGTCGTGCTGGAGCCGCTCAAGCCGCTGGCGGGAGCGATCGGACCCCAGTGGGACGACGCCGTGCGGCGTCCGGCCCGCGACGTGCGGACGGAGGCCGGCGACGCGGGCGCCCTCGGCCTGCTCGTCACCGAGGCCCCGACACACGAGGACGCGGCGACGGCGGCCGCGCTCGCCTCCGCCGGCACCGTGCTGCTGCTCGTGCCCGTGGCGCGGCGGGCCCCGGAACCGGGCGCCGTCGGTGCCCCGGGGCTGGTCCGGGCCGCTGAGGGGCTGGCCGGCGACCTGACCCGGCGCTCTGGTGCACACGTGGTCACCGTCGCCGTGCCGTGGCCGGGCGGGAACGAGCCCGACGGCATCACGCTCGCCGACGTGGCCGCGGCGTACGGCGCCGGACGCGTCGAGACGCTCGCCGCGCACCGCTCGCCCGCCACGGCCCGGGCCGTGGCCGACCTGCCCCGCGTGCACGACGAGGCGGTGCGGGCGCTGTACCCCGCTGCGTCGGCCGCCGAGGTGAACCGCGCCGCCGCCGGCGCGCACCGGCGCGGCGCCGTCGTCTTCTTCACGGGCCTGTCGGGCTCGGGCAAGTCCACGGTCGCCCGGGCGCTGGCCGCCGAGCTGGACGACGACGGCCTGCGGACCACCCTGCTCGACGGCGACGCGGTGCGCCACCACCTCTCCAAGGGGCTCGGCTTCGACCGGGAGTCCCGGGAGCTCAACGTGGAGCGCATCGGGTACGTGGCCTCGCTGGTGGCGGGGCACGGCGGCATCGCCGTCGCCGCGCCCATCGCCCCGTTCGCCTCGGGCCGTGCACGCGTGCGCGCCCTGGCCGAGGTCGAGGGCGCGCACTACCTGCTCGTGCACGTGAGCACGCCCCTGGAGGTGTGCGAGGCGCGGGACCGCAAGGGCTTCTACGCCAGGGCTCGGGCCGGCGAGATCGCCGAGTTCACCGGGATCTCGTCCCCGTACGAGGAGCCGACGGACGCCGACGTGGTCATCGACACCTCCCACGTGCCCGTCGAGGAGGCCGTGCGGATCGTCCGCGCGGCCCTCTCGGCCCGGCTCGGCGAGCAGGACGGCGAGCAGGACGTGGACGCGCCGACCGCGCAGGGAGGTGTGTGACCCGGGAACGAACCACCCGGCCAGGAGACGCCGTGGCGCACCGCGTCACGGGAGCAGCACCAACGCATGTGAGGAACCAGCAGATGAATGACAAGCGCACGCCCGACCGGCGTCGCGGCTACGGCGAGGGCAAGGGCATCGGCGCCCGGTTCCGCGGCCAGTTCGGGCCCGTCACCGCGCACCGCACCGGCATCGACGACCTGCAGAGCAGGCTCACCGACCTGCTCGTGTCGAACGCGCGCGGCTCCCGGCCCACGGCCGAGGCCATCGAGGAGGTGCGCGGCCTGGCCGTACGCAACCGCACCCACGACTGGGCGGGCGTCTCGCTCGGGGCCGTGGCCACCCTCTGGCACGAGTTCGGCGACGCCGCCTCCGGCGCGTGGCTCCCCGTCATGCTCGCCGAGGCCGGCCGGTTCGAGGACGCCGCGGCCCTCCCCCGGCGTCGCGTGGCGGGCGGCCCGCCGGCCTTCGCCGAACCGGTCGTGGCGACCGCGCTCTGGGCGCTGGGCCGCGAGGACGAGGCCCGTGACCGGATGACGCAGCTCGTGGCGGCGTTCCCGGACCTCGACGAGCGGTTCATCAGCGCCTGGGGCACCGACGCGCGGGCCGACCAGTTCCGCGCCCTGCGGCGCGCGGCGGACCCGGAGGTCCTGCCGGTCTTCTTCCACCTGCCGTTCTCGGGCGGCACCAGCATGATCGTCTCGCTCAAGCGGACCATCCCCTGGGCCCGGATGATCGAGATCAACCGGCGCTTCGGCGAGCTCCAGGTCGAGCGCGCGCTCCAGTACTCCGCACAGGACCTGGCCCCGTTCCAGATGGTGCACCAGCACCACCCGTTCGGCTTCACGCTGCCGGGCCGCCGGCTGTCCTACTTCACGGTGCTGCGCGACCCGGTGTCCCAGATCCGCTCGGGGTACTTCAAGCGGCAGGCGTCGGAGCACATCATCGGCACGCGCGACAACTCGCCGACGTTCGACGACCACATCGCCTACACGGTCGAGAACGGTCTGACCAACATGCTGTCCCGCCAGCTCGTCACGACGCACCCGGAGATCCGCGCGCGGTACGCCGCCGAGTACCGCGGGCCGGGCGCGTACCGCCCGATCGCCGACGAGGAGGACATGTACTGGCTGGAGGCGACGGCGGACCTCGGCGAGGCCCGGCTCGAGCGCCTGTGCCGGGAGACCCTCGACGAGCAGTTCCACCTCGTCGGCACCATGAAGCACCTGGCGGCCAGCCACCTCGCGGCCGTCGCGAGCGTGGGTGTCCCCGTGGCGGAGCGCGTGGGCCACCAGGGCAAGTCGGGTCAGCCCAAGGAACGGGTCGAGGAGCCGGCGTCCATCGTCCGCCTGCGCGAGGCGAACGCCGTCGACCAGCTCCTGTACGAGGAGTACACGGCCCGGTTCGAGAAGGAGCACGACGCCCTGATCGACGCGGTCGAGCGGGTCCAGGCCGTCGAGAACGCCTGACCCGGGAACGCGCGAGGGCCCGGTGACCGAGTCGGTCACCGGGCCCTCGCGCTGTCGGGACTGTCGCGTCAGCCGCGGCCCGGGCCCTTGCCCGGCCCCTTGCCCGCAGGACGCTGGGCGCGGACGAACTCCTTGTACTCCTCCGCGACGACGTGCGCGGGGCCGTCCATGACGAGCTGCCCCTGGTGGATCCACAGGACCCGGTTGCACATCGCCTCGATGGTCGAGATCGAGTGGCTCACCAGGAAGACCGTGCCCGCGTTCTCCCGCACCTGCTCGATGCGCGCCTTGGACTTCGCCTTGAACGCGGCGTCGCCGGTGGCCAGCGCCTCGTCGATCATCAGGATGTCGGGCTGGGCCGACGACGAGATGGCGAACCGCAGGCGCGCGCCCATGCCGGAGGAGTACGTGCGCATCGGCATGTACACGAAGTCGCCGATCCCGGCGAACTCCACGACGTCGTCGAACCGCTCCTCGACCTGCTTGGGCGTCAGGCCCAGCGCGAGACCGCCGATCATGATGTTCCGCTCGCCCGACAGCTGCGGCATCAGCGCGGCGTTCACGCCGAGCAGCGACGGCTCGCCCGAGACGTGCACGCTGCCCGACTTGGCGGGCATCAGCCCCGCGATGGCCCGCAGCAGGGTGCTCTTGCCCGAGCCGTTGACGCCCACGATGCCCACCGACTCACCGTGCCGCACGGTGAAGGAGATGCCGCGCACCGCGTGCACCTCGCTCACCGCGCCGACGTGCTGGCGGCCCGAGCTGATCAGGCGGCGCAGGAACGACTGCTTCTCGTTCACCTCGGTGATGTGGGCGTCACCGGCGGCCTTCTTGCCCCGGGCGCCGATCACGCGGTAGACGATGTGCAGGTCGTCGACGACGAGGCACGGGTCCCCGAGCTTCGTCTCGGGCGCCTCCTCGTCCAGGTCCTCGGGCTCCAGCTCGAGGTCGAAGTCCATGTGTGCCTCGGCCTCAGTCACGTCCGTACCTCTCCTCGGCGCGCCAGAAGACGATGAAGCCGATGACGAAGAACAGCACCGCCCAGACGCCGCCCATGATCCACATCGTGCCGTCCTGCGGGATGGTCTCCTCGCTCATCAGCGTGGACCGCACCAGGTACAGGTACACGGAGACGGGCTGGTAGTCAAACAGCAGCTCGACGGCGGTCTGCCGCCACCCGCCCAGGTCGAGCTTGTCGTGCACGTAGTTCGTGACCGGGAAGATGACGCCGGACGCGTACATCACCAGGCGCATCACGAAGCTGATGATGTTGTCGAGGTCCGGCGTCGTGGCCACGAGCCGCGCCATGAGGAACGCGACGCCCATGTTGAACAGGCACAGCAGCGCCACGGCCGCGGGCAGCAGGAGCCACCACCACGTGATCCGCTCCGGCTCGTACCCCGGGATCAGGCCGCTGAGCAGCACGATCGCGCACATCACCACGATCGCGGGGATCAGCGTGGCGAGCTGCGAGAGCACGGACGACAGAGGCAGCACCGCGCGCGGGAAGTGCAGGGAGCGCAGGAGCTGGGACTTGCTGCTGATCGACTTGGCGCCGCCGGTGACGGAGGCCTCGACGAACCGGAACATGAACACGCCGATGACGATGTACGCCACGGTGTTGTCCACGCCGCGGCTCACGCCGAGGATGAGGCCGAAGATCAGCACGTACACGGCGGCGTTCAGGATCGGGTTGAGGACCGCCCAGAGCTGCCCCAGGTAGTTGTTCTGGTTCTTCGCGTAGGCGGTGGACGACGCCATGACCCGGATGAAGGGCCAGCGTCGCGCGACGTCCCGGATGTACTCGCCCAGCGACGGGCGGACGTTCAGGGGCTTCAGACCATACTTCGCGGCGAGCGCGAGCCGCTCGGCCGATGTCGTGCTCGGCACGATCGGCGGCGGGGGCTGCTTCTTGCCACCCTTGGCGGGCGGCGCCTTGGGCGCAGCCACATCGGTAGTCGGATTGCTCACGATGCGCAGGGATTCCTGTCTCTGTGGTGGGGCCGGGAGCGCACGGCCACCTCAAATCCTAGTCGGACCAGGGATGCTATCGGCCCGCACCGAAACCCTACTGCATCCATCGGATTCGTCTCCAGCCGGTCTTCGCGCAGGTGAGAGGCCCGCGTCCGCGCTCGCCCTCGGCCGGGCCGCGTGGCGCGCGCACACCTTCCCCACGCGTGTCGCACGCGGGCCCCACGCGCGCTCCACGCCGGGTGCCCCGCACGGCCCCGACGGGCCGCGTCCGCGCTCCGCACCGGGCGTGCGCCGCGCGCGCGAGCGCGTGAGAGACTGCACGGCGTGCTGACCGCCCGCCCAGTCCCGGCCGATCTGCCTGCCCGGCCGGCGCGGCCCGCCGGGGCACTGGTGGAGTCGCCGCTCCAGCTGCTGTGCACCATCGAGGCCCACGCCGCGGGATACGGCGGCGCCCCGACCCGGGTCCACGTGCGTGACGACGTGCCCGCCCTGGACGTCGCCCTGGAGGCCGTGCGCGGTTTCGGGCTGCCGGACGGGCTGGAGACCGACCTCGCCGGACGCCGCGCCGCCCTGTCCGCCCACGAGCCCGTCTGGCTGGTGGGCGATGCCTTCTCGGGCCTGTTCCAGGCCACTGCGCTGCTGCGGCGCGGCCTGGAGCGTGTGGTGCTGGCCGACGACGGTCTCGCCACCCTCGACCTGGCCCGCCGGCTCGCCGCCCGCGAGCCGCTGGTGCGCATGCGGGCCGAGACCGGCGGACCCCGGCGGCAGCTCGGCGCCGCGGCCGCCCGTCGTCTGCGCCGGCTCGCCGCCGAGGGACGGGTCACCCTGTTCACCTCGCTCCCCCTGGACCCCGCGGTCCGCGCACAGCTCGTGGCCCAGGGTTTCGGCGTCGTGCGCAACGACTTCGCGTGGCTCGCCGGCGTGCCCGTCGGCGACGCCCCCGCCGAGCCCACGGTGGTGATCGGCTCCGCGCTGGCCGCGGACGGGCTGGTCGACCCCGACGCCTATGTCGCCTGGGTCGGCGGCCTCGCGGCCGACGGTCCCCTGCGCTACCTGCCGCACCGGCGCCAGGTGCCGGACCTCCTGGACCGCGTCGGCGCTCTGCCGGGCGTCACGCTCGACTCGGCGCAGGCGCCGGTGGAGCTACGCTTGCGCGGCATGACGGCACCCCAGCGGGTCGTCAGCCTGCCGTCGACGGCGGCGGTGCTGCTCACCTCGATCCTCAGCCCTCGCGGCGTGGCGGTGACGCCGCAGCCCGTCGAGGACGGCTGGTGGACGTCCCGCGCCACGCCCGGCCTGCGCGCCCACCTCTCGGGCGTGCTCCGCCTCGCCGCCGACGCGGCCGCGCTCCACCGGCCCGGCGGCACGCCCCACCCCGGCGCCACCCCGCCCCTCATCGACCAGAACAACCCGGAGGACCACGGATGACCATCCGCGTGCTCGCCGTCGCGGACAGCGACTCGTACCTCAAGTGGGCCTGCGCCACGCTCGATCGCATCGGCGCGCCCGAGGACGAGGGGCTGGCCCGCTCGGCGGTCCTGGTCCGCACCCCGATCGTCCCCACCACGAACCAGATCGCGGCCGCCGTGGCCGGGTCGTCCGTGGTGCGGCCCCCGGTGCTGAGCCTGCGCGAGCTCAAGGAGCACGTCCGCGAGGCCCGGCCCGACGTCGTGCTGGTCGCCGCCACCGGCCCCGTCGCCGAGATGGTGGCGCGGATCGTGGTCCGGGCGGACCCGGCGAACCGGCCTGCTCTCGTCACCGGCCTGCCGGGGATGGCGCTGCCCGCGACTCCGCGCGGGACGGCCTGGCGGCGCTGGTGCGACGCGTTCGTCGTGCACAGCCGCCGTGAGATCGCCGCCTACCGCGACGCGTTCGCCGCGCACGACGCCGCTCCGCGCGTCGTCCTGGGGCACCTGCCGTTCCTGGAGCGGCTCACGGCCATCCCTTCCCGGCCCACCGAGCGCGTCGTGTTCGCCGCGCAGGCGAAGGTGCCGAACGACCGCGACGACCGCGTCCGGCTGCTCGACGGCCTCGCGCACCTGACGAACGAGGGCTTCGAGGTGATCGTGAAGCTGCGCGCCCGCAAGGGTGAGCGGCAGACGCACAACGAGGCGCACCCCTACGACGAGCTCTGGGACGCCGAGCACGAGCGCCTGGGCCACCGCAGCGACGCGGTGCGGTTCGTGGACGGCCCGATGGCCGAGTGGCTGCAGCCCGGCACGGCGCTGGTGACCGTGAGCTCGACGGCGGCCCTGGAGTCGCTGGCCCTGCACCTGCCGACCGCGCTCGTCGACGACTTCGGCGTGGACGCCACGCTGCTCAACGAACCGTTCGCCGGCAGCGGCTGCATGATCTCGCTCGCCGACGCGGGCAAGGCCTTCCACGAGGGCGGCCCGGTCCCCGACGCCGGCTGGCTGGACGAGAACTACCTCCACGCGGCCGAGTCCGAGCTGCCGGACGCGATCGCCGAGCTCGCCCGGCTGCGCGCCGCGGGCGAGCTGACCCCGCTGCCGGACGTCGAGCCGTGGTCCGCCCGCCGCCACGCCAAGGTCGTGGCGCAATCGGTGCTGCCGCCGTCGGTCTACGGAGCGATCCTCGCGACGGGCCGACCGGTCAAGCGCGCCCTGGACAAGGTCACGGGCACCAGCTGAGGCGCCCTGCGCCGAGAAGCCCGGAGCCCCGCTGTCGTCCGACAGCGGGGCTCACGTCTGACCGCAGGACTGCGCCCGACGGCGGGGCTCAGGAGCCGTCGTCGACCCGGACCCGCTCGGTCAGGCCGCGCAGGAACCCCGCGCCCCACGCCATGTGCATGACGGCGATGGTCGCGGGCAGGCGCAGCGCCGCGGCCGCGTCCAGGCGCGGGCTGCGGGTCGCGGCGTGCGCCGACGCCACGCAGACGCCCAGCGCGTACGCGACGGGCGGCACCAGGCCGGCGACGACCAGCCCGGTCAGGCCCGCGAACGCGCCGACGACGGCGGCCGCGACGGAGACGCCGAGCACCACGACCACCGTCGGGGGCGCGAGGTAGCGGATGCTGGCCGTGTCGGGGTTGTTGCGGATCACCTCGCGGCGCCACATGCCGGTGCGCCAGAACTGCTTGGCGACCTCCCGCAGGGTGCGCCGCGGCTTGTAGTCGACCACCAGCGACGGGTCGAACCACAGCAGGCTGCCGCTGGTGCGCAGGCGCAGGCACAGCTCCCAGTCCTGCGCGCGCACGTAGATCGGCGAGTACCCGCCCACCCGCTCCAGCGCCTCGCGGCGGAAGGTGCCCAGGTACACGGTCTCGGCCGGCCCCGCCTCGCCGCCCGTGTGGAACGACGCCGCGCCCAGGCCCGCCGGGTGGCTCATCGCCCGGGCCACGGCCCGCTGCGTGGGGGTGTCGCCGACGGGCAGCATCTGCCCGCCCACGCCGTCGGCGCCCGACGCCAGGAGGGCCTCCACCGCACGGCGGACGTACGTGGGCTCCACCACGGTGTGGCCGTCCACGCGGACGAAGATCGTGTGGCCCTCGGGCATGAGGGCCAGGCCGGCGTTCAGGCCGAGCGGCTTGGAGCCGGTCGGGTTGTCCACGACGGTGACCCGGCCGGTCTCGACCGCGAGCTTGTCCGCGATCTCCCGGGTCCGGTCCTTCGACGGGCCCACCGCGAGCACCAGGTGCAGCGGATGGGGGTAGTCCTGGCCCAGGACCGAACGCACCATCGACTCGAGGTACGGCTCCTCGTCACGCACGACGGCGACCACGGTCGCCCGCGGCAGGTTGGACGACTCGTCCCGCTCGCTCACAGCTTTCCTCTCCGTACGGCGAAGGCGGGCACCCGGCGTGGGGTGCCCGCCTTCTCCTAGCTGGTGCTGTCCGGTGCCGACGCTCAGGCGTCGACGCGGCGCAGACGCGACATCGGCGAGAACTCGCCCGGCATGACGCGCTTCTGGCCGTCACCGAGGGCCTTCTCGAGGATGCGGATGTCGCGCACCAGGTTCTCCAGCCCCTTGGGCTCGAGCGAGGAGGCGTGGTCCGAACCCCACATGGCACGGTCCAGCGTGATGTGCCGCTCCACGGCGACGGCGCCCAGCGCCACGGCCGCGAGCGAGATCTGCAGGCCGGTCTCGTGGCCCGAGTAGCCGACGGGCACGCCGTAGCGCTCCTGCAGCGTCGTGATGGTGCGCAGGTTCGCCTCCTCGGGGGGAAGCGGGTAGGTCGACGTGGCGTGCAGGATCACGAGCTTGCTCGTGTCCAGGATCTCCACGGCGGCGTCGATCTGCTCCAGCGTCGACATGCCGGTCGACAGGATGATCGGCTTACCGGTGTCGGCCAGCGCACGCAGCATCTCGTGGTCCGTCACCGAGGCCGAGGCGACCTTGTGGGTCGGCACGTTCATCTTCTCGAGGAACTCGACCGACGGGGCGTCCCACGGAGAGGCGAACCACTGGATGCCCTTCTCCTTGGCGTACGCGTCGATCTCCGTGTACTCCGGCTCCTCGAACTCGACCTTGTACTTGTACTCGAGGTACGTCATCTCGCCCCAGGGCGTCTGACGGATCTTGTCGCGCTGGTCCTTCGGCGTGCTGATCTCCGGCGTGCGCTTCTGGAACTTCACGGCCTGGCATCCGGCCTCGACCGCGACGTCGATCAGCTTCTTGGCGATCTCGACGTCACCGTTGTGGTTGATGCCGATCTCACCGATCACGTACACGGGCTGGTCGGCGCCGACCTGCAGGTCGCCGATCGTGACCGGCGCGGGCTGCGCGTTCGTCGCGCTCATAACAGGGTCCTTCCGAAGGGGTCGAGCACAGGGTAGTGCTGTTACGTGTCGTCGGGACTAACCGGTGACGACGGGGGTCTGGGCGGCTGCCGAACTCGCGGCGACTTCACCCGGACGCGCAGCGAGTATACGGTCACAGATCTCGCGAACCGCGCCGTTCCCGCCCTCGCGCGACAGCACGAGGCGGGCCTGAGCCTTCACTTCCGGGCGGGCGTCGGCGACCGCGACCGGCCAGCCGACGACGGCCATGGCGGCCAGGTCGTTCACGTCGTTGCCGACGTAGGCGACGCGTGCGGGGTCCAGGTTCTGCTCGGCGATCCAGGCACGCAGGGCGGACGCCTTGTCCTCCACACCGTGCATGACCTGCACCTTGAGCTTGTCGGCGCGGGACGCGACCACCTTGTTGGTCTCGGTCGACAGGATCAGGATCGGCAGGCCCGTGCGGCGCAGGCGGGACACGCCCATGCCGTCGCCGCGGCTCACGCGCACCTGCTCGGTGCCGTCCTGGTCCACGTAGGCGTGGTCGTCCGTGTGCACGCCGTCGAAGTCGGTGACGAGCGCGTCGACGTCCAGCGGGCCGGGCGCGGCGTCGACGTCCTGGTCGACGAGCTGGCGGGCGAGCCAGAGGTCGCGCGGCTCGTCGATCTCGATGGCCCACTCCGAGGCGACCGGCTGGATGCCGACGTCGCCGAAGAAGCGGGTGCTTCCTGCACGGAACCCGTCGGTCCTCATCACATAGAAGGCACCGGTCTCGCGGAAGTGCGGCGCGCGCTCCTGCCGGCGGGGGCGGTAGTCCGTGGTGTGTCCCACCGGGCTCGCGACGCCGTCGTCGATGCGCCACTGGAAGTCGTGCGTCTCCGCGACGGCCACCACGACGTCCTTCTCGCCGCCGGCCACGCGGCGGATCGCGGTGTCGAGGTCCTCGGGGTCGATGAAGGGCGAGGTGCACTGCACCAGCACCGTCACGGGCGGGATCTCCTGCGGCGGGAGGCCGCCGTCACCGGCCTCGACCCGGTCCAGCACGTGCAGCAGCGCCGACTCCGACGACGCCGTGCCGCCGGCGATCTCCGCGGGACGCGCCACGACGCGCGCCCCGTGCGACCGGGCCTCGGCGGCGATCTCCTCGTGGTCGGTCGAGACGATGACCTGCGCCACCGACGGCGCGGCCAGCGACGCCTGGACCGCGCGGCCGACCAGCGTGATGCCGTCGACCCGGGCGAGGTTCTTCAGCGGGACGCCCTGCGAGCCGCCCCGGGCGGGGATGATGACGATCGCCGACGGGTCGGCCTTGACTGACATGTGCAGCGGATTCCTCGTAGTCTCGGGAGTGCGGGTTCCGGGACCGGCACGGTCCCGGCCCTCTGCTGACCTCAGGGTAGTGCACCAGCCCTCACGACCGTCCCGGTGGGTGACGGTCCTTGTATCCTCTGGCTTTCACCCAAGTTTTCACCCGAGCAAGCCCGCCCCGCACGATCAGGAACCCTGTGAACACGACCGCGACCGAGACACGCCCCGGGCCTGCACCGCTCCCCGCGCCCGCGCCCCCCGCCGCCTCCTCGACCCGTACGTTCCTTCCCGAGGTGCAGGCGCTCCGCGCGCTCGCCGTGCTCCTGGTGGTGGCGAACCATCTGCGTCCGGACCTGATGCCGGGCGGTTACGTCGGCGTCGACGTGTTCTTCGTCATCTCGGGCTTCCTCATCACCGGGCACATGGTCAAGGAGGTGCGGGCCACCGGCCGGCTGCGCCTGGGGCACTTCTGGGCGAACCGCGCCCGGCGCATCCTGCCCGCGAGCCTGCTCGCGATCCTCGCCGTCGTGGTCACCGCGCCGTTCGTGCTCCCGCTGGCCGAGCTGCGCGCCCTGGGGCGCCAGGCCCTCGGCTCGATCTTCTACGTGCAGAACTGGATCCTCGCGGCCGACTCGGTCGACTACTCGGCCTCGGAGAACGCCGCGACGCCGTTCCAGCACTTCTGGTCGCTCGCCGTGGAGGAGCAGTTCTACCTGCTGTGGCCCCTCGTGGTCACGCTCGCCGCGCTGGCCGCGACCCGCATCGCCCGACGGCGGGGCAGCGCACCGCTGGCCGCCTGCCTGACGGTCGCGTTCGCCCTGGTCATCATCCCGTCGTTCGTGTGGAGCGTGGTGCTGGTCGGGCAGGGTGACCCGTCCGCGTACTTCGTGACCACCACCCGGCTCTGGGAGCTGGGCGTGGGCGGCGTGCTCGCCGTCCTGCTGCGCTACACCGACCGCCTGCGGCTGCCCCGCGCGCTGCTCGCCCTCGCGGGCCTCGGCGCGATCGCCTGGAGCGCCTTCGCCCTGACCGCGGCGTCCCCCTTCCCGGGGGCCAACGCGCTCCTGCCGGTGCTCGGCACCGCCGCCGTGATCGCCGCCGGCCGCACGAGCGGCGTAGGGTCGCTCAGCTGGCTCGTGGACCTGCGACCCGTCCAGTGGGTCGGCAACGTCTCCTACTCGCTGTACCTGTGGCACTTCCCCGTCGCCATCTACTTCGTCGCGTGGGCCGGGCGGCACGCGAACAAGTTCGAGGTGATCGCCCTCCTGGCCGTGATGTTCGCGCTGTCCTGGGCGTCCTACAACTGGGTCGAGCAGCCGTTCCGCAAGGCGGCGTGGGCCCGGAAGAGCGATGCGCGGGCCCTCGTGGCGGCGCTGGTCGCGATGCTGCTGGTGGCCGGGAGCGCCTCGGTGTTCTGGATCAAGCCCGCCACCCAGGAGCAGGAGTGGGACCAGGGCGCTGCCGCCGTCGAGCAGGCCCGGGCGGCCGGGAACGACAGGTTCGGCGCCGGTGCCACCCGCGACGGCAGCTACGCGCCGTTCATCACGGACCAGCCGGCGATCCTGCCCAACCCCGGCGCCGCGGACAAGCCCCTGTGGCTCGTCGACAGCAAGGACTGCGACCAGGACCGGCCCGAGGACGACACGGCCATGTGCGAGTACGGCCACCCGGACAGCCAGACCGTGATCGCGGTGGTGGGCGACTCCCACGCGCGCATGTTCGCCCAGCCGATCATCCAGGCCGCCGAGACGAACGGCTGGAAGGTCGTGACGTTCCTGCGCAACTCCTGCCCCTTCTCGTTCACGCCGCGGACCATCCCGGGCGCCGACGACTGCGTCGCGGCCAACGAGCGCACGCTGGAGAAGATCACCCGGCTCCAGCCGGACGCCGTCGTCTCGGCCTACTACGAGGGCTCCGAGTTCCAGGCCGACGGCGAGGGCCGGCACGGGCGGACCGGGCTGGCCGCCGCGTACGACGCCCTGGCCGGCACCGGAGCGCGCGTGTTCGCGATGAAGGACACCCCGCTGCCCCGCGAGGACGTCTTCGCCTGCGTCGGCAGCCACTACTCCGACCCGGGGGCCTGCGCGGTGCCGCGGGCCGAGGCCTTCGCGGGCCGCGGTCTCACCGAGGAGGCGGCCGAGGCGGCCGCCGCCGACGTGACCGTCGTCGACCTCACCGACCGGTTCTGCGACGAGACCACGTGCCCCGCCGTCCTCGGCGGCGTGAGCGTGTACGCCGACCTCAACCACATCTCCGACGTCTACGGGCCGACCCTCGCACCGGACTTCGCGCGGGTGCTCGCGCCCGTCGCGGGTTCCTGACCCGTCATGGCGCCGGTGGCGGCGAGGCGGGTGAAGATCCTGCGGGTGCCGGGCGAGGTTCCGGGCGGACGGCCCGCTTTGCCAGGATCGGCGCCGTTCCGTGTGCTTGAATGACTGCCGGACGGCGCTGGCCGGACGATGTCCGCGCGCGCCTCAGCCCGATTCACCCCGACCGAGGGAACCGGTTATATGAGCATCACCACGCGGCCACGCGTGTCCGTCATCGTGCCCGGCAAGGACGCAGGTGAGTACATCGGCGACCTGATGACCAGCCTGACGAAGCAGGTGGACGATCCCCGCGAGCTGGAGGTCGTCGTCATCAGCGACGGGTCGACCGACGACACCGCGGCGATCGCGCGGTCCTTCTCGGACCGCCTCCCCAACCTGGAGGTCGTCGAGAACAAGGTCCCGGTCGGTGCGGCGAGCGCGCGCAACCAGGGCATCGCCGCGACGTCGGCCCCGTACGTCGCGTTCGCGGACGCCGACGACTGGCTGGCCCCGCGACGCCTCGCGCACCTCATGGACGCGATGGACACGCTCAAGGTCGACTTCATCCGGACCGACCACACGGCGGTCCGCGCCCGCCGCCGGGACGTGACGTGGGCCCCGCAGGCGCGGCGCGGCATCGTCCTGGACCCGCGGGACTCGATCCTCCCGGTCAACTACTCGACCATGGTCGACTACCCGTACAGCTGGGCCGGCATCTTCGACCGGTCGATCAGCAAGGACGGCCTGCTCACGTTCCCCGAGGGCCTGCACACGGCCGAGGACCGGCCCTGGATCTGGGACCTGTTCCTCCGCTCCCGGGCGTACGCCACCATCGACGCGCCGACCCTCTGCTACCGCCGCACCGTGTCGACGTCGCTCACCGCGACGTTCGACCGCCGGCAGCTCGACATCATGCCCGCGCTGCGCCAGACGTTCGACATCGTCGAGGCGGACCGCGAGGCCGAGAAGTTCCTGCCCAAGCTGACCCGGACGGCGCTGGCGCTGATCGCGCACCACATGAGCCGCCGCGCCAACATGTCGCACGACGTGCGCCGGGACCTGCGGCGCGGAGCTCGCGACCTGTTCGCCGGCCTGCGGCAGGACGTGCTCGCCCAGGAGGCCAGCCAGATGTCGCGCAAGCGCGAACGGCTGCTGCACGGGCTCCTGCCCGCCGACCTCCCCCACGACAAGACGCTCAAGGCACAGCAGGAGGTGCAGTCATGACCCAGCTGGTCGTCGCCTCGACGCTGTTCGGCGCCGCCACCGCGGCCGCCGCCGCCGACGCGGGCCTCCTCGGGGAGCCCGACGGCGAGCGCGTGCTGCTCGTGGTGAACAACGCGTTCGCCCCGGAGCTCACGCCCGCCGCCGACGAGATCGAGGGCTCCGCCCCGGTGCTCGCCCGGTTCGACCGCGTGGTGCACCTGACGGACCTGATCGCGCCCATCCACCCGGCCGACTGGAAGCCGGGGCCGCGCGAGCGTCCGCTGCTGGAGCGGCTGCTGCGGAACTACTGGGGCCTCGGTGACGGGCAGGTCGACATCGTCGCCGAGTCCGTGTGGGTGAACCCCGCCCAGTCGCTGGCCCGCATCTTCCACAACGGCGGCATCACGGTGTACGCCGACGGCCTGATGAGCTACGGACCGACGCGCAACGACCTGCCGCTCGACATCGTCCAGCGGCTCGACGGCCTGCTGCACCTCGACCTGGTCCCGGGCCTGCGTCCGGTCCTGCTGAGCGAGTACGGCGTGCAGCCGACCGTCATCCCGAGCGAGGCGTTCCGCAAGGTCGTCGAGGAGATCGCCGCCAAGTCCGCCCCCACCGCGGACGAGGCCCAGCCGCCCGCCGCGATCGTCGTGGGCCAGTACCTCGCGGCGCTCAGCCTGGTCACGATGCAGGAAGAGGCGGACATGCACGCCCGCATGATCCGCGCGGCGGCCGACGCCGGGGCGCAGGTCGTGCGGTTCAAGCCGCACCCGTCCGCGCCGCCCGGGTTCCTCGCCCCCGTCGAGCGGGCCGCGAAGGACGCGGGCGTGACGCTCGAGGTGGTCACCGACCCGCTGCCGGTCGAGGTCATGCTGGCCTCGTCCGACGTCACCGCCATCGTGGGCTGCTTCTCGACGGCGCTCGTCACCGCGCGGTCGATCTTCGGGGTGCGCTCCGTCGCGGTGGACACCGGGGAGCTGCTGAAGCGCCTCAAGCCCTACGAGAACAGCAACCGCATCCCGGTGACCGTCGTCGACGCCCTGCACCGCACGGACGGGGCGTTCGACTCGCCCGAGAAGCTGCAGCAGCTCCTGGACACGGTGTCGTACTGCATGCAGCCGAAGTCGCTCTCGGACCGGCGTGCTGCCGCCGTGGCGTGGCTCAGCCAGGCGAACCCGCACGACCGGGCCCGCTACATCGCGAACCAGCGGCTGACCATGCTCGGCCTGCCGGGCGCGCCCCGGCAGAACCCGATGGTCAAGGCGACCCTGGACACGGCGCGCACGGCGCTGCGGCACCCGGCCATGAGCTGGGTCGACGAGCGGACCCGCCGGTCCCAGCTGCGCAAGAAGGTCGTCCGCAAGATCCGCGGCTGACGCCCGTGCCCGGCCTGCCACCACAGGCCGGGCACGCAGGCCGTCTCAGGGCCGGACGACGCCGATCCCGCTCACGCGGACCTCCTTGCCGCTGTCCAGCGACCGGAGCACGACGCGGCCCGACCGCGCTCCGCCGAGGTCGACCTGGAACACCCGCTGGTCGCGGTGCGTCGCCGAGGACAGGTCGAGCACGCCGTACCGCGTGCCCCCGACGTAGACGGCCACCCGCCCCCAGCCGCGCCCCGTGGGCGCCATGACGTGCACCCGGGTGATGTTCCGGGCGGCGTAGACCTTGATGTCCTGGCCCGCCGCCGTGGTCCGGTAGGCGTGCCCGTTGTAGTAGCCGGGGCGGCTGATCCGCTGCCACCCGTACACGTCCCAGTCGTCGTGCAGGACGTCGCGCGTCGTGGTGGTGATGACGCGCACCGGGCTGCGCCGCCCGTTCGCCATGACGGCCCGGACCCCGTAGACCGCGTTCTCCCCCGGCGGCGTGTACACGGTCGTGGCCGTGCGGGCCGTGGAGGCGAACTCGTACCAGTACGGGTCGTAGGGCCGGGTCGACGTGAAGTGCCCGCTGCGGCGCAGCACCTCGTACCGCACGGCGCCGCGCACGGCGTCCCAGGCGAACGCCGTCTCGGGGCGCCACTGCACGGGCGTGCGCAGCGAGCTCACGGCGTGCGGCCGCGGGGACGCGGGCAGCCGCACCGCGCCGTGCCGCCGGTACTCCGCGAGCACCCGGTCGTGCACGGCCGAGCGCAGCGCGGGCAGCCTGGCGTTCAGCCGGTCACCGGGGCACGCCGTCCGGTTGGTGTGCCGGTGCCCGAGGATCGTCGGGACCGTCACCACCGTGCCGGGCGCGGCCTTGGCCGTGCTGGTCCCCTGCCCCGTGCGGAGCCGCGTGGTCTGGGTGGGGTGCACCCCGTACTCGAACGACTTCCAGGCCAGCACCCGCTCCAGGCCGCGCACGAGCGCCGCCGTCGGCTCCGCCGTCACGAAGTTGCCCATGGCCGAGACGCCGATGGTCCCGGTGTTGTAGCCACCCGCCTGCGCGCCGATCGGGTTGTGCAGCTGCGCCTCGCGGCGCCCCTCGAAGACGCGCCCGTACCGGTCCACGAGGAACTGGTAGCCGATGTCCGGCCAGCCGTTCGAGCGCGTGTGGTAGGCGTGGATCCCCCGCACGATCGCCGCCGACTGGTCGGACGAGTACGTGTTGGTCCCGGCCGTGTGGTGCACGTAGATCGCCTTGAGCGTGCCCGACGTCTCGGGCCACGGCGAGCCGAGGGACTCGTCGGCGCCCCACATCCTGCGCGACACCACGGGCGGCTTGGGCTCCCACCCCGTGGCCGCGGCGGCCGAGGCCGCGGGCCCCGCCGCCGCGCCCACGTTCCGGTCGGCGGGCGAGCTGCCGGGATCGATCACGTCCACGCGCATGCCCGACGGCGGACGCCCGCTCACCGTCGCCGCCCGGGCCTGCACGGCGTCCGCCCCCGACGTGACGAACGGCTCCGTGCCGGCACGGGACCCCGGTACCTGCGCCTCCTCGACGCCGAGCTCCTGCCATGCGCTCCACCGGCCGGCCTCCCGCACGCGCAGGGCGACGTCGGTCACGGTCTCGCCCGTGGCGCCGTCCCACGTGACGCCGGCGACGAGGAAGTCGCGCGTGGCCGTGCGGGCGGCGAGGGCGGCCAGGTGGCCGGGCGGGGCGGGGTCGGCGGCGTCCGGGCCCGCTGTTTCCGGGCGCGTGGCCTCCGTGCCCGTGGAACGCTCCGTGGCGCGCGGTGCGGCGTCGCCGGACTCGTCGTGCGCATGGCCGACGGGCGGGTCGTCCGCGCTCGGCTCGGCCCGGGCCGCCGGGTCGACCCGGGTGAGCCGCACGCTCTCGATCTCGGGCGAGACCGGGCTCGCCGCCTGGACCGGGAGTGGCACCACGGGGAGCACGAGGCCACCCAGGGCGAGGCCCGCGGTCAGCGCAGCCGAGGTCACGTACCGTCCGAACGTCCGTCCGTCGCCGCTCATGGACCGAAAGTAGCCCTGCGGGGGCGGGGCCGCGCCGGAAGTCACCCTCGGGCACCGCATGGCGAAAGACGGCCGCCTCATGGGCCGCGCGGACGGACCCAAGGACCGACCCGAGGATGGTCCCCGCGGATGCCGGACCCGGTCCCCTGAGGCACAGTGGCACACGGGGGTACGAAGATGTCGCACCGGGATCACAGCAGTCACCGCACGACCGGCGGCAGGGTCAGCCGTCTGGTGGCGGCCGCCGCAGCAGCCGCCGCGCTGGTGGCCGGGCCCGTCGCCCCGGCCTCCGCCGCGGGCGTCCCGGAGTCGTTCACGGTCGACGGCTCGGGCTTCGGGCACGGCGTGGGCATGGCGCAGTACGGCGCCTACCAGATGGCTCGCGAGGGCCGCACCCAGGGCCAGATCCTCGGCCACTACTACCAGGGCGCGCAGAACACCGTGGCCACCACGCCACGGGACATCGACGTGCAGGTCTACGGGCCCGACCCGTACGGGTTCTCGGGCTACGGCGACACGGGCGCCACCCGGATCGACGTCAAGGGCGGCTCGTGGCTGCTGCAGGCCCAGGGCCGCGCCGTCGCCCGCGGCAGCGGCCCGGTCGACGTCTCGGTGTCGCGGGGCGACCTCGTCGTGCGGGCCGAGGGACGCACCCACCGGTACGACCGGATGTGGCTCGTGTGGTCCGGCTCGCCCTACTACCGGCAGGACGCCGCGCCGGCGGTGGCGCACGTCCGGGGCGCCCATGGCGCCTACCGGTGGGGCAGGCTGCAGCTCAGCG
Source organism: Promicromonospora sp. NPDC052451 (assembly GCF_044547525.1). Classification (NCBI taxonomy): domain Bacteria; kingdom Bacillati; phylum Actinomycetota; class Actinomycetes; order Micrococcales; family Promicromonosporaceae; genus Promicromonospora; species Promicromonospora sp. NPDC052451. The sequence goes on from NZ_JBIUAP010000005.1 coordinate 31,370, forward strand.
CCTCGGCGGGCGTGCCGAACGTGGTCAACCGGATACCCCTCAACGGCGCCTACCTGTACGGGCTCGCGGAGATGCCGGCGTCCTGGGGCGCGCACGGCGGACGTGCCGCGCTGGAGGCGCAGGCGGTCGTGGCCCGCTCGTTCGCGCTGCTGCGCAGCGGCGACTGGAAGGCGCGATGCCGCTGCCACGTGGTCGACGACGTCCGTGACCAGCACTTCACCGGCTACGACAACGAGGTCTCGTCGTACGCCCGCTACTGGGCCGACGCCGTCCGGGCCACGACCGCCTCGCTGACCCGCGCCCGGGTGCTGACGTGGTCGGGACGGCCCGTGGAGGCCCACTACTTCTCGTCGAGCGGCGGGCGCACCGCGCACTCGGAGGACGTGTGGTCGTCCGAGGTGCCCTACGAGCGCTCCGTGGCCGACCCGTACAGCAAGCGGGCGCCCGGCAACGACTACCGGTCCTGGGGCCGCCTGCTCACCCAGGAGTCCGCCCAGCGGCTGTTCGGCCTGCCCGCTGTCGCGTCGATCGAGGTCACCGACCGGTACCGGAGCGGACAGGCCGCCGCGCTGGTCGCGACGTCGCCGTCCGGGGAGACCGCCACGGTGCGCGGATCGGCCGACCGGATCCGCTCCGTCGTCGGCAAGCACACCCGCGCAGGGACCCTGCCGTCCTCCTGGATCGCCCGAATCCGGGCGAACTGACCAGGGGGTGGGGCTGCCCCTTTTCTCACCCGCTGTTTACCGCGACAAGGCCGGGACCCCGGCTTAAATTTGCCGTGAACTCCTCCAGTTGAACGGCACATCATTGGCTACGCTCACCCAGCGATACCACTTCTTCCTCTCCCGCGTGCACGGCCGGCTCGGGCACCCCGGACGAGCCGAGCGAGCGCTGACGCGGGCGACCTCCGGTCCGGCGGCCGACCCGGGCTGGCTGCACCGGCTCGCCACGGCCCGCCGTCGTGCGAACGACCACGCCGGGGCCGCGGACGCGCTGGCCCGCGCCATCGACCGGCGCCCTGACGCCCCGCCCCGCTGGTACTACGAGCTGGGCCGCGCCTCCGAGCTCGCCGGGCGGATGGAGGACGCCGACGCCGCCTACCGGCGGTGGACCGCGCACGATCCACTCCCGCGGGGCCTGGACGCCGTGCTGCTGGACCGTGGCGTCCTGCAGTTCGTGCCCCGGCGCGACGCGGTCCGCTTCGTGCTCGGCCGGCTGGCCGAGCTCCGTGCGGCCGCCGGGGCGCGGCAGGTCGTCGAGGACCGGTCGGACACCGTCTGGACCTACTGGGCGCAGGGCTTCGACCAGGCACCCGACGTCGTGCGGATGTGCCGGTCGACGATGGCCCGGCACCTCACGCGCCCGGTGGTCGAGCTGGACGACGACAACGTCAGCAGCTTCGTGACGCTGCCGGACGACATCGACGCCCTGGTCACCGACCGCACCGCCCGGTCCGACCTGCTGCGCCTGGAGCTCCTCGCGCGGTACGGCGGCACGTGGCTCGACGCCACCTGCTACCTGCGCGGTGACGCGGGCGCCGAGCTGGCGGACCACGCGCGGCCCACCGGGTTCTTCGCGCCCGCCAAGGAGCGGACCTCGATCGGCACGTGGAGCATCACCGCCCAGCCCGGCCACCACCTCGTGACCATGACGCTCGAGGCGCTCTACGCCTACTGGCGCAAGGACGGCAAGCTGCCGCACTACTTCACGTTCCACCACCTCTTCGAGGCGCTCGCGCTCACCGACCCGAGATTCGGCGAGCTCTTCGCGGCCACTCCCCGGCTCTCGACGGCGCCGTCGCTCCGGCTGCGGCACTGGATGAGCCGTGACATGACCGACGAGGACTTCGAGCGGGCGCTGTCGCGGGCGACCGTCCACAAGCTGTCGTACAAGGCAGGCTCCGAGAACACCGGGCCACGGAGCGTGCTGGGGCGGCTGTACGCGGCGGAGGCCCAGGCTGCCGGCGCAGACTCCGGGGGCACCGGTCGACCGGGTGCGCCCTGACTCAGCGCCCTGACTCAGTGTGACTTGCGGACCAGCCCGCGGAACCACTTCTCGCCACGGGCCGGGGCGGGCGCCTCGGGCTCTGGTTCGGGCGTCGGTTCGGGCGTCGGTTCCGGGGCGGGCTCAGGAGCGGGCTCGGGTTCGGGCACGGGCAGCAGACCGAGCTTCTGTGCCCGGTTCGCCGTCGTGTACCGCCCGATCTCGGCCGGCTCCAGCCCGTCCAGGAACGCCGCGACCTCGGTCCTCCGCTCGGCGAGCCGCTCCGGGTACATGCAGAACGCCACCGCACCGATCAGGTGCGCGAGGTCCCCGGTGTCCGACCAGCGGCCGTCCTCCCGGAGCACGGCGTCGACGACGGCCCACGGGAGCCGCGCCGGGTTCGCATAGGGCCGGAGCCGTTCCTTGACGGTCTTGGCACCCACCGCGACCACGGGGACACCGTCGGCCCGCGCCCGTAGGAGTGCGGGCGACATGGTCCCGACCACGACCACGGGGCGTATGGCCGCGAGATAGACCTCCGCGAGGGCCGGCTGCTCGACCGGCGTGAGCCGGACTCCCTCAGGCGCCAGGTCGCCCAGGCGGACCGCCAGGTTCGCGGGGACGACCGGGTCGGCGAGAACCAGCACCTCTGTCACGCCGTCCACCGCGGCCGCCGTGCGGACGGCGTCGCGCCAGAGCGCCGTCTCCTGGTCCCGGGTCAGGATGCCGCCCGCGACGAACGACTCCGCGAGCACCAGCGCGACACCCTCCGCCGGGACCGGCAGGTCCGCGGCGGACGCGACGTCCTGCGCCAGCTTGCCGACCGCGTCGGCGGGGATCGCGACCGCAGGGACGCCCTGCCCGGCCCGGTGCTCGTCGCCGTCGGGCCACGGCGCGAGTCCTGCGACGTGCTCCCGGTACAGGTGCCGGCTGGTCCGCCGGGCCTGCGGCCACCCGATCGGCTCGCGCGCCGGGCCGTACCCGGCGACGTCCGTGACGAGGCGGACCACCTCGCACCCGTAGAACGCCGACATCAGCCACTCGACCGGCTGCTCGGACTGGGGACGGTCGCAGACGAGCTCCACGGTGTCGTCCCCGATGCCCCAGGTCTGCCGCAGCAGGCGGGCCAGGACGGGGCGGTCGTCACCCCGCGGCGACCAGCGTCCCGGGTCCGCGGGCCGGACGAGCTCGTCGAGCACGACGACGTCGTCGAACCGTGCCGTGGCCGCCGACATGCCCGGACGCTCGTGCGGCAGGAGTGCCGTCTCCGGCGCCGGCGCACGCCCGAACAGGACGAGCACCCTGCGGCGTGGTCGGTCGAGCAGCCCGGCGTCCACGGCGGCCGCTGCTGCGAGCAGGGACTCGGCCGAGGAGACCAGGACAAGCTGTGTTGTGCTCATCGTGTCGGTTGCTGCTTTCTCCGAGGGGCTGCGGCATCCACGGACGGCGTCGTCCTGCGGGGGCACCCGATTGTGGCAGATGCCCGGACCGTGGGCCGACGCGACGCATCACGGTCCGGTATCGCTCAGAGCTCGCGCGCGTCCGACTCCAGCAGCACCGGGATCCCGTCCCGGACCGGGTAGGCCAGCGGCCGCTCCGGGTCGGTCGAGTGCAGCTCGGGCTCGCCGCCCGGCCCGGTGCCGTCCACGAGGGTCGCGCCCGTCACGGGGCAGCGCAGGATCTCGCGCACCCAGGGCTCCAGCTCGATGCTCATTCGGTCTCTCCTGTCCCGGACCCGTCCGGCTCGTCGGTCCCGGCGCGCACCAGCGAGAGCACGTCGTCGCGGACCTTCTCCATGATGTCGTGGTCGGCGGCCTCGACGTTGAGCCGCAGCAGCGGCTCGGTGTTGGACGCCCGCAGGTTGAACCACCACTGCGGGTGCCCGTCCCAGTGGGACACGGTGACGCCGTCGAGGGTGTCGACCTCGATCCCGGGGTAGGCGACCCGGTAGGCGTCCAGCACGCGGTTCGTGGCCTCGGCGGCGTCCGGGACCCGCGAGTTGATCTCGCCGGAGGCGACGTAGGGCTCGTACATCTCGGCGACCTCGGACAGCGGGTTACGCTGCGTGCCCAGTGCCGCCAGCACGTGCAGGGCGGCCAGCATGCCGGTGTCCGCGAAGAAGAAGTCCCGGAAGTAGTAGTGGGCGCTGTGCTCGCCGCCGAACACCGCCTCGTTCGAGGCCATCTCGGCCTTGATGAACGAGTGCCCCACGCGGGTGCGCACCACCCGGGCGCCGGCGGCCGAGAGCAGGTCGGGCACCGCGCGCGACGTGATCAGGTTGTGGATGACCACCGGCGCCCGCCCGGCCGCCTTCTCCTTCTCGACCTCGCGCAGCCCCACCAGGGCGGTGATCGCCGACGGCGAGACCGGTACGCCCTTCTCGTCCACGACGAAGCAGCGGTCGGCGTCCCCGTCGAAGGCCAGCCCGATGTCGGCGCCGTTGGCCACGACGGCCGTCTGCAGGTCCAGCAGGTTGGCGGGCTCCAGGGGGTTGGCCTCGTGGTTCGGGAAGGTGCCGTCCAGCTCGAAGTACATCGGCACGACGTCCAGCGGCAGCTCCGGCAGCCCCGCAGCGGTACCGAGCACGGCCGGGGCCGTGAGGCCCGCCATGCCGTTCCCGGCGTCGACGACCACCTTGAGCGGCCGGATGCCCGAGAGGTCCACCAGGCCCCGCAGGAACGCGGCGTACTCGCCCAGCATCTCGCGGTCGGTCACCTGCCCAGGGGCCGGAGCCGGGGCGCCGGTGCCGGCCTCGGCGTCGTCGAGGAGCGCCTGCGCGACCTCCCGGATCCCGGCGAGGCCCGTCGCCTCGCCGACGGGCCGCGCGCCCGCACGGCAGAGCTTGATCCCGTTGTACGCGGCCGGGTTGTGGCTGGCCGTGAACATGGCGCCCGGCAGGCCCAGGACGCCGGAGGCGTGGTACAGCCCGTCGGTCGAGCACAGCCCGATGCGGACCACGTCCACACCCTCGGCAGCGAGGCCGGCCGCGAAGGCGTCCACGAGGTCGGGTCCGGAGTCCCGCATGTCCCGTCCGACGACGACGGCCGGGCGGGAGTCGTCCGACGCCTCCGGGCGCACCACCACCCGGGCGAAGGCCGTGCCGATCGCGCGTGCCACCTCGGGCGACAGCTCCTCGGGCACCAGTCCCCGGACGTCGTACGCCTTGATGATCCTGTTGAGGTCGAGAGCCACGTCGTCAGCGTACGCGAGCACCGGGGCGCACCGGGGCGCACCGGGCGCACCTCACCCGGCGTACGGGCCTCAGGTGCCGGAGGTGTTGTCCGCCCGGTGAGCGAGCACCGCCTCGAGCAGGACGGCGGCGCGTGCCCCGAACCCGTGCTCGGTGCGGACGTGCTCGGACAGCGAGCGGAGCATCTCCTCGTCGTACCGTGCGGCACTGCCCTCGGCCAGGAGCGCGTGCAGCTCCTCGGGCGTCGTGAACCGGGCCAGGCGGCCCTCGGGCAGGACGGGGCGCACGATCTCGTCGAGCCCGTACACGTCGTCGGTCAGGAGCCGGCCGCCCGACGCGAGCACGTCGAAGACGCGGTTGGAGACGAAGCCCAGGTCACGCATGTCGGGCCAGTGGTCGTTCAGCGCCCAGGCGGCCGACCGGTAGTAGCGGCGGAGCACCTCGTTCGGCACGTACGCGCCGGCGATCGCCTCGGGCGGCAGGAACCGTTGCCAGCCCGACCCGTAGACGGCGACCGGCACACCCGACCGCACGGCCTCCACGGCGACCGGACGTGCCTTGCCCCGGGTGTTGCCGACCAGGACGGCCTTGCCGACGACGTCCTCGACCGGCTCGTCGTCGATGTAGAACCGGCTCGGATCGGTGCACTGCAGCAGCGGGGCCACGGGCAGCTCCCACCGCTGCGAGACGTCGCGCGCCCAGGTGAGGCTCGCGGCGAACCGGAGGTCGTAACCCGCCAGCTCCCGCGCCGCGACGTCCTCCGGGTGGCTGATGACCCACACGACGCTCGTCACGTCGCCCGGGAGCCGGGCCGGGTGCAGTCCCCGGAGCATCAGGACGACGTCGTCCCGGTAGGAGGTCGCACGGGCGTCGTTGGGCGCGTAGTCGACCACCACGTGCTGGCCCAGGTCGCGCAGTGCGGCCGCCAGGGAGTGCGCGAAGTGGAAGTCGCCCCACTGCCGGGCCTGGTCGCCGGCGGGCATCGCCGTCTTGATCGCCCAGCGCAGTGCGGGCGGCGCCTCCCGTACCCGGGCGGTGTCCGGCACGGAGGGCCACAGCGCGCGGGTCCAGGTCCCCGGTCGCCCGGGAGCGGTGAGCGCGGCCGTCCCGGTGAACACGGGTGCCACGCCGAAGGTCGCGAAGAGGTCCGCGGATCCCTCCGGGGCCGTCTGCCACGCCGCGCGGAACACCGCCAGGTCGTCCTCCGGCTCCGCGGTGTCGTCGAACGTCCCGTCCCCGGAGCGCGTCACGACCACGTCGCGGGCCACCACGACGGGGCGCTCCTCGTGCCGGGCCAGGCGTTGCGCCAGGTCGACGTCGGCCCACAGGGTGCGTACCCGTGGCTCGTCCCGGACGGCCCGCACGGACTCCGTGCGGGCCAGGAGCGGCACCGGCGCTCCCGGCACCTCGAACCACGGCCGGGTCCAGGGCACGCTGTCCGGGTGCACGCCGTCGAGGAAGGGCACCGGATCCGTGCCGCGCGGCGGGTAGACCACGCCCACGTCCCGCAGCAGCAGATCGCCACCGAGCACGACCGGGTGCACCGCGGCCGCGCCCGACTCGGTCAACACCGCCCGGAGGTCCTGCAGCGTCCCTTCGCGGAAGGCCTGCCGCCCCGACAGCAGCAGCACGTGCTCGCCCCGGGCCCCGTGCACCGCCTCGTCGACGGCGGACGACGCACCCTGCCCGGACAGCACCACCCGCACGTCGAACCGGGCGAGCCGGGCCAGCGCGAGGCCGGCGACGGCGCGACGACGATCACCGGTGACCAGCAGGATCTCCGCGGACGGCGCGGCCGCTGTGTCGTCCGCCGGCACGGCGCGGTCGATCGCGGTGAGGACGGTCAGCACGTCGGCGGTGGTGTCGCAGTCGACGACCACCAGGCTGGTCAGGCCCGGCACGGTCCTCGCCGCCGGGGACTCCCGCCAGGGCGCAGCGGCATCCGCCTGGTCCGCGTGGTCCGCCTGGTGACGCAGCTCGGCGCGGAGCGCCTCGCGCACGTCGGCCAGCGTCACGCCGTCACGCATCCATCGCGCGTCCGGGGCCAGCGGGAGCGGGGCGTCGGCGTCGTCCGCGAGGAAGGCCGCCAGGGGGCTGCGCCCGTCCGCAGCGGGCAGGTCGAGCCGGCCCGGGTCGAAGAGCGGCGACGGGGACGCCTTCCACGAGTCGCCCACGCCCTTGAGGTAGATGACGAGCGGGTCGGTGTCGTCCCGCTGCCATGCCTTCGGCCGGTACCGGGCCGGCACGAACAGCGGGTGCGGCCACCAGCCCTTCCGCCGCCCCTGCGCGAGGTAGTGCCGCGCGGCGTCGGCGGGGTCGGCGAACGTCGTGCCCGCCTGCGCCCCGTACCACTCGACGTCGAACACCCCGGAGTCCAGCACGCGGCGCAGCGCCGGGTCGGCGGGGGCCGCGGGTTCGGGCGTGCCCGCCTCAGCGACGCCCTTCTGGTCCGCGCCCGGGCCGAGGCGGCGCCGGACCGCCCGGACGATCCGGCCGAGGCGGCGTCTGGACGCCTTGCTGATCCTGCTCGGGTCGAGTGCCACGTCGAGAGCGTAACGAGCGAAGGGCCTACGCGGGCGCTGACACCGCGAGCTCGGCGGCGAGCATCTCGGGGCTCGGCGCGAGCTCCGGCGGGAGCACGTCCCGCAGCGTCACCCAGCGCCGCGACCCGGACTGCTCGAGCTGGACCCGGACCGTCTCCGCGGGGAACGTCCGGATCAGCTCGGCGGAGCGCCGGTTCAGCTCCGCGAGCAGCTCGGCGGGCATGTGCTCCGCGAAGCCGAGGTGGTGGTCCACGATCGCGAGCACCGTCCGGGCGAGCTTGGGCAGGAACCGGTCGGACTCCCGGTCCTCGTCGAGGATCCCGTGGATCTCGGCGAAGGCCCGGGTGAAGTCGAGGCGGCGCTCGTCGTAGATCTGGGTGAGCGAGGTCGTCACGCCCCGCCGGTAGCACACGCCGCTGTGGTTGGTGACGACGTAGCCGGTGCCCTGCAGGTGCAGGCGCCACACCCAGGCCCGGTCCGTCGCCGTGCGCATGCCGTCCGAGAAGGTCAGCAGGCCGTCGTCGGCGATCGCCCGGTCGTAGACGCCGGCCCAGCCGTAGGGGTAGTCGACCATCGTGGGACGGTCGGTGGGCAGGATGGACTCCCGGGGGTCGAGCACCTGCTCGCGCACCGGCTCCATCGCGCGGACGACCCGGCGCTGACCGTCCTGGACGGTGACGTGGTCGTGCCGCAGGATCGGCACGCCGAACGCCTCGATCGCGTCCGTCACGTCGCGCAGGTGGTGCGGCGCGTACCAGTCGTCGCCGTCGAGATAGGTGATGTACCGGCCGTTCGACCCGGCCAGGCCCTGGTTGCGTGCCGTGGCGGCCCCCACCGGCTCCCTGTTGCGCAGCACCGTCAGGTTCGGCAGGCGGTCGGCATAGCTCTCGGCGATGTCCGGGGTGGCGTCGCCGGAGCCGTCGTCGACCACCACGACCTCCAGGTCGTGCGGGTCGTCGAACTGCCGGGTGAGGCTGGTCATCGCGTCGTCGAGGTAGAGCTCGGTGTCACGGACCGGCATGACGACCGAGACGCGGGGCGTGCTGGAGGGCATCGGACGGCTGCTTTCTGCTGGGGTGCACGGCTCCGCGACAGCGGCGTCACGGACGCACCCAGATTCTTGCAGACGGCGGGGCCGCACCGGTGCCCCCTGATCCGGCCGGTCCGGCGGGCTATCCTTGCGCGGTGCTTGCCGTAGCCCAGTTCCACGCCCCCCTGCCGCTGACCAACACGATCCAGCGGTACGACTGGGGGTCGGTCGACGCCATCCCCCACCTGCTCGGCGCCGAGCCGGACGGGCAGCCGCAGGCCGAGCTCTGGCTCGGCGCGCACACGAGTGCGCCGTCGGTCACGGTGATCGAGGACGACGACGTCACGCTCGACCGCCTGGTCCGCGAGGCACCCGTGCAGACGCTGGGCCACCGCGTGGCCGAGCAGTTCGGGCCGCGCTTGCCGTACCTGCTGAAGGTGCTGGCCGCGGGCAAGGCGCTGTCGCTCCAGGTGCACCCCTCGCCGCGGCAGGCCCGGGAGGGCTTCGCGCGCGAGAACAAGGCCGGGATGGCCCTCTCGTCGCCGAAGCGGTCCTTCAAGGACGACCAGCACAAGCCGGAGATGATCGTCGCCCTGTCGCAGTTCGAGGGCCTGGCCGGCTTCCGCACGCCGCGCACCATCCTGGACGTGCTGGACGGTCTGGCCGGTGACCTGGTCGAGGGTGTGCGCGCGGCCCTGCTGCGCGACCGCGGCCACGACGGCATGCGGGACGCGTTCAACCACCTGCTGTCCGCGCGGGCCGACGAGGCCTGCGCCGCCGACATCGAGGCGACCCTCGACTCCGTGCGCGCCCGCCTGGCGGCCGGGTCTCCGTTCGAGCGCGCCGACCGCACGGTCATCGACCTCGCCGACCAGCACCCCGGCGACCCGGGCGCCATCGCGTCCCTCATGCTCAACCGCTTCTCGCTGGAGCCGGGCGAGGCGGCCTTCACGCCGGCCGGCGTGGTGCACGCCTACCTGTCGGGGCTGGGCGTCGAGATCATGGCCTCCTCCGACAACGTGCTGCGCGCGGGCCTCACCACCAAGCTCGTGGACGAGGAGAACCTGGTCGCCTGCACCACGTTCGCGCCGCAGCAGCCGTTCACCCCCGAGGTGAGCACGGCGGGCAGCCGCGGCCAGGTGCACACCTACCGCGTGCCGGTCACGGAGTTCGCGCTCACGACCGCGGACGTCGACCCCACCGAGTCGGTCTGCCTGCCCGCCACCGGCCCCCGCATCCTGCTCTGCCTGGACGGTGAGCTGACGCTCGACGCCGACCGCGCCGAGACCGGCGCGCAGCGCCTGACCCAGGGCGACTCGGTCTTCGTCCCGCACGACGCGGGCAACCTGACCCTCTCGGGCGCAGGCCACGCGGTCTGCGCCTGGGTCCCGTAGGCCGTTTCAGGCCGAGGTGTCGTCGTCCGCGCGCAGGACGCGGAGGTGGCCCCGGCGGGCCGTCTCCGTGACCGTGGGCGGTTCGGCCGGGCGGCGTACCCGGCCCGCCTCACGGACGGCGTCGGCCAGGGCGGACAGGTCGTCGGGGCTCGGCCCGGCGTCCTCGAACTCGGGCATGAGGCGGACCACCTCCCACCCGCGCGGCGCGGTCAGCCGTTCGGCGTGCTCCGCGCACAGGTCGTAGCTGTGGGGCTCGGCCAGGTGCGCAAGCGGACCCAGAACCGCCGTCGAGTCCGCGTACACGTACGTGAGCGTCGCCACGGCCGCATTGGTGCAGGCCGAGCGCGAACACTGTCTCACCGATCTCACGCGCCGAGACTACGCCCTGACCGGGCACGACGCGGCGAACACGCCGGATGCTCAGGGGGGTGAGGACGCCCGCCCGACGACGGCGCGCCGCGCACCCCGCGCCAGCAGCAGCCCCGCACCCGCGAAGGCCAGGTCGACGAGCGTCAGCGCAACCCGGCTGACCAGCACCGCGAGTCCCGTCGCCGGCCCGGACAGCGCCCCGGCGAGCACCGCCGCGAGCACCACCTCGCGCACGCCCGCCCCGGCCGGCGCCAGCACGAACAGGAACCCTGCGGTCCAGGCGAGCGCCCAGCCACCGGTCGCCAGCGCGAACGTCCGGGCGGACGGCGTCATCCCCAGGCCGGTGCACAGCACCCAGAGCTGCAGCCCGGCGACGAGCCACCCGGCCACCGACCAGACGGCGGCGCGCCCCAGGCCGCCCCAGGTCATCGGGTGCTCCGGCGCGGGCCGCCCGGCGACCCGCAGGGCCAGCCCGATCAGCCGGTTGAGCACGGGCGGGGCGAGCACGACCACGACGGCGGGCGCCGCCCACACCACCCAGGACCAGGCACCCCACGCCGTCGACGAGACGAACGGCAGCGCGACGGCGCCCACCGCGGCACCCGACGCGACCGACACGGCCACGGCGACCAGCATCGACGTCGCCGCCCGGCTGCGCGGCACGCCGTTGCCCGCGCCCACCTCCGCGGCGGCGACGACGTTCCACACGCCGCCCGGCACGTACTTGCCGAGCTGGCTGACCCCGAACACCGTCACCGCGGGCCCGAGCCGCAGCGGCGAGCCCAGATCGGCGAGCACCGCGCGCCAGGCCAGCAGCGTGCACCACACGTACACCACACCGAGCACGACGACGGACGCGGCCTCCGCCACGGAGAGTCCTGCGGCCGCCCGGGCCAGCTCGGCACGGTTGCCGACCACGTACCAGACCGCCAGCCCGAGCGCGACGACGAGAAACCCCCACCGCACCCACCGGGACCGCACCACCCGGCCGGCCCGCGCCACCACGCCCCCGCCGGTCGCCGGCCCGCCCGGGGTGCTCACAGGGCGGTCCTGGCTGCCAGGGCTGCGATCAGGGGTTCCGTGACCGTCTGCGGGCGGATGCGGTCCCGGCCCCGTGCCGCGCGCTCGCGGGCGGCGGCGAGCGTGGCGGGGTCGCAGAGGGCGACGAGCCGGGCCGCGAGCGCCCCGGGGTCGGCGGGCGGTACGAGCTCGGCGTGCTCCCCCACGACCCGGCGCTGCGGCGGGGTGTCCGAGGTGACGACGACGCAGCCCGCGGCGAGCCCCTGGTACACCTTGTTCGGCACCACGCGCACGCCCTTGGGGGTGTCGCTGAAGATGCCGAGGCAGACCTGGTGCCGGGCGACGAGCACGGGCAGCTCGTCGGGCTCGACCCAGTCGTGCCAGGTCACGCCGGGTGTCCCGGCCAGGATCTCGCGGGCGCGGGGCAGGTCCTGGCCGGTGCCGACCATCGTCACGTCCAGGGCGGCCCCGGCGGCGACGGCGTCGCGCACCGCCTCCGCGATGACGGGTGCGCCCTGGAGCGGGGTGTAGAGCCCGAAGAAGACGACCGAGAGCCTCCCGGCGCCGGCCGTGGCCTCGCCCGGCGCCGCGGAGGCGGCCGCCGTCCGCCACGCGTCCGGTGCGCCGACCGGGACGACGACGCCCTTGCCCGGGTCGGGCAGCATCCGCCGGTGCTCCTCCGTGTCGGTGACCACGACGTCGGCGCACGCGACCGCCAGCCGGTCCAGACCGGTCAGGAGCCGCACCCGGAGCCCGGCGGCCCCGCGGTCGGCGGCGGTGTCCCCGGCGAACACGAGGTGGTCGAGCACCACCACGGACCGCGGGTACAGCAGCCGGGCCAGGATCACGTCGAAGTGGCCGAGGTAGCCGACGAGCACCGCCGGGGGCCGCCCTTCGGCCCGGCGCAGCCGCACGGCGTCGGTCACGAGGCCGGCCCAGCACCGCACCAGGCGCCCGGCGAGCACGGGCAGCCGCCACGGCTGCTGGAGCATGCGCACCCGTTCGGCGGTGGACAGGCCGAGGGGCCGGTTGAGCTCGGTGACCTTGGTCCCGTGGGCGCGCAGCCCGGCGACGAGGACGGCGATGCGCGGGTGTCGTGCGGCGTCGTAGGTGCCGAACGCGATCACTGCACGCTCGCGGGCACGTCCGCCAGGCCGGGGTCGCCGGGGCCTGCCGGGCGGGCCCGGTCCCCGGAGGGCCGGCCGTTGCCGGGCACCTGCGGGTTCTCCCGTGCGGCGGCCACCGTCGGGTCCGTGACGGCGACCATGCCGTACTGCATCTCCTTGAGGCGCTCCAGCGTGTCCTCGAGCAGCACGCGGTTGGTGCGTTGCAGGTCGGCCAGCACGAGCAGGGCGAAGCTGAGCAGCGCTCCGACCATCGAGGTGGCCCCGAGCACGATCGACTGGAGGTGCTGGCCCGGGGTTCCCGTGGCCAGGAGCAGGGCGTACCGGCCGAACGGCACGGCGGCACCGAGCGCGAAGACGATGCCGAGCGTCACGAACACGACGTGCGGCTTGTACATCACGTAGGACCGGCTGATGGCCTGGCCCGACTTGGCGATGTGCTGCCACATGCTCGAGAAGAGCCGGGACTCCCGCGTCTTGGGGTTGGTGGTGACCGGCACGCTCTGGATGCGCAGCCGCTGGTGACCGGCCTGGATGATGGTCTCCATGCAGTAGCTGAACTGCGTGACGACGTTGAGCCGCAGCAGCGCGCCACGCGAGTAGGCGCGGAACCCGCTCGCGGCGTCCGGCAGGTCGGTCCCCGCGGCGAAGTTGACCACCTCGCTGCCCACCTTCTGCAGCGTCTTCTTCAGCGGGGAGAAGTGGTCGATGGTGCCGGTCTGCCGGTCGGCGATCACGATGTCCGCGTCGCCGAGCACCACCGGCATCACGAGGTCGCCGATCCGCTCCTGCGGGTACTGGTTGTCGCCGTCGGTGTTCACCACGATGTCGGCGCCGTGCCGCAGCGCGTAGTCGACGCCGTCGCGGAACGAACGGGCCAGGCCCATGTTCCGGGTGTGGTGGACGAAGTGCCGCACGCCGAGGCGGCGGGCCACCTCGACGGTGCCGTCCGTGGAGCCGTCGTCGACCACCAGGATCTCGACCTCGTCGATGCCCGGGATGTCGCGGGGGATCGTGGCAAGCACCAGAGGAAGAGTCTCTTCCTCGTTCAGGCAAGGAATCTGCACGAACAACTTCATGGCCCTGTTGCCTTCGGTTACGGGCTCGCGTCCGGCCGACGGCCGAGCCGATGATCAAGCAGCGAGTGCGGTTTCAACCCTACGGCACGCCAGACGAACGAGGGGTGAACATCACTCGTCATGGAACTCCCTTCACCCGGGTGAGATCCGGCGTGAACCGGCGCCTCCGGCGATATCCTGCTCGCGTGACCAGTCCCCGAACGGTCCCTGTCGTCGTGTGGCTGATCGTGCTCCTGCATCTCGTGGTGATGCTCGGCCAGACGGCCGTCTTCCCCAACGTCCGCTCGCCCGACGAGCGTCAGCACGTGGACCTGATCCTCCAGGTGCGGCAGGGCGACGCCTGGCCGTGGCCTGCACCCGGCACGTCGTTCGTCACGCAGGGCGTGGCGGCGGGCGGCTTCGTCCGGGCGGACCGGATCGGCGGGCCGCAGCACCTGGCCGACCGGCAGGACGTCCCGCCGCGCGGCGAACGGCCCACGTACTCGGAGGCCGGCGGCTCGGCGACCTTGACCGTCAAGCGCGGCGAGGGCCCGCGGACGCCGGTGTTCAACCAGCTCGTGCAGCACCCGCCGCTGTACTACCTGCTGGGCGCGGGTGTCGTCGCCCTGGTGCCCGACTGGCAGGACGCACCGCTGGACCAGCTCTGGCTCATGCTGCGCTGGTGGAACGCACTGCTCGCGCTCCCCCTGCCGCTCCTCCTGTTCGCCACCGCGCGCAGGCTGCGCCTGCCCGAGCCGCTGCCCGTCGCCGCCGCCCTGGTGCCGCTCGCGGTCCCGGAGCTGACGCACCTGGAGTCGGCGGTGAACAACGACAACCTCCTGGTGCTGCTCGGCGCCTGCGCCACATATCTGGTGGTCCGGGTGCTGACCGGCGACCTCACGCGCCGCACGGCCCTGCTGCTGGGGCTCGTCACCACGCTGGCACTGCTGACCAAGGGGTTCGCGCTGATGTTCCCCGCCTGGATCGTCCTGGCCTACGCGGTTGCCACCTGGCGGTACCGTGCGCGGGTGCGGGAGGCCCTCGTCGGGCTGCTGCTGGTCGCCGTCGCCGCCGTCCCCGGTGCGGCCTGGTGGGTGCGGAACGTGGTGGTCCACGGCATGCTCCAGCCGCACGGCACGCACGCCACCCCGCCCGACCTGACGCCCGTCCACGGCTGGTCCGACGGCGGCCTCATCTGGCTCGGCCGGTTCGCCGAGCGCATGGTCACCCTGTTCTTCATGCAGGACCACGCACCCGGGCCCATCCACGACGAGTCGTGGCGGCCTGATCTGGACGCGTCCTGGTGGATGGCCCGCGTGGCCCTCGTGGTGCTGCTGGCCGGTCTCGTCGCCGCGCTCGCCCGCCGGACGCTCCCACGCCTCGACGCCCTCGTGCTCCTGTTCCCCGTGCCCGCCCTCGCGGCGATCGTCGCGCGCGGTTCCTGGGAGCAGTTCGCCGCCTTTGCCGACTTCGGGGCGGCCATGCAGGGCCGGTACCTGTTCACCGGCCTCGTGGGGCTGGGGGTCGTCGCCGTGGCGGGCGCGGCCGTGCTGCGCCCGCGGCTGCGCCGGACCGTACCCCTGGCCCTGCTGGTGCTGGCCGCCGCCCTGCACCTGACCTATCAGATCGACACCTGGCGCCTGTACTGGATGCCGGAGGACGGCGGCCTGGACGCGTTCGGCCGGGCTGTCGCCGCCGTCGGCTACTGGTACGCCTTCCCGGCGGCCACGCTCGTCGTGCTGCTGGTCGCCGGACTGGCGCTCGGCGTGGCCGTCACCGTCTCGGTCACGCGGACCGCCGGCGAGCGCGGATGGTCCGGCACGTCCGGCACCACCCGGGAGAACCGCGCCGCCGCCAGCACGGCCGCGACCACGACGACCACGCCCACGGCGCCGACCAGCACGAGCTGAGGCCAGGTCAGGGGGCTCCACCCGGCCCAGCGGGCCGCGGCGTCGGCCACCGTCCGGTCCGGTCCCTGGTAGAAGCCCCAGAACCCGTAGGCCAGGCCGGCCGCCGCCGCGACCGCGCCCGTGCCGACGACCCAGGGCACGGCGGCGCGCAGCCGCGGACCGAGCAGCGTGCCCAGGCCGAGGGCGGTCGCCGCGCCGAGCGCCAGGAGGCCGGCGAACAGGTAGCGGCCCTGCACGGCGGAGATCCAGCCGTGTGCCGCGTAGTCGGGCCACGCGTTGGCCACGACGCCGCACCAGAGCGCCACCGGCTGCAGCAGCAGCACGGCCGTGCCCCGCCGTGCCGGGCCGCGGGCCGCGGCCAGCGCGCACAGGCCCGCGACCACGACGGCGGCGGTCCAGAACACGGCGTCGGGCAGCCGGACCTCCAGCCAGCCGAAGTTGCCGAAGAACGACCGGGTCAGGCTCGTCACCACGGTCCGCACGAAGTACCAGGGGCCGTTCGGCTCTGCGTCGTCGGGGAACCGGTCCGGGATGCCGACGGGTTGCACCGTCCCCAGCACGACCAGGTTGCGCACCCACCACCAGCCGCCGACGGCGAGCGCGACGGCGCCCGCGACGAGCACGCCCGCGGCCCGGCGTCCGCGGGGGCCGGCCGCCAGCGCGAAGGCGGCCACCACCATCGGCAGCGCGAAGGCGGCCATGACCTTGGTCAGCAGCCCGACCCCGACCACCGTCCCGAGCCCCGCCGCCGTACGCCACCGCACGTCGCCCGTCACCACCCGGGCGCACAGGTAGGCCGCGGCCGCACCGCTGAGCGTCACGAGCGCGTCGTTGGTGACGCTGCCCAGGATGTGCCCCACCTGCGGCACGAACAGCGTGAACGACGCCGCCACCAGCGCGGCAGCGCGCCCGCCGTCCGCACGCCGGGCCAGCAGACGGCGGGCGGCCCCGGCGGTCAGCAGCGGCAGGGGAAGCAGGAGCACGACGTCGAACAGCCGCAGCGTCAGGAGCTGGAGGTCCCAGCGGGCCTCGGCCGTGCCGGTCACGTGCAGCACCCCCGCGGCGAGCGCGTAGTAGAGCGGCGGGTGCTGGGTCATCTGGTCGACGACGTCGGTGGGCAGGTGCCGCGTCCCGGTGCCGGGCGGCAACGGGTCGGCGAGGGCGTTCTCCGGGGTCACCGTGCCGCGCTGCGCGTCGGGGACGGGCGGCACGTCGACGAACGGCGGCAGCTCGGCGCGGTCGAGGTGCCGGCCGGGCACGTCCGTGGCCAGCGCCGCCTGCTCCCGCGCCGCGTCGACGGCGGGGCCCACGAGCGCCTCGCCGGCGGCGGGCCAGCCGCCCCCGTACGCCAGCCGGAGCACGCTGTTGACGTGCTGCGGCTCGTCGGGTGCGCGGAACGCGGGCGTCAGCACCGCCCACACCACGCCCACCAGGGCGACGAGCACGGTGATCAGGGCGAGCGCCCGGCGGTACGTCGCCTCGGCGGTGTCGTCGCGCACCGCCTCAGGATATGGGCTCCTGTCCGCGCGGCGCGCGAGAGGTGAGCCGGAGCGGGGCGGATTCGACGTATCGTCGGTACGTGCCTCCGTTCTCACCTCGCGGCCGCAACCGACGGTCCGGTCGCGGCCCCGCCTCGGGCGGTTCGTCTGGTTCCTCCGGCAGCGCCGCGAGCACGCCCGGTGGCCCGGCGGCCGGCATCCCCAAGGCCTCGCAGGCGGACCTGCTGCGGCTGGCCGCCACCCGGCCCGACGGCGATGGCGACGCCGTCCGGCCCCGGCGTCGTGACCGGCGCGGCCGTGGGCTGCGCGGCCCGCTGCTCCCGCCCGGCGCCCCGGCGCACCGCACGCGCGCGCAGCGGTTCGACGACCTCGTGCTCGACGTCGTCGAGGACCTCGACCGCACCTGGGCCGCGCACCTGCGCGGCACGGAGTTCGCGGTCGAGGACGTGCCGCCGTCGGACCCGGCCCCGTGGGAGGACGGCGGCGTGCTGCTCGGCCGCTTCTTCCCCGCCGAGGCCGGCCGCCCCGGGCGCGTGGTGGTCTACCGCCGCCCCGTCGAGGTGCGCGCCTTCGACCAGGAGGACCTCGCCGACCTGGTGCGCGACGTCGTGGTGGAACAGGTGGCGCACATGCTGGCGCGCACCCCGGAGGAGATCGACCCGAACTTCGGCGACCGGTCCTAGCCCACCGCGTCAGCCCACCGCGTCAGCCCACCGCGTCAGCCCACCGCGTCCACTCGCCGCACCCGCACCTCGTCGCCCGAGGCGAGCGGCGCGGCCGGGTTCAGCACCGAGAACAGCGACGGCGCCCCGGCGTCCGACAGCGTCACCGACCAGACCACACCCGGCTGGTCCGCGGGCTGCTCCGCGACCACCGCCACCGTCTCGCCGGGGTCGCCCAGGTCCGCACCGTCCAGCGTGACCGTCTGCCCCGTGGGCACCTCGACGGTCTGCGACCACGCCTCGGCGCCGTCCGGCCCGATGCCGCGCAGCCCGACCTCCGTGCTGCCCTCGACGTCGTCGATGCGCTCCGGGTCACGCTCGTCGGGCACGCCGGCCAGCGCCAGCTCGTAGGAGGCGTCCTGCGGGACGGCGACGACACCGTCGGCCACGACGCCGTCGGACGGCACCGCCTGACCGGGGAGCCAGGCGCGGTCGTACGGGTCGCCGTCGACGACCGCGTCCCGTGCGGGCATGCCCCGGCGGTCCACGGCGGCGCCGGCCACCACCGGCACGTCCGCGTCCACGACCACCGTGTACGCACCCTCGGGCAGCCCGCCCAGCGGCAGGGTGGTGATCTTGCCGGGCTCCAGGGCCACCTCCTCCCCGCCGCGCAGGCGGACGGGGCCGTCGGCGCCGAGCACCGCGAGGCGTGCCGTGCCGGACCGGTCCCCCGGCGCCAGCAGGTCGAGCCGCGGGGCGTGCGGGTCGTCGACGGCCTCGCCCGTGCTGACGACCCCGGACACCGCGGTCGTCGCGGCCGGCGCGCCCCCGCCCACGACGAGGTCCGCCCCCGCGGGCAGCAGCCCGTCGATCCGGTGGTGCTGCACGTACGCGCCCACGCGCCCGCCCTCCGCGGTGACGTGCAGCGCGAGCCGGCTCTGGTCGGGCGCGACGGCCTCCAGCATGGTCACGACCTGCTCCCCCGGCGGCACGACGACGAGCGCCTGGCCACCGAGCGCCACGGGCCCGGAGGCGCCCCAGGCCTCCAGGGCCACGGTGGCGGGGGTGCGGCCGGGGTTCTGCAGCACCAGCCGCCCGCTCGAGCCGACCGCGGTGCTGCCACCCACGAGCCAGTGCTCGACGGCGGGCTCCGCGCACGGTCCGGCGACCATGCCGCGCAGGTCACCGTCGGTCGTCACCGACGCCACGGTGCCCGTGGCGTAGGTCGCGCCGCCCGGGGTGACGCGCAGCAGGCGCGCGTCGGGCACCTGGCCCGTACGCACCGCAGCGGCGTCGCCGACCTCCAGCGGGCCGGTGAGGTCTCCGGTCTCCGCCCCGTCGAGCGTGGTCAGCGCAGGGTCGGCGCCGTCCAGCGCGACGGCGGCCAGCGACGTGCTGGTCTCCACCGGGGTCGCGCTGAACTGGTCGTCGCCCACGTCGGGCTGCTCCAGCTCCGCCGGCTGCGGGCAGACCAGCCCGGTCTCCGCGGCCGCCACGGGGACGGCACGCGCACCGTCGCCCGGGTCGGCCACGGCCGGACCCGGCCCGACCGTGCCGTCGGTCACCGCGAGCGCGGCGACGGCCATCGCGCACAGCAGGGCGCCCGTCGCGGCCGCCGCACGCCGGGCCGCGGGCGGCACGGTCAGCTTCCTGCGCTTCGTCGTCCTGCGCGTCATCGGACCCTCCTGCGTCCCACCGGCAGGGCCAGCAGGGCGAAGACCACCAGTGTGAACGTCGTGAGCACGAGCCAGGCCGTGCGGTGCGGTGCCTCGTAGCGGACCACGAGGTGCCCGGCGTCCGGCCCGAGGTCGAACGCCTGCCTCCCCGCCGTGTCCTCCGGGGGCACCGGTTCGAGCCGGCGCCCGTCGAGGGTCGCGTGCCAGCCGGAGCCCGCGGCCTCCGCGAGCACGACGGTCCGGTCCGCGCCGCCCGGCGCGACGTCCGTGCGGACCTCCGTACCGGCCGACTCCAGCACCTGCCGGGTCACGCCGCCCTCGGCCAGCCGGGCCCAGCCGGGCGCGGGCTCGTCCGCGGGCGACACCCGCCACACCGACACGGCCTGCCCCTCGGTCACCCGGCTCATGCCGGGCACCATGTCGAGCGTGGCCACGAGGTCGCCGACGGCGGCGTCCCGCTCCTCGGCCGCGTCGCCCGACCGCACCTGCACCGCACCGACGCCGAGGCCGGCGAGCTGCTCCGGCACCCCGTCGGTCGTGCCGGACACCAGCTCCGCGACCGCGGCGTCCAGGGCCTCGGCCGCGGCGCCGTCTGACGCACCGTCCGCGGCGGCCCGGGCCGCGACGGCGGCATCGGCGAGCTGTGACCCGTCGGCGCGCAGGAGCGCGTACCGGACCGTGCCGTCGCCCTCCGGGGAGAAGCCGATCTCCAGCACGCGCGCCTGCCGCGGCGGCGCCTGCATCTGCTGTCCGACGGCGGGCACCACCGGCTCGGTCGAGACGTGCAGCAGCGCGCTGCGGCCGCCTGCCGCGACGCTGCCCGAACCGACCAGCCACGCGGCCGCCTGCGTCACGGGGAGCACCAGCCCGGTCACCGCCAGCACCGTCGCCCCCACGCGGACCGCCGCCCCGGGGAATCCGCTCAGGCGGGTGCGCTGCGCCACGACCGCCGTCGCCCCCGCGAGGGCCGCACCGCCGAGGCCGAGGAGCAGCAGGGACAGCCCGGGGCCGGACCACCGGCCGTCGCCCTGCGCGAGCACCGCGACCGCGAGCCCCGCCGCCGCGACCAGCCAGCCCGTCAGGGTCGTGCCCGTGACGCGGCGCGCCGTCGGGCCGACCCGCCGGCGGCCGATGCCCAGCAGCGCGGCCAGCAGGCCGAGCAGCGCCAGGGCCAGCACCAGCCCGCCCGCCACCCAGGGTCCCGCCGCCACCACGGTGCGGAGCGCGACGAGGGCCGGGCCGCCGCCGTCGGGCACGTCGAACCAGGGCGCCGGTGCGGACGGCAGACCGAGCAGCAGCTCCAGGCCCGACGCATCGCCGGGCGCGGGAACGCCCGAGCCGGCCAGCGGCTCGGCCGTCAGGAGTCCCCGGTTGCCGTCGCGCAGCGCCGTCCACCACAGCGGCGCGCCCACCACGAGGGCCGGCACCGGCGTGAGGGCCAGCCAGGTCCGGCGGCGCGGGGCCACGAGCACCGCCCCGGCGAGCACGAGCACGGCGGCGGGCAGCAGCGCGGGCGCGCCCGCGACGACGCAGGCCAGCAGCAGTCCGCCCGCTCCGGCCGCACCCAGCGAGCCGGCGGCCCGCGACGACCGGGGCGCCGCCGGCGCTCCCTCGGGGGGTGTGAGCCGGTCGACGGCCTGCACGCCGACGGCCCGGACGAGCGACACGGCGGTCCACGGCAGCAGCGCGTGCGCCAGCACCGCGCCCAGCAGCCCGCCGTCCAGTGCACCGAGGAACGCCGGGGCGACGGTCCACGCGAGCGCCGCCAGCACCCGCAGCCACACCGAGCGGGTCACGGTGCCCGCCGCGGCCCAGGCGCCCACGGCGGCCAGCGGGAGGGCGAGCAGCAGCACGCCGTCCACGGCGTCCTGCAGGGAGCCGCCCGTGAGCACCGAGAGCCCGGACAGCACAAGCAGCAGGGGGTCCGCCGGGGCGGCCGCGCCGAGCCCGTCGCGCACCCAGCCGGACGTGGCGGCCCACCAGGTGGTCGCCGTCGTGCCGCCCGCCGGGAGCAGGGCCCCGCCGACCAGCCGTCCGCCGGACGCGAGAGCACCGAGTGCGGGACCGAACAACGTCGCGGCCAGGCCCAGGGCGCCCACCACGACCACGGCGAGGCCGGCACGGCGCCGGACCGCCAGGGCCCGCAGCTCGGCCTGCTCCAGGTCGGACAGCGCATCCTCCACGCGGTGGGCCTCGCCGCGCGCGAGCCGCCGGTCGCGGCGCTCCGCAGCCACCTCGCGCCAGGTGCCGAGCAGCGGGCGCAGCACGCTCCGCGGCACCGTCGACGTCCGCGCGATCCGGCGCCGGGCCCGCAGCAGCGGCCCCAGCCGGAAGACCGCCCACAGCGGGGCGAGCAGCTCGTCCCGGGCCCGGTCGGGCCGCTTCATCGCGAGCCGGTAGCCCGCGGCGAACGGCGCCCACCCGACCATCGCCAGCATGGCGAACGGCAGGATCCAGGGCGCCACCGACGTCAGGCGCAGGTAGAGCTGGCTGCGGCGGCGCGCGCCGGATGACCCGGGAGCGTGCAGGGAGACCTGGGCGTGCCGCACCACGGCGTCGGGCACCACCACGACGCGGTGCCCTGCGAGCCGCACCCGCAGGCAGAAGTCGGTGGAGTCACCGAGCTGGCCGTACGCCGGGTCGGTACCCCCGACCTGACGCCACACCGAGGCACGCACCAGCGCGCCCGCGAGCCCGACGGCGAGCACGTCCTCGCGCGCGTCGTGCTGACCCTGGTCGATCTCGGTGTCGTCGATCCCGGTCATGCGGCGGCCCAGCGGCGACACCGTGTGCCCCACCTCGACGAGCACCCCGCGGTCGGAGAGTCCGGGGTCGAGCGGGGCACCGTCCGGCCCCGTCTCCCACCGGCGCTGCTTGCAGCCCGCGACGGCCACGACGTTCGAGTGCTCGACGGCGCGGGTCAGCGCGGCGAGCGCACCGGGCGCGGGGGCGGAGTCGTCGTGCAGCAGCCACAGCCAGCCGTGCTCGGGGGCGCCGGTCGCGGCCAGCGCCGCCTCGACCGCCTCACCGAAGGTGCGGGCGCCGGCACCCGCCACGTACCGCGCGCCGCCGAGCTGCAGGTCCTGGTGGCCCGACGTGGCCGGGGCGGTGTCGACGTCGACCACCACCACGTCGTCCGGCGTGCGGGACTGCGCGCGCAGCGCGGCCAGCGTGGCACCGAGGTAGGGGCTGCTGCCGCGTGTCACGACGACGGCCGTCACCGTGACGGCCACCGGCGCAGGGGCGGCGGTCCGCGCCGGGACCTTGGCCCACACCGGCGCTGCCGCGGCCTCGTCGGGGCCACGGTCGGGGCTGGGAGCCGACAGGCTGTCGGTACGTGGAGCGCTCATCTCGCTTCACATCATGCGGCGCGTCGCCGCCGACACGCCGCAGACGCGCCGGACGCGGGTCCAGGTCTGCGCGGGTGCACGGCCGGGTCGGCGCCGACATCAGGCGGGCTCCGCACCTGTACGGGCGCAGGGCCTGGTGCACTTGCGGCCGGCGGCAGGAGGAACCGCTCCACCGGGGGCGTCAGGTGCGGGCGTCAGGTGCGGGCTGCGGGCTGCCGGCGCCAGCTGCCGACGCCACCTGCGGGCTGCGGGCTGCGGGCTGCGGGCTGCGGGCTGCGGCGCGAGGCTGCAGGCACCAGGCGCCAGGCCGATGACATCGGTCCCCTGCACCTGGCAGCCCTACGAGTTCGGCCGGTCGCCTCGACATCGGTCCGGCGATGGACCGATCTGGCGGCAACGGACCGAAGACGGCGTCCGGAGCGGTGCAACGGACCGAATGAGGGAGCCCAGCCACCCAGGGCGTCCAAGCAGCCAGGGCGCCCACCAGGACCACCAGGCCCACCAGGCCCACCAGGCCCACCAGCCCGAGGATCAGCTCCTAGACAGCCCGCCGCTTGAGCTTGCGGCGCTCGCGCTCCGAGAGGCCGCCCCAGATACCGAACCGCTCGTCGTTCTCCAGGGCGTAGTCGAGACACTCCGCCCGGACCTCGCAGCCGGAGCAGACCTTCTTCGCCTCGCGGGTGGACCCGCCCTTCTCCGGGAAGAAGGCCTCAGGGTCGGTCTGCGCGCACAGGGCGCGCTCCTGCCAGCCGAGCAGCGACTCGTCCGGCTCGGTCAGCTCGAACAGCTCGCCGAAGAGCGGGAGCACCGGGGCCACCGGCGCCGGCTTGTTCTCGGCGTCAGTCGGGAACTCCACGTCCGATTCCAGAATGTTCCACATGACGTGCCCCTTCATGCCGTGTTCCGTGCTCCGGGGCCTCGCCGGACCTGCAGCTTCCAGGCCCCGTTGCGTATGCGCTACGAAAACTGCATACATGGAATTACACGCGTGTCGCCTGGAGTCGTCAAGCGGAATTGTGCTATCGCCCGGCCGTTCCACGAGTAATTCACGAGTCCTTCCGCAGGTCGTGGCGTACGTCTCACCCCTCCCCAGTCTTTTCACCCTCCGGCGCGTCGACACGCCCGGAGCCCTCGTAGGGTGGCCGCATGCAGATCGCGTCCCGCAGCGGCGGCCCTGTGCCCGACGTCGCCTCGCTCCTGGCCCGCCTCGCCGCAGACGGCGGCCGCCCGCGCCTCACCTGGTACGGCGACGACGGTGAACGGGTTGAGCTGTCCGGCGCCGTCCTGGCCAACTGGGCGAGCAAGACCGTCAACCTCCTCGTCGAGGAGTTCGACGCCGCCCCCGGTACCGGCGTCGTCGTCGACCTGCCGGTGCACTGGCGCACGGCCGTGTGGGCGCTGGCCGCCTGGCGCACGGGCGCGACGGTGGCGCTGCCCGACGCCGGGACCGACCCGGACGTCGTGGTCACCGACGCCCCGGACCGCTGGGCGGACGCCGGGGCCGACCTCGTCGTCGTCTCCCTGCCCGCGCTCGCCCGGCGGTACGACGGCGACCTGCCGGCCGGCGCGATCGACGCGGCGTCGGCCGTGATGACGTACGGCGACGTGATCGGCTGGGTGCAGGAGGTCGACCCGGACCGGGAGGCACTGGTGACCGCGGCGGGCGCCGTCGGGCACAAGGAGCTGGTCCCCGAGGCCGGGGACGGCGCCCGCGTGGTCGTGGACGGGCGCGGGGCCGTGGCGGACGTGCTGCGCGACCTGCTGGGGATCTGGGCGGGCGGCGGCTCCGCCGTCCTCGTGTCGGCGGCCACCGCGACGGAGCTGGACGGGGACGAATCACGCCGAACCCGGCTGCTGAGCAGCGAGCAGGCCGAGTGGCGGCGCGGTTAGAAGGCTTCTCCACGAACCCTCTACGGTCCGCCCCCCGGCGGTGCGCCGCCGTGCAACACCCAACCCCTAGGATCAATGGCCGTGACATTTCCTGACCTCAGCGCCCCGGGTGCGACGAATCCCACCAAGGGGCCGTCGCATGCCCGCGTGCTGAACGCGTCGGGCGGCGCCGCCCGCACGGTCGGCCTGGTCCTCGTCGGGGTGCTCGTGTTCGGCGTGGTCGGCGGCGCGACGGCCGTGACCCGGCTGACGGGAAACATCGACACCGCCGGGATGACGGCGCTGGGCTCGGACCGCCCCGAGGTGGTGCTGCCGAAGGACCCGAACGCGGGGACGCCCCTGAACATCGTGGTCATGGGCAGCGACTCGCGCGACGGCGACAACGGCGGCCTCGCCGGCGGCGGGGAGATGGGCGCCCGCTCGGACACCACGCTGGTCATGCACATCTCGGGCGACCGCTCCCGGGTCGAGATGGTCTCGATCCCGCGCGACTCGACCGTGGACGTCCCCTCGTGCACCACCGAGGAGGGAGCGACCACCGCCGAGCTGTACGGCACCAAGTTCAACGCCGCGTTCTCCCAGGGCGTGCAGGCCGGTGGCGGGGTCGCCGACGGCGCCCTGTGCACCGTCAAGACGATCGAGTCGCTCACCGGCGTCTTCATGGACGGTTTCATCGTGGTCGACTTCGCCGGCTTCTCCTCGATGATCGACGCCGTGGGCGGGGTCGAGGTGTGCGTCGAGGAGGCCATCTACTCGGAGAAGGCCAACCACCTGTCCCTGGAGCCCGGTACGCACCTCCTCAAGGGTGTGAAGGCACTCGACTACGCCCGCGCCCGGACCGGCCAGGGCCTCGGCGACGGGTCCGACCTGGGCCGCATCGGCCGGCAGCAGGAGGTCATGGCGTCGCTCGCCCGCAAGGTGCTGAGCCAGGAGGTGCTGACCAACCCCTCCAAGACGCTCGGGTTCCTCAACGCGGTGACGGGCTCCCTCACCATGAACGAGGAGCTGGCCAGCATCGACGGACTCGCCGGGTTGGCCTACTCGATGCGCAACGTACGGCCTGACACGATCACGTTCATGACCGTCCCCAACGTGTACGACCCGAACAACGCGGCGAACGTGGTGTGGACGGACGAGGCCACGACCCTGTGGGACAACGTCAAGCACGACCGGCCCCTGGACTACGACCCGGCCGCGGCGTCGGCATCGCCGTCGGCGTCCCCGTCCGCGGGCGGCACGGACGGCGAGGGCGCCGCGGGCGAGAACGACACGGAGACGGGCACGGAGACGGGCACGGACGCCGGGGCCGGCACGCCCGAGCCCGCGCCGTCGTCCACCGTGATCAAGCAGGCCGGCGAAGAGGCCTTCACCGGCGCTGACACCACCAAGGTCTGCGGTTAGCCATGTCAGATCCCAGGACGTCGAACCGTTCGGCCCGCGAGGCCGACGACGACGTGACGCGCGTCCGGATACCGCCCAGCTTCACGCCCCAGGGCGCGAGCGGGCGGCCGGGCGCGGACGACGCCATCCCGGTGGGTGACACGGGCGAGCGTCCGCGGACCCTCCCGGGCGCGGCGCCGAGCAAGGGCGGCCCCGCGAACGCGGAGACGCCAGGCGTCGGGATCCCCGGCGTCGGGGGTGCTCACCGCATCGGACGGCCGGAAGGCTCCGACGGGGGCCGTAGCGAACCACGAATCCGTAGACAGTCCTCCCGGGAGGTACCGGTGTCCGGCCAGCGCAACACTCCCCCGCCCGTCCCGCCGCGGCGGTCGGGGATGCCCGCGCGGAACGAGGCCGGGGCCCCGCCCCGGTCCATCCCGCCGCGGGCGGTGCCGCCGGGGGGCGGCGGTCAGCCCCCGCAGTCCATCCCGCCGGGCCGACCGGTCCGCGCGAGCGCAGGCCCCGTCCGTCCGACGCCGGTACGCAGCGCGCCGCGTCCCGCCGCCGGCGGTGGCGGCGGCCGTGGCGGGAACTACCCCGCCGGTGCGCTCGCCTCGGGCGGTCGCGGCCGTGGCGGCGGCAACATCCGCATCCGCAAGGGCCGCGTGGCCGGCGTCATCGCGGTGCTGGTGCTGCTGGCCGTGCTCGCCTGGCCGATCGGCCTCCTGATCTGGGCCAACGGCAAGATCCAGCACGTCGAGGCGCTGTCGGGCGCCGAGGGAACGCCCGGTACGACGTACCTCCTCGCGGGTTCGGACGCACGCGGCAGCGGCGGCATCGACGACTCCACGTCGGGTGCCCGCACGGACACGATCATGCTGCTGCACAAGCCGCGGTCGGGGCCGGTGGCGCTCATCTCGATCCCGCGCGACACCTGGGCGGAGATGCCCGACGGCTCGGGGAGCAACAAGATCAACGCCGCATACTCCTACGGCGGCGCGCCGATGCTGGTCAAGGCCGTCGAGACGCTCACCGGGCTCACCGTGGACCACTACGTCGAGGTCGGCTTCGGCGGCGTCTCGGGCGTCGTGGACGCCGTCGGCGGCGTGCGGCTGTGCCTCGACTACGACGTGCACGACGTGAAGTCGAAGCTCAAGTGGACCAAGGGCTGCCACGTCGCGGACGGCAAGACGGCGCTGGCGTTCTCCCGGATGCGCTACGCCGACCCGAAGGGCGACATCGGCCGCGCCGAGCGTCAGCAGCAGGTCATCGCGCAGATCGGCAAGAAGGTCGCGGACCCCGCGGTGCTGCTCAACCCGGTGAACCAGGTGGGCCTCGCCGACGCCGGCCTGGCGGCCGTGGTGACCGACACCGACAGCGGCATCATCGACATCGCGATGCTCGGCCTGGCCTTCCGGACCGCCAACGGCGACGACGGCGTGACCGGCACCCCGCCGATCGCCACGATCGGCTACCGGACGCCCACCGGCGCCTCCGCCGTGCTGCTGGACGACACGAAGACCGGCGAGTTCTGGGCGAAGGTCCAGGACGGCGAGTACCAGCCGGGCGAGAAGGTCGGAGGCGTGCCGGGCTCCTGACGGCCCTCCCGGCGGGCTCGTTCGGTCTCTTGATGGACTGAGCCTCTTCACTTCGGTCCGTTGTCGCGAGTTCGGTCCACAGATGGGCCGAACTCGCGACAACGGACCGAAGTCGTTGGTGCGGGTACCGCAGCGGACCGAACTCGTGGACAAAGACGCC